>JAGAEZ010000026.1 GCA_017612875.1 Bacteroidaceae bacterium | reverse complement strand
GACATATTCCTGTCAGTGTTTCCTCCGCCCTGGAACCGCTCCATGATGAACGCGTAGTTGGGTGGAGAATCGGTGCTGTCCCTGTGGAGCCAAATGCCGGGACTGCGCAGCCTGATGCTTGTTATGTTAAGGCGTCCGAACAGAAGGTCGGCCGGCTTGAACCGCAGTGTGGCCGAACCTATATATGCGAGAGTGTCGTCGGCGAGGTCATATACCGTCAGACCGTCGATGGTTATCCCGAACGGATATGCGAACTGTACGATTCCGGCGTTGACTTCAGTGCCCAGGACGGATCCGGCGATGCTGACCACACGACGTGCGGTCTCCTGCTGGATTTTCTTGCTGTTCAGCAGGGTATGCCCGGTCAGGAACAGCACGAGGAGCACTGCTGCCAGGATATGCAGGAATCTTCCGGTCTTCATTCGGGATATGAATGTCTTAACTTGCAAAAATACATCATTCGGATGTAAAACTCCAGGTAATGGACAAACATTTTTTCCACAGTTTTCCGATGCGCCGCATCCGCCGGAAGGAGATGTCCGGAGTGTTGAAAACAAATCGCCGGATTGAGCGGATGTTACCTATATTATTATTAACTTCGCGCCCGAATTAAGATAACTGAATAATTCTATATAAATTCAACAACACAAAATGGCAGAAATCATTCGTTTACGAAAAGGTCTGGACATAAGGTTGCTGGGTGAACCCGTTAAGGAGATTACTGAACTGGAACTGTCCGGTACATACGCAGTGTGTCCCGACAATTTCACAGGAGTCACTCCCAAGCCGGTTGTAAAAGAGCAGCAGATTGTCAAGGCCGGCGAGGCTCTGTTCATTGACAAGAACCACCCTGATGTGAAATTCGTCTCACCAGTCAGCGGAGAGGTGCTTGCCGTGAACCGGGGTGCCCGTCGCAAGGTCCTGAGCATCGTGGTCAAGCCCGATGCCAAGCAGAGTTGGGTGGAGTTCAAGACAAAGAGCGTACAGTCTCTTTCCGGTGATGAAATCAAGTCTGCCTTGATGGAATCCGGTCTGTTCGGATTCATACGCCAGCGTCCGTATGACATCATCGCTAATCCTGACGATACCCCGCGCGGTATTTTCGTTTCGGGATTCGATTCGAATCCTCTTGCTCCCGATTTCGAGTTCGTACTTCAAGGCAATGAAGTGGATTTCCAGACAGGACTCAGCGCACTTGCCAAAATCGCTCCCACAACCTTGAGCATCAGTGCAGACCAGACCGCACAGGCTTTGACGCAGGCCAAGAATGTGGATATCTACAGGTTCAAGGGCGCCCATCCTGCAGGCAACGTGGGTGTACAGATCAACCACATCAAGCCTGTCAACAAGGGTGAGGTTGTATGGACTGTGGCTCCTGAGGCAGTGATATTCATGGGACGCCTGTTCAACAAGGGAATCGTCGATATGACAAGGGTGATTGCCGTGGCCGGTGAGGACGTGGTGAATCCTTCATACGTCAAGGTCATGGCGGGTGCCCGTATCTCCGCACTGTTGGACGGCCGTCTTGACAGGACGGAGCATATCCGCATCATCAACGGCAACGTCCTTACCGGTGTGAAGTGCGGCAAGGACGATTATCTGGGCGCTTTCGCCAATATGGTGACTGTTATTCCGGAGGGTGATGACGTGAACGAGTTCATGGGCTGGATCGCTCCCCGTTTCAAGCAGTACAGCGTGAGCCGCACGTTCTTCTCATGGCTTGCATGCAAGAAGCGTTACAGCATCGATGCGCGCGTCAAGGGCGGTGAGCGTCACATGATCATGTCCAATGAGTATGATAAGGTCTTCCCGATGGATATCTATCCCGAGTTCCTTATCAAGGCTATCATAACAGGCAATATCGACAAGATGGAGGCATACGGGATATACGAGGTGGCTCCTGAGGATTTTGCCCTGTGCGAGTTTGTTGATTCGTCTAAACTTGAGCTTCAGCGTATAGTACGCGAGGGCTTGGATAACCTGCGTGCCGAAATGGCCTGATAACCTGAAGAGTCATGAGTTTAAGAAATTACATAGACAAGATTAAACCGCAATTCGAGGAGGGTGGCAAGCTGCACGCCTTCCGTTCGGTTTTCGAAGGTTTCGAGACCTTCCTTTATGTTCCGAACACAACTGCCAGGAACGGTGTGAACATTCACGACTCGTTTGACAGCAAGCGCATGATGATCATGGTCGTCATAGCTCTTTGCCCGGCGATGCTGTTCGGTATGTACAACGTAGGCTATCAGCACTACGCTCTGGCCGGTATAGACGGTACTTTCTGGAATCAGTTCTGGTTCGGCTTCCTGGCCGTTCTGCCCAGACTGATCGTTTCCTACGTAGTGGGTCTTACAATAGAGTTCATCGTGGCCCAGTGGAAACACGAGGAGATTCAGGAGGGTTACCTGGTGTCAGGTTTCATCATTCCCCTGATTGTTCCCGCCACATGCCCGCTGTGGATACTTGCCATAGCTGTGGCTTTCTCCGTAATCTTTGCAAAGGAGATTTTCGGCGGAACCGGAATGAACTTCCTCAATGTGGCCCTGATTACCCGCGCATTCATATTCTTTGCATATCCTTCGGTAATCACCGGTGAGACCGTTTGGGTGGTTGACCATGCGATCTGCGGTCTTGGCGCTGACATCGACGGTATGACAGCCGCTACCGCTCTCGGTACAGCCGCTACCACGACAGCCGCTCCCGCATTTGATATGAATATGGTCTGGGGCCTTATCCCGGGGTCGGTAGGTGAGACCAGCGTGATTGCCATCGCCCTTGGCGCCCTGCTGCTCCTTTATACCGGAATAGCAAGCTGGAAGACAATGCTTTCAGTCTTTGCGGGCGGTATCCTGATGGCTCTGGTATATAACCAGTGGGGTCCCGACAACGCAATGGCCCAGATGCCCTGGTACGAGCATCTCTGCCTGGGCGGTTTCTGCTTCGGTGCCGTGTTTATGGCTACTGATCCTGTCACTTCGGCCCGCACAGAGGCCGGTAAGTGGATCTACGGTCT
>JAGAEZ010000143.1 GCA_017612875.1 Bacteroidaceae bacterium | reverse complement strand
CGGCGACCCAGATCCAGCTGGACCGATGTGGCGCCCGGAGCGCGGAGCTGTACGCGGACGGCACCCTGTGAGTTGACCATGGGATACTGTCTGCCCGGCTGGTTGGTTGCATTGGGCTTGAAGTCCTCCACTGCGTCCGCGAATGACGGAACGTTGTTGTTTCTCTGTTGCTGAGCTGATACAGACAATGCTGCAAGCATCATGACTGAAAGGATAATCTTTTTCATTTTGACAATATTGATTAGTTGATAATTGGGCTTACTGAACTGCGAATATAGTAATAATTAGGAACTTTTATCTGAAATACCGGAAAAAAATAAGGCTTCGGCACCCGATGAAGGGTGGGAAGCCTTTCCTGTCCGGTATGCCGCTGCTCAGCTGAAAGTGATTTCACCGTTTCCGGCCGATGCGGTGACGGGCTTGCTGCGATCCACCTGACCTGACAGTATCATGGCGGAGAGCCTGTTCAGGAGCAGAGTCTGCAGGGCACGCTTCACAGGACGGGCACCGAACTCGGGATCATAGCCGGCCTTGGATATCAGGTCGATGGCCGAATCATCGATAGTGAGGTTGATTCCGCTTCCGGCAAGCATGCGGCATACGCCCTGTGCCTGGAGCTTG
The DNA here is from genome assembly GCA_017612875.1 of Bacteroidaceae bacterium. Lineage (GTDB taxonomy): Bacteria > Bacteroidota > Bacteroidia > Bacteroidales > Bacteroidaceae > Colenecus. The sequence continues at coordinate 5,059 of JAGAEZ010000143.1, read as the reverse complement.
ACAATCTGACGTATCTCCGACTCACGCAACGGCATGAACACTACGGTCTCGTCAATACGGTTCAGGAACTCGGGGCGGATGGTCTGCTTGAGCATCCCGAGGAGGTGCTTGCGGGTCTCTTCCAACCACTCCTGACGGCTCTCCTCGGTCGTTCCTACCTGTGCCGAGCGCTCACGGATATAGTCACTGCCCAGATTGCTGGTCATTATTATTATGGTGTTCTTGAAGTTCACGGTGCGGCCCTTGTTGTCGGTCAGACGACCGTCATCAAGTACCTGCAGCAGTATGTTGAACACGTCGGGGTGAGCTTTCTCTCTCTCATCGAACTGCACTACGGAATAGGGCTTGCGCCGGACCGCCTCGGTAAGCTGGCCGCCCTCGTCATAACCCACGTATCCGGGAGGCGCTCCTATGAGCCGTGTGACCGAGAATTTCTCCTGATACTCGCTCATGTCTATACGTGTCATGAGTTTCTCGTCGTTGAAAAGATACTCGGCCAGGGCCTTGGCGAGCTCTGTCTTGCCTACACCGGTTGTACCCAGGAATATGAAACGGCCTATGGGCCGTTTGGGATCCTGCAGGCCAGCGCGGCTGCGGCGCACGGCGTTGGCAACAGCGCTTATGGCTTCTTCCTGGCCTACGACACGCTTGTGAAGCTCCTCCTCAAGATGGAGCAGTTTCTCGCGCTCGCTCTCCAGCATACGGTTCACGGGGATGCCTGTCCAGCGTGACACCACCTCGGCTATGTCGTCGGCAGTGACTTCCTCCTTTACAAGCGCGCTGTCACCCTGCTTGGAGTGCAGTTCCTCCTGTATGCGGGCGATGTCCTGTTCCAGCTCCTTGAGCTTGCCGTAACGGATTTCGGCCACGCGGCCGTAGTTGCCGTCACGCTCGGCGTTGTCGGCCTCTATCCTGAGCTGCTCTATATGCTGCTTGTCCTGCTGTATCCTGGCCACGAGGGCTTTCTCAGCCTCCCATTTCGCACGGATCTGTTTCTCCTGTCCCTGCATCTCCTCTATTTCGGCATTGAGCTGCTTGAGCTTGACAGTGTCGTTCTCACGCTTGATGGCGGCACGCTCTATCTCAAGCTGCTTGAGGCGGCGGGTTATCTCATCCAGCTCCTCGGGGACCGAGTTGCGCTCCATACGCAGCTTGGCGGCGGCCTCATCCATAAGGTCGATGGCCTTGTCCGGAAGGAAACGCTCGGTGATGTAACGGTTGGAGAGCTCCACAGCGGCTATCACGGCCTCATCCATGATACGCACCTTGTGGTGGTTCTCGTAACGTTCCTTCAGTCCGCGGAGGATGGAGATGGAGCTCTGAACGTCAGGCTCATCCACCATTACCGATTGGAAACGGCGTTCCAGGGCCTTGTCCTTCTCAAAATATTTCTGATACTCGTTCAGGGTGGTGGCACCGATGGCTCGCAAATCACCACGTGCCAGTGCAGGCTTCAGGATGTTTGCGGCATCCATTGCTCCCTCACCGGCTCCGGCTCCCACCAGAGTGTGTATCTCATCGATAAAGAGGATGTAGTTGCCGTCCGATTGTATGACCTCGTTTATCACGCCCTTGAGACGCTCCTCAAACTCGCCCTTGTACTTGGCACCGGCCACAAGAGCGCCCATGTCAAGCGAATATACGGTCTTGGACTTAAGGTTCTCGGGTACGTCACCGCGCACGATACGCTGGGCAAGGCCCTCGATGATTGCGGTCTTGCCGGTACCCGGCTCACCTATAAGGATAGGATTGTTCTTGGTGCGGCGGCTCAGTATCTGCAGTACCCGCCTTATCTCTTCATCCCTGCCTATGACAGGGTCCAGCTTGCCCTTGCGTGCCCGCTCGTTCAGGTTGATGGCGAACTGCTCAAGGTTCTGCGGTTTGTTCTGATTGTTCTGGTTGTATTCCATAGCATCCGTTTTAAATGTTTACTATGGAAGATGTTGCAACATACGGACCAGATGCCCGTTTGTGACAAAATGTCACTGGTCAGAACTGTTCCAGCAGCTGTGCGGCCAGTTCGTCGCCAAGCTCCTTGGCTATGGTGAGATGGCGGCGGGCCTTCACTTTATCCTCGCGCCTCATGTAGCACACTCCAAGCAGACGCTGCACGTCCTGCACGTCGGGATAGGTGCGGGAGAGCTCTTCAAGCAGGGGGAGGGCATCGTCGGTCTGCCCGATGCGCAGCAGCAGGCTGGCATGTTCCAGAACCAGGCTGGAGTCACGCGGGGACAGTGAACGCGCCTTTTCGATATCCTGCAGAGCCTGTTCGTACATCCTGGCCTTGATTTCCACCTTGTGCCGGTTCAGGTAGAAAGTGGAGTTCATGTTGTAGGAACCGGCAAGCTGCTCGTAGCTGTTGTAGTCCATCACTGCATCGCGGTTGAGACCTGCCTCCTCCTTGAGGATGGCCCGTTCAAGCAGGACCTGTGCGGCTCTGGGCGGAATGGGGGTGCCGAGCTTCATTATGACGCTGTCAAGCAGTGCAATGCCCAGTTCCAGGCTGTCGGCCATATTGCGGCTCACGTAGTATGAGGTGAGGTAGGTGTCGGCCGATGCCATATCGGAATTGTTGACCTTCACGAAACTGTCGTAGGCCTCCCGGTAGCGTTCCATGCTGTAGAGGATGTTGCCGCGCACCTGGTGATAAACGGGTTCCGGCTTGATGGCTATGGCGGCGTCGATCTCGCTCAAAGCCTTGTCATAGGTCCATTCCGAAGGGTGCTGTATGTTCCTTGAAAGAGTGTTGAGGATGATGTTGGCATAGTCGCAATGGAAACGGTCCTTCTCACCGGCTGATGCGGCTATGGCCTTGTCAATCATGGCCAGGCCCTCGGCATATTGCGTGGAGTCAACCTCCAGAATGAGGAACGTGCCCATGGCAAACATCCCGTCCGGACTGTCCGGGAACTGTTCCAGGAACTGTTCATGGAGCTGACGGCACTCTATCATGGACTTGACTCCGCGTGACATCATGATATATGCCAGAGCCTGGTCCTCCTCGGCAGGCAGGGCAATCCTGATTTTCAGGTTCTGGTATGCCTCGGTTTCCCTGTCGAGTGCCGCAATGACTATGTCGGTTACGTATGCCGGCTGAAGGGCATAGAGCAGCGTGTCGCCCTCGCCGCCCCGCTGGACGATGCCTGCCGCACGGCCTTCGGAGTCAACTACGGGACATTCGAGCAGAGTGATGTCCCAGGGTGTCTGTAGCGTGTAGTAGCTGTGGCCACCGGATATGGCCTTGATCTCCTTGATGGAGGATTCCACAGGGTCGGCTCCGGGGGGTAGGATATAGAGCTTGTCATTCTCCGCAGCTCCGTGGGCCGACGGGGCAAGAGCCGTGAACTTCTTGTCGGTCTTTACCCGGAAACGTACCACGTCATATATGTCATCGGCTCCGAGAATGATTTCCACCGGGCGGGTGATTCCCTGACCGTCGATGGTTACCGCCTTGGCCGCTCCGGAAAGGACGCTGAGGCCAGTGATTCCGGTACCGTCACTGTCTGTGAAGAACCCGTGGCTGCGGGCCGTTTCATGGCCGTCATCATCGTACGCCACAATCTCGAACATGGCTTTACGGGCGGACTTGAACCATTTGGGTGCCTTGGCATGGACGAATGCCGGCATGAGTGCGGATATCAGCACTGCAATCAGTGTCCTGTGCAGTTCACTTCTCATTGTTCCTCTGTTTTACTGTTTCGTATATCAATATACCGGCTGCCACGGAAACGTTAAGTGACTCTATCTGTCCAAGGATGGGAATGCGTACCCACTCGTCGCACAAGGCAAGGTGCTCCTGCGGGATGCCCTTGTCCTCGGCACCCATTATCAGGCAGAGGGGGCCGTCTAACCTGGCGCGGGTGTAGTCAAGTTCGGCTTTCTCGGTGGCACCCACTATGCGGATGCCGCAGTTCTTGAGGTATCTGATGGTGGATGCGATATTGTTCTCGCGGCACACAGGCAGGATATGCAGTGCTCCGGCCGATGTCTTGACAGCATCGGCATTGACGCTGACGCTGTTCCTGGAGGGGATTATGACGGCATTCACTCCGGCACACTCGGCGGTACGAGCTATGGCGCCGAAGTTGCGGACGTCGGTCACGCCGTCCAGGAGGACGAAGAAAGGCTCCTTGCCCTCCTCGAACAGGGTGGGGACGAGATTCTCCACATGCTGGTATGTGACAGGGGCTATGAAGGCTATCACGCCCTGATGGTTCTTGCGGGTTATGCGGTTGAGTTTCTCTGCCGGAACGCGCTGTACGGGTATGTCGTATCCCCTGATGGCTGCGAAGAGCTCCTTGGAGAGTTCCCCCTGAAGGTCCTTCTTGACGAGCAGGCGGTCAATCTCCTTGCCTGCCTCCACGGCCTCAATCACGGCGCGTATGCCGAATATCATTTCGTTTTCCATTGTTCTACAAGTGCTTGGGCGTTATCGAGAGCGGCCTGTGTGAGGCGGGCTCCACTCATCATGGATGCTATCTCGCGTATCCTGTCACCGTCATTCAGGACGGAGATACGGGTATGGGTGGCATCGTCGTCATCGGTCTTATATACCTTGTAGTGGGCGGCACCCATCGCGGCAATCTGGGGCAGATGCGTTATGGCCAGTACCTGACGGCCGCCGGCGGACATCTGTTTCATGAGCATGGCCATCTTCTCGGCCACGGCTCCTGATACACCGGTGTCGATCTCGTCGAATATCACGGTGGGAAGGGTGCGCACCCCGGCTATGAGTGATTTCACGGAGAGCATGACACGCGCAATCTCTCCGCCCGATGCCACAGCCGACAGCTCCTGCATGGGCTGGGACTTGTTGGCGGAGAACATGAACCGCAGATTGTCGTGCCCTGTGCGGTCATAACCGTCCGAAGGGGTTATATCTACTCCGAACCTTATGTTGGGGATTCCCAAGGGGACAAGCAGCTCCTCTATGTCCTTGACAAGTGTTTTGGATGCCTTTCGGCGGGATTCGGAGAGCCTGTCCGCCGTTTTTTCCATCTCGGCACGGGCATGGGCGGTCCTGGATCCGAGAGCCTTGACCTCCTCCTCAAAGGAGTCG
>JAGAEZ010000142.1 GCA_017612875.1 Bacteroidaceae bacterium | reverse complement strand
TAGCGCTGCTTGTTGCAGTTGCAACGATTATTTCCTGCAAAGGAAAAAACCAAGTTGGTGTGCTGACAAAACCCACCAGTGCCACCTCTAACCTTGAAGGTAAGGAATATCCCAAAATCAATCCTGACCTGACCGTAGTTTTCCGCAATGATTTTCCTGATGCAAAGAGCGTATCGGTCAATGTAGGCAAGAACTACCCTATGACCAAGGGCGATGACGGCATCTGGGAGGTCACCACAGAGCCACTCGTTCCCGGATTCCACTACTACACAATGAATGTGGACGGCAAACGCATTCCGGACCCCAACAGCAGACAGTTCTACGGTTCAAGCATGTGGCAGAGCGGTATCGAGGTACCAGAGGCCGGCGTGGATTACTATCTGGAGAAGAAAGTTCCTCACGGCGAGATAGAGATTGTAAAGTATCACTCTGGGCTGACGAACGCAGAGCGTACCACATGGGTATATCTGCCGCCGCAGTACAAGAAGGAGCCCAACCGCCGTTTCCCGGTGCTCTACCTGTTCCACGGAGCCGGTGAGGATGAGACCGGATGGGGCACCCAGGGAATGCTGGGCAACATTATGGACAATCTGATTGCCGTCAAGGAGGCCGAGCCTATGATTATTGTCATGGAGCATGCCGTAGCCACAGACCCGAATGCTACCGGACGTCAGAACATGTTTGACTTCACATTCTTTGAAAAGGTGATGGTCCAGGATATCGTACCCTATTTCGATGCACATTTCCGCACCCTCACTGACCGTGACAACCGCGCCATCTGCGGTCTCTCACTCGGCGGATTCCAGTCATATACCATCGGACTGGACCATCCCGAGATGTTCGGATGGATTGGCGGGTTCAGCGGTTCCGGCCGGGGCCCCAATGACCGCCGTGATGCAGAGATGTACCCCAAATCAATCAATGACCAGTACCACCTTCTGTATATAAGCATAGGAACTGACGAGCCGGCAGGAATGTATCAGGGCATACATGACCTGCATGTAGCTCTTGAGGGCTTAGGCATCAACCACATCTACTACGAGTCTCCTGGCACAGGCCACGAATGGCTCACCTGGCGGCGCTCACTGCACCAGTTTGCGCCGATGCTGTTCAAAAATTAATCTCCCGCAGGCTTGAGACAGTCTTGTCCGGCAGCGCAAAAGGATCGTTTCCTTTTGCGCTGTTTCTCAGCCATACGGTATAACAGCCGATGGATCGGGCGGGGATGATGTCTTTGTCGGGACTGTCCCCTATCATTACCGTATGCGACGGTTCCAAGCCGAGCGCAGCCACGCCCAAGCGGAAAATTTCGGGATCGGGTTTGCGGACTCCTACTACGCTGGATTCTATTACGTCTTTGAATAAATGATCCAGACCAAACTCGGCCAGGACAGTATGCATGTTGCCGTAAAAGTTGGTCACAAGGACCATAGGCAATTGGAGCCTTTCAAGGACGGGCTTGGAAACCGTGGAGATATGCTTGACTACCTTGTTGTAGCAGGTGTAGAGGATGGTGTCCTGGGCTTGGATGGTGATGCCTTTTGACTGGAGGTACTCTGCCTGGAGGGTTATTTTGGTCTGCAGGGTTTTGCAGAATGTGTCGGTAGGTCTGATTATGGGATTGCGGCCCAGGGTACGCTCCGTATTGACATACGCATCCCGCAGCAGCGGTTCAGGAACATCGGCCACAAGGGCGTATGCCTCACTGAATGCGTTGAACCAGTGAATGCCGTCGGAATCTATAGTACCGCCAAAATCTATCAGTATGCCCTCAATCATCTTTACTGCCTGTCTTCATCAATATAATGCCTATCACTGTCCACACTATCTGGCGTATGCGTGCCACAAGTGCGGTGTAGAGTCCGTATGCGCCGGGCACCTGCACCCCACCTGCCGCGAGAGCCATTCCGCCCTCATAGCCGCCCATCTGCATGGGTGAGAAAAATATCAGGTTGCTGAACAGTGACGAGAAGGCCATGACCAGAATGCTGTCCCAAAACGTGAATCCCGGCATGAACAATCCTATCAGCAGCCAGTACTCGATGCAGGATATGACACGAGCCGCATACTCAAGAAAAAGCGACCACCGGAACGGCCATCTGCGCCGTGTATGCAGGAACGCTATCCGGCTATCCACCTCCTCAAGTTCAGAACCATGTTTCTCCAGATAACCCTTTGTCCATTTCCTGACAACAGGTATATGGCTCAGGATACCGAACACCTTTACCACAAATCCGTAACGGTAGCCCAGTGAAAACAACCACAGTACAAGAAGGAAAATGGCGGTCATTATGCCGAGCATAATACACATCCATACATTCAGCAGATACGGTGAACCCACACAGAAATGAAGTATCACATAGAGAACTACAGCCGATAGCCAGAAACAGAAGTGTGAGCAGATATGCATCATGGAGTAGAGTATCACAGCTGATGTGGCTTTCCTGCCGCCCACATGTCCCGACAGTTCCAAAATGCGGTATGGTTCACCTCCCATCAGTCCGAGCGGAGTGACGTAATTGAGTGCATAACCCGAGACTGTCAGCTGGAACACCTTGCCGAACGGAACCCGACGGCTTGTACCGTCATTGATGATGAGACTGAACGAGCACGCATTGGTCAGATAGATGATTCCCCAAAGCAGGACAATGACAGGAAACCATATTCCGGCTTGTGACAGGACATCCTTGATACGGTTCCAGTCAGTATCAAAGGTGAGAAGCATCAGCACCACGGCCGCCACACCGGACAGGAAGAATATGTTACGCCAGCGTCTCTTCATAACTTTTCCGTCATCTCCCGGCAGACTCTTTCATGTGCAGCCTTCATGCCATAGAATATGATGTTCATAACAGTCAGCTCAAAAACGAAATATATCCAGGGCATACCTATAAGCAGAGTGAGATACAGCACAATAGCCCTTGTATTGAACGTGGATATATTGGTCCACTTGAGCAGCTTGTAAGTGCGACGGCAGAACTCCTGTCCAAGTTCAGACGGAATCCTGTCGCCATATTTGCCCCGAACGGCAGCACGGAACTCCTGGAAGCATGGTGTCATGCGCTCCTGAGTGCGGGTGTAACCCTGATAGAAGAAGAGCCATATTTTCCAGAACCATCGTTCCCGCCATTTGGTCGATGCCTGTTCGGCCGCAAGCTCACGGCTGTCATTGAGCTCCGAATGGTCACCGTGG
>JAGAEZ010000141.1 GCA_017612875.1 Bacteroidaceae bacterium | reverse complement strand
TTCAACGGCCTGTGAATAAGGGCCGATAGCGGCAGGAGCCTTTTCGGAATGAATATACTTCTTCATAACAGTTTTGGGTTATATGTGCGAATATAGAACAAATATCATCATTTTCACATTTGAAGATGAAATAGCACAAAATAACACAAAATAGTACAGAGGAATGGATAAGAAAAGCTTATTTTTGTCAGACCGTGTTAATAATTGACACTATGATAAATCAATTAAACGTCAAGAGAATAATCACTGCCGTAACAGCATCGGTCGTTATGGCTTGTGTATATGGCCAGAATCTGTATGAAGACAATATAAGATATTGGGATCAGGGGCCTCTTAAATGGAACTATTTCCAGACAAGAACCATTCCTAAGAAAAACAAGAAGGTAACAGAATTGAACTATGGCATAAAGTTTACAAACGACATTACGAAACTGGGCAACCTTCATTATTCTGAAATGAAGTCCCGCACATATATGAATAGGATTTTGTCATGGTATGACCCCGACCGTTGTGACGAGTGGACCCTAAGGTACCATCAGACATCATTTGACATAGTGGAGTCTATCAGACGCCGATACCAAGCCGCATTTAACCATAACCCCAAGGAGGAATACCTCTTGATGTATTACAACGATTTGATAGAAAGTTCCCTGCAGGCTTTTGACATGGAAAGTGACGGGGGTAAGGATTCTACTGTCATAATGAGGTATGAGCATAAATACAGGGCTCAGCTGGACTCTCTTGAATATAATCCCGTATTGGTTCCCCAATTCAACACCGGTAATCACGGATTCTCATTTTTCATTGGAATGTTTCATGAGCATTTCCTGACGGGTGCCTCGGAAGGCATAAGTTCCGTAACCGGCCTTACAGTTGGATTCGGATATCATTACAAAAGAATCTATTCGTTTGTCGGGATGTCCATAGGGGGAGGAGGCAAATTAAAGAAGCCGCTTTTTTATTATGACAGTAAAATGAATTACAACTGGCGCCAAGGGATAGGCATAACAGGTGAACAATACTCATTCAATGTCGGTTACCGCTTGTTTGACCACCAGTATTTTACCATAACGCCTTTTGCCGGCATAGGCGCCACAGCTCTTTCCCAGCAATCGGATGTGCCATTGGCCAACAAGTCAGAAAGGTTTGAAACGAGCAGGTTTTCAGATTTCAGGGCGCAAGCAGGTATTACGGCAGACATAAAGGTCAGTAGAAAACTGAGCGGTATGTATTATCATAGTCCATACAACAATTACTCTCCTGATTTTTATTCTGAATCAAAAATAAGACTACAGTTGTATGGTGCCTACACTGACTTCAAAACTGCAGGAACCACATTTTCCCTTAATCTGGGATTGACATATTGTTATGATATATGGGGAATCAGGTTTTAAAAAAGGCATTATTAGCCATAGCTCTCTTTCTGACTGCATTCCAGGCTACAGCTCAGAACTACAAAGAGATGTACTTAAAGGAGTGGAATAAAGACAATCCTTTGGACTGGAATGATTTCAGCATACGTCATCTGCCTGACAGTCAAAGCGTTTTTTCCGACCTTAATTTAAAACTGACAACCATTTTCACTACAATAAAAAAGGGCAATCTCAGAATCAAGACCCGTAAGGAGGAATTGACCATGAACAGAATACTTTCGTGGTATGATCCTGATCACTGTGACAACTGGACACTCAGAAAAGAACAAGTCATATTTGATATTGCAGAATACCACAGGAGGCAATTTCAGCAGAATTTGAATAAAACATGGATCAATAATTTAACCGATTCACTTATGTACAATTCAATAGAGCTGTTCCGTGAAGAGATCAATAATGCTGATGACACTGTAATAATAACAAAATATGAAAAAAAATATCGGATGATGCTTGATTCAATAGGAAGCTGCGAATATGATGTGAATGCTATTGATGACAGTATCACTGGAGTAAAGCGTTATTCCGCAGTCGAATATTACATGGGGTACAACAATGAGACTTATTTTGGAACCATAGCAGACGGATTAAAACCGTTTCACGGCATATCATTAGGTTTTGACATTTATCTCATGAGGTTTATGCTTAATCTGCAGATATCATTCATGGGTGGCGGAAAACTGAAAAACAATGATTTCTATTTTGACTCCTCAAACAATTACGCATGGCGAAAAGGATACCCCGTAACAGAACGGAATCTGAATCTTGATTTAGGATATATCATATATGATGGTCCTTATCTTTCCATAACCCCGTTCATTGGTATAGGACAATCCGTAGTAAAACAGAAAACAAATTTGATGAAAGACCCTGACAGTGACCATAATTACGAGATAATAACCAGCAAGATAAAGGGACTCAAGACACAGGCCGGAGTAAATATAGACTGGAAACATTACAGATATCACCAACCCTTTTGGGTAACTGTGGAGCTTAAGACCAGATTCAGGATATTCGGAGCAATCACTGATTTTGAACCATATCATGACTCTTATTCCCTCAATGCAGGCTTGATATTCACTTACAGCCTGAGATAGTTTGATGACATGACAAGCACAATAGATGCTACTGTGCTACTGACTGCAGGATGCTGATTGCATTCTCAACATCAAGAACATTGTTAATCAGCAGACTGCGTTTGGTATTCTCTTCGCGCAGGCGGCAGGTCAAGGGGTTCTGGGCGGCGTATGCCAGAATTGAGCCGAATGCATTGCTCTCGTAATATGGGCTGTCGGGGTTACTTACAAAGAACAGGCTCATGCGGCCAGCCTTGAGAAATATCTTTTCGATGCCAAGCTCGCGGCCCATACGGCGCAGGGTGACCAGACGGATAAGCTCCTGGGCTTCCTTGGGAATCTTGCCGAAACGGTCCTGCAGACGGTCGCGGAAGCGCTGGATATCGGTCTCGCGCTCCATGCTGTCCAGTTCGCGGTACAACAGTATGCGCTCCGAACCGTCGGGCACGAACGAATCTGGAAAGAACAGGTCCAGATCAGTCTCGACGGTACACTCGTCAACAAAACGTGAACCATCCATTGAAGTTGAGCCAGCGTCACTACCCTTCTCGTTTGCCTGTTCCTTGAACAGTTCCTGGAACTCATCGTTCTTTAACTCACGGACAGCCTCCTTGAGTATCTTCTGATAGGTCTCGTAACCCAGATCGGCTATGAACCCGCTCTGCTCGGCACCCAGCAGGTTTCCTGCACCACGTATGTCAAGGTCCTGGAGAGCTATCTGGATTCCGCTGCCAAGCTCACTGAAGCTCTCTATGGCCTGCAGGCGACGGCGCGACTCATCGGACAGCACACTGAGCGGAGGAGCCAGCAGATAGCAGAACGCTTTCCTGTTTGAACGCCCCACCCTGCCGCGCATCTGATGCAGGTCGCTCAGCCCGAAGTTCTGCGCCTGGTTCACGATTATGGTGTTGGCGTTGGGGATGTCTATCCCGTTCTCGATAATCGACGTGGCCACCAGCACATCGTAGTCATAGTTTATGAATCCTGTCAGAATCTTCTCCAGATCATCGGGGTTCATCTGGCCGTGACCTATGGCCACGCGGGCATCGGGCACCTCACGCTCCACTATCGAAGCCAGTTCCGGCAGGGAGGAGATGCGGTTGCTTACGATGAACAGCTGTCCGTTGCGGCTCATCTCGAAGTTCACGGCCTCACGGATTATATCGGCACTGAACACGTGTACCTCGGTCTGTATGGGATAGCGGTTGGGGGGCGGAGTCTGTATCACGGAGAGGTCACGCGCCCCCATGAGCGAGAACTGCAGGGTGCGCGGTATGGGCGTGGCGGTCATGGTGAGCACATCCACGTTGGCACGCATCTGCTTGAGTTTCTCCTTGACCGATACTCCGAACTTCTGTTCCTCATCAATTATGAGCAGGCCCAGGTCCTTGAACTTGACCTGCTTGCCTATGAGCTTGTGCGTACCTATTATAATATCAATCCTGCCGGCCTTGAGATCCTCCAGTATGGCGGTCACCTTGGCCGCGCTGCGGGCGCGTGACAGGTATTCAACTCGGCAGGGGAAGTCCTTCAGACGGTCGCTGAAAGTCTGGTAGTGCTGGAACGCCAGGATGGTGGTAGGCACGAGCACGGCCACCTGCTTGTTGTCGGCCACGGCCTTGAAAGCGGCGCGTATGGCCACCTCTGTCTTGCCGAAGCCCACGTCGCCGCAGATGAGACGGTCCATGGGGCGGCTGCTCTCCATATCCTGCTTCACGTCCAGCGTAGCCTTGACCTGGTCGGGCGTGTCCTCATACATGAAGCCGGCCTCAAGCTCGTTCTGCATATAGCTGTCGGGGCTGTAGGCAAACCCTTTCTCTTCCAACCGTTTGGCATACAGTTTGATAAGATCGCGCGCAATATCCTTTATCTTGCCCTTGGTGCGCTCCTTGAGGTTCTCCCAGGCACCTGTGCCGAGCTTGTTTATATGCGGCTCCTCACCTTCCCTGCCCTTGTATTTGGAAACCTTGTGCAGGGCATGGATGGAGACGAACACCACATCGTCGTTCTTGTAGATGATCTTAATCTTCTCCTGGTAACCGCCGGCATCGGGAACGCGGACCAGACCGCCGAACCTGCCCACTCCATGATCTATATGGACCACATAATCACCTATCCGGAACTCCTGCAGTTCCTTGAGCGTGAGCGCCACCTTGCCGTTCCGGGCACGGTCACTGCGCAGATTGTACTTGTGGTAGCGGTCGAATATCTGATGGTCAGTGAACAGACAGCACTTGAGCAGACCGTCGGCAAAACCCTCGTGCAGTGTCTTTCCGACAGTCACGAACCTTATGTTCTCGCCACGCTCGGTAAAGATGTCATTCAGACGCTCTCCCTGCTTGGGGTTGTCGGTCAGGATATATAGCCTGTAGCCCTGCAACATATAATCAGTCAGGCTCCTGGATACCAGGTCGAAGTTCTTGTGGAACAGCGGCTGCGGGGTCGTGTCGAATTTTATCGTGACTGCGGGTACGCCTGTCGGTCTGTTTCCGAACTCCACCACGCGGAACTGTGAGGTCTTTCGGAGGAAATCCTCGGCGGTCAGCAGTGCCGGCATTGCAACTTCGGCGTCAGCTTCCGCGCCTGCGTTCGCAACGGCTTCGGCCATACGCATCCTGGCGGCTATGCTCCCGTTGTCGGTCACCTCGCGGCTGACAGTGGTCATGCGGTCGGCAGTGAGCAGCATATCCTTGACAGCCAGCACCGTGTCGGCAGGCAGGAAATCCAGGAGCGACACCTGCGCCCCCTCCACCTTGTCCATATCCGGCACTATCACCACACTCTCCTTCCTGTCGGTGGAGAGCTGCGTATCGACCGAGAACTGGCGGATGCTGTCAATGTCATCACCGAAGAAATCGATGCGCAAGGGATATTCCGATGAGAACGAGAACACGTCCAGGATACTGCCGCGCAAGGCGTACTGCCCAGGCTCATATACGTAGTCCACGCGCTCGAAACCCAACGTGAAAAGCCGTTTCTGAAGCTCCTCGCGGTCCACTGTCTGTCCCACCGACAGGTGCACAGACTTGTCCTCCAGGCCCGCCTTGGAGACGACCTTCTCAGCCAAAGCATCGGGCGATGTCACGATGACTACAGTTGCAGCCCCAGGCCCGACGGTAGTCAGCCGGCTAAGCACCTCGGTCCGCAGTATCTCGCTCGCATCGTCCTTCTGACCGTACTTGGCGGCACGACGGTAGGCTGACGGGAAGTAGAGCACGTCCTCATCGCCTAAGGTTTGCACCATGTCATGATAGAAATAGGCCGATTCCTCCTGGTCGTCAAGTATGGCCAGCAGGCACGGCTTGTCCCACTTCCGGACCATTCCCGAGAACAGGAGCGGAGCCGATGACGCATGCAGTCCCTGCAGGAAAACGTTTCCGCCGCGTTTTCCCGCAAGCACCTCAAGCAGCGCCTTGGTCTGCGCCAAGCCCCCGTAAAGGACACTCAAATCCGATAGAGTCATCTGCCTTATCATGTTCCGCACTCTGTTTCCGGCTTTGTCATAGGTCTTGTCGTTGACGTTGAAAAACAGGGCACGAGGCATTCACACCGCAAAATTACAAAAAGAATCAACCCCGTCAGCCGATACCACCCGCCAATAAAAGCCGAATCCGCCAAAAAACATACTGCCGCAATTCCATTTATCCACATCCGTTATCCCAAAAATCCACAATTCCCTGAATCAAGAATCCATAATTCCAAAAAAACCGTATCTTCGCAATATGAAAACAAAAAACATAGCAATACTGACTCTTGCAGTCATACTGATGGCCTCCTGCCAGCCGAAGGCGGATGCCGGCAACGGATTCGAGATTAAACGAGGTGTTAACGTCAGCCATTGGCTTTCCCAGTCCCAGGCACGCGGGGAAGCCCGGGCCAACCACATCAGGGAGCAGGATTTCGCCCGCATCAAGGAGATGGGATTCGATCATGTGCGCATCCCTATCGACGAGGTCCAGTTCTGGGACGAGTCCGGCAACCGTCTGCCGGAGGCGTGGCAACTTCTCACCAACGCCCTGGAATGGTGCGGGAAGTACAATCTGAGAGCCATAGTTGACCTCCACACCCTGAGGTCACACAATTTCGTGCTCCGCGAGGGAGAGAAGAACGCGCTTTATGAGGACCAGGCCGAGCTCCAGAAACTGATAGACATGTGGGCTCAGCTGTCAGCCGAGCTCAAGAGATTCCCTGTAAGCATGGTGGCATACGAGTTCATGAACGAACCGGTGGCCGAGGATCCGGAGCAGTGGAACCAGGTCGTGGAGAAGGTGCATGCTGCACTCCGCAAGCTGGAACCCAAGCGCAAGCTTGTCATCGGCTCCAACATGTGGCAGGGAGTCGGCACATTCAAGGACCTGCGCGTCCCTGCCGGCGACAAGAACATAATCCTGAGCTTCCACTACTACAGTCCCATGCTCATCACCCATTACCACGCCTCATGGGCCGATGTTGGCCGTTACAACGGGAAGCTGAACTATCCCGGCAAGTTAGTCACGCAAGAGGAGTACGATAATGCTCCCGAGCAGGTCCAGAAGATTCTCAGGGACAACGACTGCCTTTCGGAATGGAACCGCGAGAGGATGAAGAACGACATGGCCGATGCCATCAGGATGACCAAGGACCTGGGTCTGCAGCTGTTCTGCGGGGAATGGGGAGCCTATCAGCGCACGCCCCGTGATATGGCATACGCCTGGATGAAGGACATGATATCTATATTCGATGAATGCGACATCGCGTGGACCGTATGGTGCTACGATGCCGACTTCGGGTTCTGGGACCAGCGCACGCAGGACTACAAGGACAGGCAGATGTATGAGATCCTGACATCCGGCAAGGCACTGGAGAAATAAGAATTGCATATTCAGATACTGACTGATGGAAAGAAGTGAAGGCATAGTTATCATCCCCACCTACAATGAGAAGGAGAACATAGAGAACATCATCCGCGCGGTGCTCGTGCTGGAGGACCGTTTAAGCATACTGGTCATTGACGACGGATCGCCCGACGGCACAGCCGACATAGTCAAAAGATTGATGGAGAGTGAGTTCAAGGACCGTCTTTTCATTGTGGAGCGTTCCGGCAAGTTAGGCCTCGGCACCGCATACATAACCGGATTCAAATGGTGCATAGAGCGCGGCTATGACTACATCTTCGAGATGGACGCCGATTTCTCGCACGCCCCGGCCGACCTTCCCCGTCTGCTCAGCGCATGCCGCGACGAGGGCTATGACGTCTCCATCGGCTCCCGGTACGTAAGCGGCGTGAATGTGGTCAACTGGCCCATCGGGCGCGTCCTGATGTCATACTTCGCTTCACGCTACGTGCATTTCATCACAGGCCTGCCCATACACGATACCACAGCCGGATTCAAATGCTACCGCCGCGAGGTCCTTGAGACCATTGAGCTTGACAAGATTCACTTCAAGGGATACGCCTTCCAGATAGAGATGAAATTCACCGCCTACAAGTGCGGCTTCAAGATAAAGGAGGTACCCGTGGTATTCGTGAACCGCGAGTTAGGCACATCCAAGATGAGCGGAGGCATATTCAGCGAGGCTTTCTTCGGTGTGATACGCCTCAAGATCTCCAGCTGGTTCCGCAAATATCCGCAAAAGAAAACAGCCTGAACAGCATAATGGGCCGCACACTCATCAAGGACGCCATGACGGTCAATGAAGGCCAGGTGCAGAAAGCATCGGTACTCATTGAAGATGAGGTCATTGCCGGCATCTACGATTCCAAGGCTCCTGCAGCGGACACCGTAATCGATGCACGCGGGCGGTACCTGCTCCCGGGAGTGATTGACGACCACGTCCATTTCCGTGACCCCGGGCTCACCCACAAGGCCGACATGGCCACTGAGAGCCGTGCAGCAGCGGCAGGAGGCGTGACATCGGTTTTTGATATGCCCAACTGCATACCGCAGACAGTCACCATGCAGGCTTTGGACGACAAGTTCCGCACAGCCTCGGAAAAATGTCTAGTCAACCACTCTTTCTATATAGGTGCCACACGTGACAACATCGGCCTGATTGAGGCTCTTGACCCGGATTACATCTGCGGAGTCAAGCTCTTCATGGGCTCCAGCACCGGCGGGATGCTGCTCGATGACCGCGAATCGCTCCGCACACTCTTCCGGGCCGCCCATGTACCGGTGGCTGTCCACTGTGAGGAGAGCTCCATCATCAACGCCGGCATGGAGCGTTATACCCGTGAATGCGGAGGAGAGCCTCCTGTGCAGTACCATCCCCTCATACGCAGCGCAGAGGCCTGCTATGCATCGACATCAAAGGCCATGGATGTGGCGGCAGGTACCGATGTGCACCTGCACATCCTGCATATTTCCACCGCACGCGAACTGGAGCTTTTCAGCAATGAACCGCTGCAGGACAAGCAGTTCACTGCCGAGGCCTGCCCGGCACATCTCTGGTTCACCGATTCGGACTACACTGCCAAAGGTACGCTCATAAAATGCAATCCCGCGATAAAGAGCGCAGCTGACCGCGACGCGCTGCACAAGGCGCTGACCGACGGACGCATTGACGTGATCGGCACGGACCATGCGCCACATCTGCTCTCCGAGAAGCAGGGCGGATGCCGGACGGCCGCCTCCGGGATGCCGGTACTGCCCTGCTCGCTGCCCGTGATGCTTGAACTTACCGACCGGGGCATACTGCGCCTGGTCGATGTGGTGCGGCTCATGTGCCACAATCCGGCGCTTCTATTCAGTGTCAGGGAGCGCGGATTCATACGCAAGGGCTTCAAGGCCGACCTCACTCTCGTGTCACACGGCAGCGACAGCTGGGTTGCAGGCCCAGAGAACAATCCCTCCAAGTGCGGATGGAGTCCGTTCGAGGGCGAGCGGTTCTTCTGGAAGATAGACACCACATGGGTGAACGGGCATGCAGTATATAGTGACGGGAAGTTTAACACTACATATTCAGGACAACAAATAAGATTCCAACGATGATAAAAGCACTTTACCTGATCTATCAGATTGTCATAGCACTGCCGGTGATGATTGTCCTGACCGTCATCACCGCACTGGTCACCATGATCGGATCCATATTCAACGACCGTTTCTGGGGCTACTGGCCCGGCATGATCTGGGGCCGTCTGTTCTACATTGTTTTCCTCATACCCGTGCATGTGCACGGCCGCGGGAACATCCGCAAATGCCAGTCATACGTGGTGGCCGCCAACCACCAGAGTTATTGGGACGCGTTCCTCATGTACGGGTTCCTGGGAATCAAGTTCAAATGGATAATGAAGAAGGAGTTGGGAAAGGTTCCTTTCGTGGGATGGGCCTGCCGTATGGCCGGACACATATTCATTGACCGCAGCTCCAGGGTCAGCTCCATGGAGAGCATAAAGAAAGCCGAGTCCCAGCTCAGGAACGGCATGTCTGTGGTCATTTTTCCCGAAGGGACACGTACAGCGGACGGAAAGATGGCCCGCTTCAAGCGCGGGGCGTTCCTCATTTCGGAGGAGCTTGGCATGCCTATCCTGCCGGTTGCCATTGACGGCAACTATACAGTGATGTCCCGCCATGCCTGGCATGTCACATGGCATCCCGTGCATATCACTTTCCTTGAACCGGTCATGCCGAAGAGAGAGCCGGGAGCCACCGAGCAGGAGATGGCAAGAATCATGACTGAAACCTCAAACCAGGTTTTCAATACAATCAGGGAGAGACTTGAAGAAAGCGGGTCTTAGAATCCCGGCATAACAGATATTTTTGAAGAAGGTGCGTCCGTCAGGGTCTTGTGTAACCTGTACGGTTGATGTAGTCCTGGACGACGGGAGTCTCAATGAACCTGTCCGGAGCCTCGTCAAGCACCCGTTTCATAAGGGGAGAAACCTGCTTTGAGGGTGATGCGGTAAGCATTGCGAAAACTCCGGCGGAGACCTCATCCTTGTAATGGGACGTGATGAAATCGTAAATCAGTTCCTCGCATTCCGCGACTATCATGAACAGGCTGTCCTGAAGCTGTGACATGCGTTCGTTGTCTATCCTTCCGGAACGCATCAGTTCCATCCGTCTCTGCCACACGTCATCATACTTGTTGTCAAGAGGTCTCTTGCTGGTCAGGAAGCTGTTGAGAAGGTCATTCTGACGGGTTCCCCCTCTCTGAATCCCGGTAGGCTCGATGGAGATGAAAGTCTTGCCCCTTTCCAGATACATGGGCAGGACAGGCTGACCGTTCCTGCACAGGAACACAAGCCTTGTCATGTCAGTCTTCCCCTTCATGCTGAACCTGCCGTGACTCACATAGCAGGAATCCAGCAAAGTGGAACTGAACGGAGTGAATTCCTCAACTGTAAGTCTCTGACCCTCATATCCGTACGCACCAACGGTACCTTCAATCACATAGTTCCCCCCGCAGGAGGCCGAAATCAGCACGGCACCTGTAAAAGCAAGATTACGTATAAGGGATAGAGCACTCATCTGGAAGCTTAGGTTTTCGACGGCGCAAAATTACAGAAATAAAAGTCTGACTGATTCGCCTTTATCATTATTTAAGGCTGTTTTAGAATATCTTAGCCTTATAATCTGTTTAATATACAAGACCTTGTTAAAAAATCTTTATTGAAAAAATATACGGATTCCTTGCGCTCCTGCCTGACGGAAAAGTCACTCCTTCATGTCGTTGCCGGTCTTCTCCAGTTCCTTGTAGCGTCTCTCTATCCTGAAAGCCGGATAGAGCTCAAACAGGGCGGCAATCGTGAGTGTCACGATCCAGTTGTTCCGGCGTGTCAGCTCTATGAGGAAAGTGCGTAACTTGGGATTTATTTCTTGGTTCAGGAGAATGCTTTCGTGGAAAGGTCCGGAGAACATGAGTACGGCGGTCAGGACAAGGAATACGGAACCTGTCAACTGCTGCCCGCGCAGACGTTTTATAACCATGTCATCGCCCTCGTAGCGATCAGAGAACTGGCCTGTCACGAAAAGGATAGTGCCGATGGCAAAAAGCACAGACGCATACTCCCATCCGGTGATATGGACGGCCGCTCCCGCAAGAATCAGTATCCCGCCCGTCACGGTAAATGCCCTGATCACTCTGTACCTGCTGTTTTCCATATCGGTTGTACGTGATGTCAGCGTTCCATGAACACATCCTCGTCCTCACGCCTCATGCCGTATCTCTCCCGGGCAATGTGGTCGATTATCAGGCTGTCGTTGCTAAGGTCCTGCAGCAGGATCTCGTCCTGCCGTTTCCGTTCGGCTGTTTCGCGGAGCTCTTCCTGCAGGGCCCTGATCTCACGTTTCTGGGCCAGACGGCGCACCAGGCTGTTGTCATCGGCCACAAGAATGACTATGAGGAAGAGCACAAGTACGATAATGTATTTGTGGCGGCCGATGAAGGCTTTCAGGGCTGGCAGGAAACCGTTTTCCATCTCTCGATCCTCATGAATCTTTCAGGACCGCTAAATTACGGTTTTTTTTCATTACGCCGTTGGAAAGAAGCCTAAAAAACTCTATCTTCGTGAACCAAAACCAACCATCATGCCGGACTATATAGTATCTGCAAGGAAATACCGTCCCGCCACTTTTTCAAGCGTAGTAGGACAGACAGCCCTGACCGCCACTCTCAAGAACGCCATCAACACGGGCAAGCTCGCCAACACCTACCTGTTCTGCGGACCGCGCGGTGTGGGCAAGACCACCTGTGCCAGGATTTTCGCCAAGACCATCAACTGCACGAACCGCACCCCGGACGGCGAGGCCTGCGGGGAGTGTGAATCCTGCCGCAGTTTCAACAGTGAGCTGCGCTCCTACAACGTGTTCGAGCTGGATGCCGCGAGCAACAACTCCGTGGATGACATCCGCACCCTGACCGAGCAGGTACGCATTCCGCCCATGAACGGCAAGTACAAGGTCTATATCATCGATGAGGTCCACATGTTGAGCACATCGGCTTTCAACGCCTTCCTGAAGACTCTTGAGGAGCCGCCCAAATACGCGATCTTCATTCTGGCCACAACGGAGAAGCACAAGATAATCCCCACCATACTCTCCCGCTGCCAGATATATGACTTCGGACGTATAAGCAACGCCGACATCACGGCCCATCTGAAAGCCGTGGCCGAAAAGGAGGGAATAACCACTGAACCCGAAGCCCTTGCCATCATAGCCGAGAAATCCGACGGCGGAATGCGTGACGCCCTCTCCATATTCGACCAGGTCACGAGTTTCACCAACGGTCAGGTCACATATGCCAAGACCATCGAGAACCTGAACGTGATTGACTACGACTACTATTTCCGTCTCACGGACATGTTCCTCGAAAAGCGTATTTCCGATTCGCTGCTGCTCCTGAACGACATCCTGGGCAAGGGATTTGACGGCAGCCACCTCATCAGCGGGCTCATGCTCCATCTGCGCAACCTGCTCGTGAGCCGCGACCCCGTGACCCTGCCGCTGCTTGAGGTAAGCGACGAGATGAGGGAACGTTACAAGGCACAGGCGGCCAAGTGCCAGCCCAAGTTCCTGTACCGCGCTCTCAAGATACTCAACGACTGCGACCTGAACTACCGCGTCAGCAAGAACAAGCGTCTGCTCGTGGAGCTGGCCCTTATCCAGGCAGCCCAGGCCGATGAGGACGATGACAGCAGTGGGCGCAAGCCCGCACGACTAAGACCCGTTTTCAACAAGACTGCCGCCAGGCTGCAGTCTTCCCGGAGTGCCGGAAACCAGGTTCAGGCCACTCCCACCCCACAGACACAACCACGATCACAATCCGGTCTCAATGCCCGGAACGATGCCCTTTCCGGCAATCCGTCCCAGGTACAGCCCGCATCGGGGATGTCTCCCGTCATACCTGACCGGAAGCAAGCCGTCCCCACAGTGAAGTCCGACAAGCTCTTCACCTCAATCTACGGCAACAGTGTTTCACCGATAAACAAAAAGACCGGAATACCGGGAAAGGATCACACTCCGGCAGCCGCATCGGACGCCGCCTTGAACGACCCGGCATCGGCCAGGCCTGCCAAGCCGTTGACCGACGACCTGCTCACGATCCATTGGCAGGAGTTCGCCGCCTCCCTGCCCCGTCAGGACACTCCGCTCAAGAACCGCATGATCAACTGCAAGACCACCGTCCTGAGTCCGGACAAGTTCGATGTTTTCGTCGGCAACCACATGGTGGCCGATGAGATCAACGCAAGCAGGGAACGCATCCTGGCCCACATCCGGGAGAGTTTCAACAATCCCGCGATAGAGATGACGGTCAGCGTTGACGAGTCGCGCAACATGGATCACATCCTCACCCGCGACGAGCAATACGCCCGCATGAAGGAGGCAAATCCTTCAATCAAGGAACTGGAGAAGGTGTTCAGTCTGGAGCTACACTGAAACACCCTGTTCCGGAAGACCTTAACTTCCGGATTCTTATTCCGTGCACCCTTTACGTCCATGATCGTAAAGGTTGGTGGGATAGTCGCCGTTGAAACAGGCGGTGCAGAGCTGGCATGTCTGCATATCCCGGCCCGACGCTTTGTACAGGGATTCCAGTGAAAGGTAACAGAGCGAGTCTGCGCATATATAGTCACGTATCTGCTCCACTGTATGACTGGCGCCTATCAGTTCGTCGTATGTGCCGGTATCTACCCCGTAATAGCAGGGGAAGGCATATTTGGGACTGGCTATACACACGTGCACCTCAGTCGCGCCGGCTTCCCGGAGCATCCTTACTATCTGGCGGGAGGTGGTTCCCCGGACGATAGAATCATCAATGAGTATGACACGCTTGCCGTTCACGATGCTGCGCACGGGCGAGAGTTTCATCCTGACGCCCTTGTCACGCATCTCCTGGGTAGGCTGGATGAATGTGCGGCCCACGTACTTGTTCTTGAGCAGCCCCATCTCGTAAGGAATCCCGCTGGCCTCGGCATAACCCATGGCCGCACTCAGGCTGGAATCAGGCACCCCCACCACAATATCGGCGTCAACAGGATGCTCCTCATAGAGCAGACGGCCGGTGAGTTTGCGGAAAGAGTGTACGTTGCAACCCTCAATATCACTGTCCGGACGGGAAAAATAGATGTATTCCATCACGCACATACGGTGGCTTCTCAGCTTGGAGTAGTCATTTGAGCGTAAGCCGTGATGGTCAATGGAAATCACCTCGCCGGGGTTGACGTCGCGGATGAATCCGGCGCCGATGGCATCGAAAGCGCAGGTTTCGCTTGCCACCACGTAACCGTCGCCTAACCTGGCGATGGAGAGCGGATGGAACCCGTACTTATCGCGGCAGGCGTAGATGCGGTTTGGAGTCATTATGACCAGTGAGAAAGCGCCCTCAATCATATTCAGGGCATTGATGATGTTGATTATCCTGTCTTCCTCGGTAGGGTCTTTCTTTATAAGATGGGCAAACAGCTCGCTGTCCGACGTGGTCTGCAGCAGACTGCCACGACGCTCCAGATACAGGCGTAGTTCTTTGGAATTAATGATATTACCGTTATGCGCAAGTGCAAAATCACCAGTATAATGATGGAAAGTGAATGGCTGGATGTTTTCCATACCGCCCACATCGGTAGTAGGATAACGCACATGACCTATGGCCATGTTGCCGGTCAGCTCATCCAGATGCTTCTCTCCGAATATCTCAATCACCAGCCCGGCTCCTTTATGCAGATGCATGCCCTGCCTGTCGGCGCTCACAATCCCGCACCCCTGCTGTCCGCGATGCTGCAGGCTGTGCAGCGCATAATAGGCATACTGTGCGGCATTCTCCACACCGTATATGCCGAATACTCCGCATTCGTGATGCAACTCTTCCATGACCGGAGCCCTATTCTACAGTTACGGATTTGGCCAGGTTACGCGGCTGGTCAACGTCACGCCCCTTGACTATTGCAATATGGTATGCCAGCAGCTGCAAGGGAATGACAGAGAGCAGCGGAACCAGACACTCCTCGGTATCAGGAATCTCGAACGAGTAATCCGAAATGTTCTTTACATCCTTGTCACCTTCAGTCACTATGCTTATTACCCTGCCCTTCCGTGCCTTGACCTCTTGTATATTACTGAGTATCTTGTCATAATGGCCACGTTTGGGAGCAATCACCACCACAGGCATCTCGTCATCGATAAGCGCTATGGGGCCGTGTTTCATCTCGGCTGCGGGGTAACCCTCGGCATGTATGTACGATATCTCCTTGAGTTTGAGGGCACCTTCCAATGCCACCGGATAGTTGTAACCGCGTCCTAAATAGATGAAGTTGTGCGCGTATGTGAAAATCTTGGCCAGTTCCGAAATCTGCTTGTCATGCTTGAGGATTTTCTCAATCTTGGCAGGAATGTTCTGCAGCTCCTTCATTATACGGAGTCTCTGTTCCGGAGCGACTGTTCCCTTCTCCTGCGCAATATGGAGCGCAAGCATCAGCAGTGTCTCCACCTGCGCCGTAAAGGCCTTGGTCGATGCCACACCTATCTCCGGACCTGCATGGGTGTAGCAGCCGGTATCGGCCGCACGTGCTATGGATGAACCCACCACGTTGCAGATTCCGAACAGGAAAGCCCCCGACGCCTTGGCTAGCTGCATGGCCGCCAGAGTATCGGCAGTCTCACCGGACTGTGATATGGCAATAACGACATCATCAGGATATATAACGGGATTGCGGTAGCGGAACTCCGATGAATACTCCACCTCAACAGGTATGCGCGTCAGGTCCTCGATCATATACTTGCCTATGAGCGCGGCATGCCACGACGTACCGCAGGCGCAAATTATGATGCGGCGTGCAGCCATGATCCTTGCCCTGTGGTCAATCACGCCCGACAACTTGACTATGCCCAGTTCCGGATGCAGACGTCCGTTCATGACCGTAGCCGTAGTTTGCGGCTGCTCATAAATCTCCTTGAGCATGAAATGCGGGAAACCGCCCTTCTCTATCTGGCTCAGGTTCAGCTCCAGTTTCTTGATTACCGGAGTCTGCTCCACACTCTTAAGGTCAGTGATCTTCAGCTCCTGACCACGCTGGATGAAAGCTATCTGCTCCTCGCCTAAATAGACCACCCGGTCGGTGTATTCAATTATAGGTGTGGCATCGGACCCCACCAGGAACTCATCATCACCCACACCTATTATGAGCGGGCTGCCCTTGCGTGCCGCAATCATGCGGTCCGGCTGCGTCTTATCCACAATCACGATAGCGTATGCACCTATGACGCTGTTGAGAGCCAGCGGAACAGCCTCCTCAAGCGTGATTGAGTGGCTGTCCATGATGTACTGGATAAGCTGTATCACGACCTCCGTATCGGTCTCACTCTTGAAGTGGTAGCCCTGGTTCTGCAACTCGGTCTTGAGAGAGCGGTAGTTCTCTATGATACCGTTGTGAATGAGCGCCAGATTGCCCGATTCAGAGAAATGAGGATGCGCGTTGATGTCGTTTGGCTCGCCATGCGTGGCCCAGCGTGTATGCGCTATGCCCACGCTGCCGCTCACATCCTTGCCCTCAATGGCATGTTCCAGATCGGCCACCTTACCCTTGGTCTTGTAAATGACCAGGTTGCCGTTGTCATTTATCAGCGCGATACCTGCGCTGTCATAACCGCGGTACTCCAAGCGCGACAACCCCTTAAGCAGTATGGGACACGCTTTACGTTTGCCTATGTAACCTACTATTCCACACATAGTTATAGTTATTGAAATTATACGTATTCATCAATTCTCTTTATTGCCAGGCCGTCAATGCCTATCTTGCAGAAAGCATATATGAACGCACTGGCCTGACGGGCGTTTGTTATGAGCGGAATGTTGAAATCAACCGCCGTACGCCTTATCTTATAGCCGTTTTCAAGCTCACGCGGGGTATTGTTCTTGGGAATGTTGATGGCCAAATCTATCTTACCGCTGCGCATGTAGTCTATCACGTTAGGCTTCTCATCCGAATCGGGCCAGTGAAGAACCTCCTTAACGCCGATGCCGTTATCCTCAAGGAACTTGGCAGTACCGCTGGTAGCGTAAATCCTGTAGCCGTAATCATACAGGATTCGGGCTGCATCCAGCAGGTCAATCTTGGATTTGGTGGGACCTGATGACAACAGTATGCCCTTATCTTTTGACGGAACACGTGTTCCTACCGATATCATACTCTTGAGCAGAGCTTCATGATAGTTGTCACCAATGCAGGCAACCTCACCGGTCGATGCCATATCAACACCCAATATAGGATCAGCCTTAAGCAGACGTGCAAATGAGAACTGTGAGCACTTGACACCCACGTAGTCGATATCTGCAAACGTCTTGCCAAAAGGCTCAACCTCTTTGCCCAGCATAATCTCTGTTGCCATGCCAATGAAGTTGAACTTGGTGATCTTGCTCACGAACGGGAAGCTTCGTGAAGCACGCAGGTTGCATTCTATAACCTCGATGCTGTTCTCCTTGGCCAGGAACTGAATGTTGAACGGACCTGAAATGTTCAGCGCACCTGCAATCTTCTTGGAAATCTTCTTGATCTGACGTATGGT
>JAGAEZ010000005.1 GCA_017612875.1 Bacteroidaceae bacterium | reverse complement strand
GGATTCAATACCCTCATGCGATGCGCACTGTACGCTGACTTTACCGCCTGTGAATATGATGTTTCCGTCAAACTTCATGCCCTTGGCCGATACGCTGTTTGATGATGAAGAGGGACCTGGGCCGAACCGCCTGCCTCCTGATGAGCCGTAGTTCGCGCCTATTGCGGTGACACGGACCTCTCCGCCGTTGAAGCAGGCTGTCCCGTTACCGCTGATGCCTTTGCCTCCGGTACCAAAGCTTACAATGTCAAGCGTGCCGCCGTTCATCTCAAACAGATGGTCCGCCTTGACGCCTGCCGTACCTTTGTGCTCGGCGTCATCCTCATCGTATGCCGCTGTTCCTGACATATATACAACCGTACTGCCACCGTTGATGCATACCAGCGAATCGGATGTGATGCCCTTCTTCATATCGCCCGATGCAATGACGCCTATGCATCCGCCGGAGATTATCACGGCCTCCTTTCCGCGTATGCCGTGCCCCGATGATGCGGCTACGTTGACCGCCGGCTTATCCATAAACCGCACGTATTCATCGCTGCTGATACCGGATTTGCCTTTTGCGTTTACAAAAAGAGTACCGTCACCGCTGAATATGAGCTGTCCCTCGCTGAACAGTGCCGCTTTCTCGTCTTCACCGGCCGGAGTCCGGGTATATGATGTGCCGTCTGTCAATGTGTTTACCCCTTTGACAACCACAAAGCACCTCTTCTTGCTCTGGTTGTTTATGGCCGCACCGGCAGGATTGGTCAGGTTAAGACCGTCTATCTCAATGGCCAGCTTGCTTGAACTGTATATCTTGAAACTGCCGTCCTGCGCCGTTCCGCTAAGCTTGTAACAGACATTCTCTTTCGTGGCGTTTCTTACCGTAACGTGGTTTCCCTGCACGCTCACGGTCTTTTTGGCATCGCCTTTTACACGTACGCCGCCTTTTGCAAAAACAATCCGGACTGTGCGGTCAAATTTGGTGCCCGATATGTCGTCATCGGCCCAGGCCGATTCGTCAAAACGTGAATATTGTTCACTGTCAATGATATCGGGCTTGGTTGCCGGTTTGCAGATACAGCACGGCAGAAGCAGTATAAGAGAGACTATCAGGTCCTTTTTCATACTTCGCAAAATTACGCCAAAGAATCGTTATTTTGATTCATTGTGCATTTTTTGTCGTTTAATCTGTCAGTATTGACAAGTGCAATGGATCCGACTGTTATCCATAAGAGGAACTTCTGATATTATTCCGTACCTTTGCAACAGCTTGTCGAGTCGAGTCATCAGTATGGAAGGTTCCGGAAAAAAGGATGCCCGCAAGTCTGGCAGGGCAGGCAGGGGAGGATTGTTGTCACTGACTCCGCTGTTGATATTCCTTCTGGTCTATGTGCTCTCGTCGGTCATTGCCGAGGATTTCTACGCTGTGCCTGTGTCATCGGCTTTCCTGATAGCATGTGTCTATGCTGTCGCTGTGGCCGGCGGACCGTTGGCTGAGCGGGTCCGTGCTTTCTCCAAGGGTGCCGGGAATCCGGACATCATGCTCATGATCTGGATTTTCATACTTGCAGGAGCTTTCGCCAACACCGCCAAGGCGATAGGTTCGGTCGATGCCACCGTGTCGCTCATGCTCGGGATAATCCCGCCCGGTGTCATTCTGGCCGGGCTGTTCGTGACCGCATGCCTGATTTCAATGGCTATGGGGACCAGTGTGGGGACAATTGTGGCTTTAGTGCCCATCGGGGCCGGGATAGCGGAACAGTGCGGACTCTCACAGCCGTTCATGGCAGCAATAATTGTGGGCGGTGCCTTTTTCGGTGACAACCTGTCGTTCATATCGGACACTACGATAGCGGCCACACAGGCGGCGGGATGCGAGATGGCCGACAAGTTCAAGGCTAACCTGCTGATAGTCACGCCGGCTTTCGTGATTGTAACGGTGATTTACGTCATTATGGGGCGTGAAGTGGGTTTCAGCGGCGACATTGCGCCTGCCAACCCTCTGCTGGTGCTTCCGTATCTGCTCGTCATAGTGCTGGCCCTGCTCAGGCTTAACGTGACTCTTGTCCTGACCGTGGGAGTCGTGGTCAATGCGGTGATAGGATTCCTGACGGGAAGCTTCGGATGGACAGGATGGATGAAATCGGCAGGCGAGGGTATTGCCGGCATGAGTGACCTTATTATCGTGACGCTGCTGGCCGGAGGACTGCTCGAAATGATACGCAGGGGAGGCGGGTTGGACCTTATTATCAATACTCTCACCCGGCATATCGGCGGCAAGCGCGGCGCTCAGGCAGCTATAGCTTGTCTTGTGAGTCTGGCCAATGTCTGCACCGCGAACAACACCATAGCCATAATCACTACCGGACGGATAGCCCATGACGTGGCCCAGCGGTTCGGTGTCCCGGCCAGAAAGACCGCCAGCCTTATGGACACGTTCTCCTGTCTTGTCCAAAGCCTTATTCCATACGGTGCCCAGCTGCTGATGGCGGCAGGGTTGGCTTCCGTTTCGTCGTCATCGATAATACCGTATCTCTATTATCCGTTCCTGATGGGACTGTGCGCTGTCATTTCGATTGCCTTTTCACGCCGGTGATTGTTCCTATGCGGACTGGAGGAAAACCATCCCATAGGCGCTGACATGTCAGCGGGTATGAAGCATTGAAAAAGTCCGGAAAATGACATATTCTTACATTTTGTCAGTTATTCATTCCTTTTTGCAGGTAAAAATGACTAATTGTTTCCGGTTTGCTTGATATGTTTGCAAAATGTTATTATTTAGGTTGTTTTTGTTTGCAAAATAATTGAATATTGTTCAAAACTTTATCATTTTTTATATTGAAATAATTTGTTCCGACCGAATTAAGGAGTACCTTTGCGGCACGAATCAAAAACAACATCATTTTATATCGTCATGAAGCATAATTTTTGCGCAGGTCCTGCTGTTCTTCCGCAGGAAGTGATTGAGAAATCAGCTCAGGCTGTCTATGATTTTGCCGGCACAGGCATTTCTATTCTCTCTATCAGCCACCGTTCAAAGGAGTTCAAGCCCGTTGTCGATGAGGCTGAGGCTCTGATCAAGGAGATTCTGGATGTTCCCGAAGGTTATTCAGTACTTTTCCTGGCCGGTGGTGCCAGCATGGAGTTCTGCCGTGTTCCTTACAACTTCCTCAACAAGAAGGCCGCTTATCTGAACACAGGCGTCTGGGCCAAGAAGGCCATGAAGGAGGCTAAGGCATTCGGTGAGGTGGTTGAGGTGGCTTCATCGGCCGAATCGACCTACACCTACATCCCCAAGGATTATGTCATTCCTGCCGATGCTGACTATTTCCACTTTACCACAAACAACACCATTTACGGTACTGAGATCCGCAAGGACCTGGACAGCCCGGTTCCGTTGATCTCAGATATGTCATCGGACATTTTCTCACGTCCCATCGATGTAAGCAAGTACAACTGCATCTACGGCGGCGCACAGAAGAACCTGGCTCCTTCAGGCATGGCTTTTGTAATCGTCAAGAACGATGCCCTTGGCCATGTGGACCGTTACATCCCCACCATGCTGAACTACCAGACCCATATTGACAACGGTTCCATGTTCAATACTCCTCCCACATTCACCATCTACTCGGCTTTGGAGTCACTGCGCTGGCTCAAGGCTCAGGGCGGCGTGAAGGAGATGGCCAAGCGTGCCGAAGCCCGTGCCTCCAGACTCTACACCGAGATTGACCGCAACAAGCTCTTTGTAGGTACTGCAAAGGAGGAGGACCGTTCATATATGAACATCTGCTGGGTTATGGCTCCTGAATACAAGGAGCTGGAGGAGGATTTCCTCAAGTTCGCCCAGGGCAAGGGTATGGTAGGAATCAAGGGGCACCGTTCGGTCGGCGGTTTCCGCGCTTCATGCTACAATGCCCTGCCTATGGAGAGTGTTGACGCTCTGATTGCCTGCATGAAAGAATTCGAGCAGAATCATTAATAACGTTTATAATAAGGAATAGATATGAAAGTTTTAGTTGCAACATCAAAGCCTTTTGCCAAGGTGGCGGTTGACGGAATCCGTGAGGTTGTCGAGGGTGCCGGTTTTGAGCTGGTCCTGCTGGAGAAATATACTGAGAAGGCTGCCTTGCTCGCTGCGGTGGCCGATGTCGATGCCATAATCATCCGCAGTGACATTATTGATGATGAGGTGTTTGATGCTGCCAAGCAGCTCAAGAGCGTGGTTCGCGCCGGCGCAGGTTATGACAATGTCGATCTTGCATCGGCTACAGCACATGGAGTTTGCGTGATGAACACTCCCGGCCAGAACGCCAACGCTGTTGCCGAGCTTGTTTTCGGACTTATGGTTTATGCCGTCCGTAACTTCTATAACGGTACTTCAGGTATCGAGCTTTTAGGCAAGAAGCTCGGAATACACGCTTTCGGTAACGTAGGCCGCAATGTGGCCCGCATAGCCAAGGGCTTCGGCATGGAGGTCTATGCATACGATGCCTATTGTCCCAAGGAGGTTATCGAGGCTGCCGGAGTACATGCTGTCGATAACGTTGAGGAGATGTACAGGACCTGCCAGTTCATCTCGCTGCATCTTCCTGCAACCGATGAGACCAAGAACTCGATCGGACGCAAGCTGGTCAGCCTGATGCCCAAGGGTGCCGTCCTGGTCAACTCAGCCCGTAAGGAGATTATCAACGAAGAGGAGCTTATCCAGCTCATGCAGGAGCGTGATGACCTTAAGTTCGTATCAGATATCGCACCGGCAGCAGCTGCCAAGTTCGAGGAACTGTTTGCCGGCCGTTATTTCGCCACTCCCAAGAAGATGGGTGCCCAGACTGCCGAGGCTAACATCAACGCCGGTATCGCTGCTGCAAACCAGATTGTGGGATTCATCAAGGAGGGCTGCACCAAGTTTATGGTTAATAGATAACTTTGGCTATTAGCTATTGGCTATTAGATCAAAACCAAAAGCCAACCGCCAACAGCCAACAGCCAACAGCTTAAGTATAAACATGGCTATAGTAAAACCGTTTCAGGGCATTCGTCCTCCCAAGGAGCTTGTAGAGAAGGTCCAGAGCCGTCCGTATGACGTGCTCAACTCTGAGGAGGCACTTGCTGAGGCCGCAGGGAACGAGATGTCCCTGTACCACATAATCAAGCCGGAGATAGACTTTGATCCGATAGCCGAGGAGACAGATCCCCGCGTATATGCCAAGGCTGCCGAGAACTTCAGGAAGTTCCGGCAGAATGGCTGGCTCGTCCGTGACAACAAGGAGCAGTACTACATCTATGCTCAGACAATGAGCGGCAAGACCCAGTACGGCCTGGTGGTTTGCGCCTGTGTGGAGGATTACCTGAAGGGTAACATCAAGAAACATGAGCTTACCCGCGCCGACAAGGAAGAGGACCGCATGAAACATGTCCGTGTGAACAACGCCAACATAGAGCCGGTCTTCTTTGCTTACCGTGATGATGCGGTTCTTGATGAACTTGTAGCCAGGTATGTCAAGGATGCCCCTGAATATGACTTCGTAGCTCAGGGTGACGGTTTCCGTCATCGGCTCTGGATAATAGACAAGGATGAGGACATAAAGACTGTAACCGAAAGGTTTGCAGGTATTCCTTCACTCTACATAGCCGACGGTCACCACCGTTCCGCAGCGGCCGCTCTGGTAGGTGCCGAGAAAGCCCGCCTTAATCCCGATCATCGCGGTGATGAGGAGTACAACTGGTTCATGGCTGTCTGCTTCCCGGCATCACAGCTCACAATCATCGATTACAACCGCGTGGTCAAAGATCTGAACGGAATGTCGTCGGAAGAGTTCCTCAAGGCGCTTGAAAAGGACTTTGTCGTAGAGAAGAAGGGCAAGGATATATTCAAACCGTCAGAATTGCATGTCTTCTCGCTCTATATAGACGGCGAATGGTACAAGCTTACCGCCAAGCAGGGCACCTTCGATGATTCAGACCCGATAGGGGTGCTTGATGTGACAATATCATCAAATCTCATTCTGGACCAACTGCTGGGAATCAAGGACCTGCGCCGCGACAAGCGCATAGACTTCGTGGGCGGAATACGCGGCCTGGGTGAACTCAAGCGTCGTGTTGACAGCGGAGAGATGAAGATGGCCCTGGCGCTGTATCCGGTTTCCATGAAACAGCTTATGGATATAGCCGATACGGGCAACATCATGCCTCCCAAGACCACATGGTTTGAGCCCAAGCTCCGCTCAGGATTGGTTATCCACTCGCTGGATTAAGATCTTCAGGCATCCGCGTAAATCCACGCGACAATATAAAAACGTTCGGAAACATCTATTCCGGACGTTTTTTAATCCCGGTTCTAAATCGGCTCAACCCTGTCTTTCCTCGGGAGCTTGGCGTTGACTTCGTTGTAGGCGTGGCGGACAAGCTCCTCCATAAGCGGGCGATCCACATCGCCGTCCATGCGGATCTGGTTCCAGAACTTCTTGTTCCAGTGGAACGCGCCCTCTACGGCAGTGTAGCGTTCACGCAGTTCAAGCGCTCTGTCCGGGTCGCACTTGAGTACCGCTATATCGGGTTTGTCAAGTGTCAGGCACCCGAATATCTTGCCTTTGAGCCGGAATACCACCACCGTTTCGTCAAACGGCATATCCTCTGTTACGAGAGGCAGGCTCAGGCAGTATTCCCTGAATGATTCTATATTCATAATGAGGCTGTAAGTTTTTATGGAACGAATTTAAACAGATTATTAATCGTTTGTGAACAATTGCCTGTAGGCATCGGCTTTTCTTTGCAGGGACATGGGGTAGGCGCGTGATGTTGAAGGCATGCGCCACCAGTCTATGTTACGTCCTGATAGGCTGATGCTTGTCTTTGCGCCGGGAGGCGGTACAGTCAGCCCTGCGGGATCGGCTTGCCCATAGGATCCGAAGGAGCGGATTATGTTAATGAACTCTTCCGAGGACTTGCCTCCGGTGGTCACGATGGTGTGGCAAAGCGGCATCTCCTTCAGCATGGAAGGGATGTCGGCTGATTCCAGAATGAGCAGGAATTCGTCACTGGCATTGCCTTTCAGGCGGCATATCCTGCTTGCCGTATCATAGAATGCCAGGCCTCGGTTGTCACAGAACTCCATTATACGCTGGCGGTCAAACCGTTTTGCTCCCTGAACCTCAAAATGGTGCTGGTCATCAAAATGAATAAGCCCTTGGATGCGCCAGAAATCGTTTATCCAGTTGGGGTAGAAGAAATGCATGCTCCAGCGGGCCTTGGGAGGCGGAAAACTGCCAAGGAAAAGGATGC
>JAGAEZ010000140.1 GCA_017612875.1 Bacteroidaceae bacterium | reverse complement strand
CGGCAGATGGTTGTGGTCAACCATTGCACAGGTGTAAGTGTACATGAAGTTGCTGTCAGTCTTAAGATGTATCTTACCACCAGGCTTAAGGATATGACGGTAACGCTCCATGAAAAAAGTGGATGTAAGGCGCTTGGTAGCTTTTTTCATCTGCGGATCGGGGAACGTAAGCCAAATCTCACTAACCTCACCGGGAGCAAAGAACCGGTCAATAAGCTCAATCACCGTACGAAGGAATGCTACGTTTTTCAATCCGGCCTCAAACGACTGCTTGGCACCCGACCACATACGTGCGCCCTTGATGTCAACACCTATGAAATTCTTATCGGGAAAAAGGCCTGCCAGCCCAACGGTATATTCACCATGACCGCACCCCAGCTCCAAAACAATAGGCCCGTCATTATGAAAGAAGGAGCTGTTCCAGCAGCCCCTCATTCCAAACGGGACATCCTCGCGGTACGAGCCTTGTGGCTCGAACACGTGCGGATAGGTCCGCATATCGGCAAACTTGGCCAGTTTACCTTTGCCCATATCAGATATCCATAACTGTTACCCAGCCGTGAATGTCGGGAGCGTCGCCATACTGTATGGCACGCAGCTGATGGTACAGATTGGTGAGGACAGGACCCGGCTTGCCGTCACCGATGACGTATGACTTGCCCAGCTCAATGTCATCTATGCGTGATATAGGCGAGATGACAGCCGCCGTTCCGCAAGCGCCCGCCTCGTCCATCTCATTAAGCTCCTCCAACGGAACCGGACGGCACTCTACAGTCATGCCGTTGTCCTTTGCCAGCTGCTGAAGGCTCTTGTTGGTGATAGAGGGCAGAATAGACTCTGATTTGGGTGTGATATAGCTGTTACCCTTGATGCCGATGAAGTTGGCGGCACCGCACTCATCAATGTATTTCTTCTCCTTGGCATCGAGATAGAACTCGCTTCCGTAGCCCTTTTCATGAGCTATGTTATGGGCATAGAGGCTTGCCGCATAGTTGCCGCCCACCTTGTACTTACCCATGCCAAGAGGAGCCGAACGGTCATATGAACGTACCAGAGCGTATGCATTGGCCGAGAAACCTCCTTTGAAGTAGGGACCGACCGGCATGACGAACACCATGAAAAGATACTCCTTGGCCGGTTTCACGCCAATCTCAGCACCTGTACCCACCAGCAGCGGACGGATATAGAGGGATGCACCGCTCTCGTATGGCGGAATGAATTCCTTGTTCAACTCCACCACGCGCTTTACCATCCTGCAGAATGTCTCTGTAGGTAGCTCGGGCATCATTGTGGCACGGCAGGTGCTCTGCATGCGCTCGGCATTGGCCTCCATACGGAAGATGCGGACCTTGCCGTCCTTTCCACGGAAAGCCTTCAGGCCCTCGAAGGCCTCCTGGCCGTAGTGCAGGCAGGTTGCGGCAATGTGCATGGGTACATACTCGGAGTCAGATTCCTCTATCTCACCCCATTTTCCGTCTTTGAACCATATCCTAAGGTTCCAGTTGGTCTTCATGTAACCGAATGAGAGATTTGACCAGTCAAGTTCTTTCATAGCAGTGTAGTGTTTAATCTGTCGCGAAATTACAAAAAAAGATGCCAGCCCGGCATCTTTACAAGGCCAAATAAACTAAATTTGCGGTAATATGGAAAATAAGGATATTGAAACAGGTGCCCCGATGCCCGAAAGCACCAGCGAGAGGTTCCTGAAGAACATCAGGATAATACGTTTCATCCTGCTGTCAACCGTTCTCTATATCATCACGGACACCATTGGCCGATGGTTCCTTCCCGATGACATCCGCGTACCCGGTGTCTATCTTGCGCTTATCTGGGTACTCTGCCTTATTACCGGAGCATTCCAGTTCTATGTCTGGAGAAAGCTTGAAGTCAAATGGGTGAAATGGGCTGTAGTTATCGGTTATCTGATACTGTTTCCGGTAGTACTCGCACTCTGCCGTTTCTACCGCAACGAAAGCTCCGGTCTAATCGGCTACAGGATATCCGTAACCTTCATGCCGGCATTCGGATTCCTGATAGTCTCGCTTACAGCCGGTTTCATAAGATGGTACGGTAACATGATCAAAAGGGTCTTTCACCTGGAATCCATAAACAACATCGTGTTTTTCCTGTTCATGCTCATTCCGGTGGCCCTTGTCATCCTGCTTTTCATTGGCGGATACAGACTGTCGGGCTTCATGTCACAGAAGGGCGATGAAATAGAACAACTGATCACGGAAGGTGAGGTGAATCCGAACAAAGACCACCGCGAGCCGGTAAGGCAGTACGACAGGATTTTCAACGACATTAACGACACCCAGATGGAGGCGGCAAAAAAAAACGGCCTCAGGAAATCCGTAACCATTGAGGAAGCGCAGTCCAGCCCCGAGCTTGTAAAGATAAGCTCTGACGGATACTATGCGATAGACAAACTGACTCACTCCGTCCCCTATCTTGTTCCGAAAGCGGCCAAACTGCTCGAAGACATGGGCAAGGCTTTCCAGGACTCGATGTTCAACCGCGGATACAGCAGGCATCACAGGTTCACCGTGACAAGCGTTCTCAGGACCGACGAGCATGTAAAGCAGCTTCGTAAGACAAATGTCAACTCCACCGAACAGTCCTGCCACTGTTACGGAACCACCTTCGACATATCATACTACACCTTCCAGACTCCACTGACAGGTACCGTCGCATCGGTTGACAAGATGCGCCAGGTGCTCATGCAAGTGGCGTACGACATGCGCAGGCTGGACCGCTGTTATGTCAAGTACGAAAAACAGCAGACCTGCCTGCACATTACAGTACGCTGACCTGAATCCTGACTATCGGTTCAGCGGGATATCGTCCGTACCTGCCCAATCCTCCTCGACATCAAGGCCTTGGAAAGCCAGTGTGGTGTACTCCATTATCCCTCCTTCAAAGTATTCTCCTGTACAGCATGTAATCCGGTTACGGGTCACAGGGATATTCTCTATCACTCTGCTTTTGACGGTATTTCCAGACACATCCAATGCCTCGATGGTCATTTTCAGCATGGAAGGCTGTCTCTGCCCATCCTTCTCCTCGAATCTCGGGATGGTATACACCTCATACCTTTTCTGTCCGGTCCGGACGGCAATGGTCTCTGTCTGGTTACTCTTTACAGTACCCTCACCTGTAAACGGATTAAGCGCGGCACTTCCTCCGGAATACTTGAACCTCATTTCCGCCACCCCCTCCGGTATGGATTCATCCGTCAGGACAAGCCGGAACATGGCTGTTACACGTTCCAGACTGACCTCTACCACACCTGTCTGGGATGTAACTTCAATCTCGGAACTCCAGCAGAACACATCGGTGGTCTTTAGTCCTGCTGTATTGTTGAATGTAATACTGTTCGGATCCGTCATTGTAGGATTCTTGTCACCTCCGTGTGCAATGACTACAATACGGTGCATTCCCACAGTAAGCTCAGTCGATACCGTCCCGAACGACTCTTCGCCCGCCTCCTGGTTGATCTGGATTTTCTCCACCTTATCACCGGTATCCGTATAGATCGCGAAGTTCAGTATGGAGCATATCTCGCCAACGTTGACTTTAGCCTTTGTCAACGTACCGGAGAAATCGGCCTGACTGATTGAGCCCACACTGATGGTAAGCGGGACTTTCCCGTCATCGGGCTTGAAGGGTTGGTGACTACGGTCACTGCAGGAAAGCAGAGTCAGCGGCAATGCAAGCACTGCGGATAATGCTGAACGGTTAATGGACTGTGCGGCCCTCATCAGGGTTGAAGGCCAAGACCCTTTCTGGTACTTTTCCATAGTAAATAATTAATAAGGTTGATATTAGGAATCTGTTTAAATTTGTTTCCATGAATTTCATACGGTCTCTTCTGTCCCCTGTTTCCACCGCTAACCTGCTATAATGGACCTCCGTTACGTTCCCCTCGTACCGGCGGAGACGGACCATATAAAAGGCCATAATATTCTTCACGGAACAATCTTAAACAGATTCACAGAAAAAAATAACGGGGAACCACACGTCCCCCGTTATAAATCCGCTTTGTCTGTCTAATGCACCGCAAGTTTAGCGGTATATTATCCTTTCTGCAACTGTTTCAGGAAAAATGTATCAATACTGACGGAAATTCCACTTGCAGTTAACATCGTTGAAGTCGAACTTGCCGAGTGATGCGTTCGAGTCACCGACAGAGATGAGGCAAACCTTCTCCTTGGTGCCGGGAACAGCCTTAGGCATGATACGGTATGTACCGTCAATCAGCTGGTCGATGCTCCAGAGCTGCTCAGGTGCGCCTGTGAACTCGGGAACTGTGGTGAGTTCCTTGCCGGCAGTAGCGGCCAGAGCACGGTTGGTTCCGGCTATGACAATCTTGTAGTACGGAGTGCCAAGGGTACCCTCGTCCATAGGAACAAGCTCCCACTTCTGGTTGGGACGGAACTGATAGTCAATCACGCGGACATCGATATTGCCCTTGGGCCAGCCGCCGATCACATCCTCGAGTTTCTGGAAGGGAACGACCGTGTTGGCACCGCCGCCACCGCCGAACATGCCGCGACCGCCACCCAGACGAACGTACTCGGTAGCAATCTCAAGGGCATAGCCACGACGCTCTGACTCGAACTCATATACACCCGGTTTCACGTTGTAGCCAGCTTCAGGCCAGCCGTTGCGCCATACGATAGGCAGGATAGCCAGTGTGCTGCGGCCGCTCTGATAATAGTCGGCCTCCCAATGGAACGACATCTTCTCGACGCCATCCTCAATTATGTAACGGCCGAAGTGACCTGCGCCGGTATAACCGTCACGGGCACCGATGACCATCTTGCCGCCACCCTCTACCATGTCACGGCCGACATTGTCGATGAACGGGCCTGTGGGGCTCTCGGAACGGCCGCAGATGATGTTATAGGTTGAGTTCACACCATCGCAGCAGGTACCGTGTGTACCAAGCAGATAGTAGTAACCGTCATGATATATCATTGTGGTGGCCTCGCAGTCAACAGCGATGTTGATGTCCTCGGTCAAGGTGTCAAGACGTGCACCTGTCTCGGGATTAAGCTCGCACATGCGGATGAATCCGAAATATGTGCCGAATGTAACGAACAGACGGCCTTCCGGAGTCATGATAAGACCGGCATCAATGGCATCGCAGTCCTCATCGGAAACAGAATGTGCTACAGTTACACGCTCAGATGCAGGCGG
The DNA here is from genome assembly GCA_017612875.1 of Bacteroidaceae bacterium. Classification (GTDB taxonomy): domain Bacteria; phylum Bacteroidota; class Bacteroidia; order Bacteroidales; family Bacteroidaceae; genus Colenecus. Next base: position 8,803 of record JAGAEZ010000140.1, on the reverse strand, counting down.
GAAGCCGTAGTCAGGTGACTTCGGATCAAGGGTCTTGCCCCAGCAGGTTACGATAGTGCCTGCGTGGCCGCCGCCGAGACCGCCGCCGGTTGTTGAATACGCAAGAAGATAGCGGTCACCTATCTGGAGCATATCGGGAGCTGCACCCACGTTAGGGATACGCTCACCGCTGGTCCATACCCAACCGTCCTCGGAAACAAGGCCGGAACCGCCTGTTCCCCAAGTGTAATACTTTCCGTTGCATTCTGCAATAGTGGCGGGATCATGGATGAACGGGGATCCGATCTGTGCCATAACGCTTTCAGTCATAGTAACTGAAACAAGGGCTACAAGGCCCAACTGGAATATTCTTTTCATATTGCGTTTCGTTTTTTACATGTTGGTGATGGTGTAGTTCGTGAGAATAGTGCCGTCCTCATTGTAGAAGCGGGCGCACATGTCGCTCATGCCAGGACCGTTGATGACAGCGGCGCGAACCAGATTCTTGCCTTTCTTGAGAGTGATACGCTTGGACATACCGTCATCGGCAACCATACGGCGGTCTGCCTGGAGAACCAGGACCTGCTCACCGTTGACCCACCAGATTGAAGATGCGTTCGAACCGGCAGCGAGACGTACATTGGGTATGTCCTGCTCGCAGTTGATGACTGTGAAGGCGTTGAAGATAAGACCGTAACGCTTTTTGCCCTCGGTCAGACCGGTAGCAAAGCGTATGAGCTTGATGTTGAAGAGCTTGCTGTCAACTGAATGCCATGTAAGGGTATCCTTGACGGTTGCAGGGGCTGCAGCTGCTGCGGGAGCACCGCCACCCATCATACCACCGCCGAATCCACCGAAACCGCCCTGGGGGGCACCCTGAGGAGCGCCCTGGGGACGAGCCTGTCCTGCACCGGGGGCACCGGCACCCTGAGGAGCACCGCCGCCGAATCCACCGAATCCACCCTGGGGAGCACCCTGAGGAGCACCGGCTCCGGGAGCGCCCTGAGGACGAGCCTGACCTGCACCGGGAGCACCTGCACCCTGAGGAGCTCCGCCTCCGAATCCGCCGCCGAATCCGCCACGTCCACTGGCACGGGGAGCCTCTGATTCAACAACTACCTTGTCACCGGTCTTGGGAAGAGCCTTGATATCGGCTGTGAACTGGCCGGGGAAATACTGCTTGGTCAGCTCAGCCTGGATATAGCTGTCTGTAAACACGGTATTGCCGCTGTTGGGCTTGTTGATGGGCTCAATGATTGTCCAACGACGGATAAATCCCTTCTCATCAGGCTTGGCCGGTGCTGCATCGGCCTTGATCTCTGTAAAGTACTGGTCGAACGCGACGTTCCTGTTGGCATAACGCTGCGGATCAATCTTTGAACTGGAACCGGTGCCGGAACCGCAACCAACCAGGAAGGCTGCCATTCCCACCGCCAGGATTAATTTAAAATGTCTGTTCATAATAGAACTCAAATGTTAGTTTATAAATAAAGTTTGAATTGTTTTGACAATTGACCCGCTAATTTACAACATTAAAACGATTTTTAAGTATATAAATGTCAAAAAACAACCTTGGCCGGTCAATTATTGCCGGCCAAGGTTAAAACTGTGTTGTATTTCAGTCAGATCACTTGCCCCAGAAGAACTGAGCCATCTGATAGAGGCAACGTCTCCAGGTCAGGAACTCATGAGCAGTACCCTGTGATACATAACCCATTGCATCAAAGCCTGCATCCTTAAGAGTCTTAGCTGCATTCATTGTCGCATCAGCGCTTTCCTTGCTGCCGCAACCCATAAAGATTTTCTTAACCTGATTCTTGTCCTGAATCTCCTGCGGATTGTAGGTACCGCCGGAAAGCAGGCCATAGTAACCGAACATCTCAGGACGTGCCAGAGTGATGGAGTGAGTCTCCATGCCACCCATTGACAGACCGGCCATAGCACGGTTATCCTTGTTGGCGATGGTGCGGAAATGAGCATCCACGTAAGGAACAAGCTCATCGCAGAGGAATGTCTGGAAACCGGCGTTGCTGCCCATGCCTCCAAAGCCGCCACCACCTGCGGGACGCTGGCCCTGAGGAGCTGCACCTGCTGCAGGACGCTGGCCACCGGGAGCTGCTGCTCCAGCTGCGGGACGCTGACCCTGGGGAGCTGCACCTGCTGCGGGACGCTGGCCGCCGGGAGCTGCTCCGGCAGCGGGACGGGCACCACCTGCACCACGACCCATACCCGGGCCGAAGCCACCGTTGGTCATACCGTATGTGCAGACAACGATGAAGGGCTTGATCTTACCCTCGGCAATCAGGTTGTCCATGATGAGATTGGCGTGACCCTGTGTCATCCATGCGGTCTCATCCTCACCCCAACCGTGCTGCAGATACAGGACGGGATAACGGACATCGGCCTTGTCGGCATGATATGTGGGAGGAGTATAGACGAATGCGCGGCAAAGCTCGTTACGGCTCTCTGACCAAACCAGAATCTGCTGTACGAAGCCATGCGGAATATTGCGCTCCTCATAGAAAGCAGCATCATGTGCGGGAATCTCAATACCGCTCTCCCAACGGGTTGAACCATAGTAATTGTTGGTTCCGGGATCATTGAAGGTACCTCCGTCAATACTCAGATGATAGTAGTGGAAACCCTCGTCCATCGGACCGGCAGTTGTACCCATCCAGTAGCCGTCTTCACCTTTCTCAAGTTTGGTGCCACCCTGGCCGCCAAGACCAAGGCTGACTGTTACGGACTGTGCCTGAGGAGCATTGATACGGAAACGGGCATAACCCTGTGAGTTTACCATAGGATACTGCTGTCCGGGCTGGTTCATTGATGAAGGAACGAAGTCCTCCTTGATTTCAGTGTTCTGTGCTGCACAGAAACCTGCAGTCATGAGGGCTGCACTGAATAAGAATGCGAATTTTCTCATTTTGGTTAACTGATTATAGGTTAATGTTGAATTGATGTCTCCTTGTCCTTTTCTAAAGCCATGCCGGAAAGGATTTCCCTTCTCCGGCATAATCAGGCTTCATATTCGGTTTATTTGAAGATAAGCTGTGCGAATTGATACAGGCTGCGCCTCCAAGTATGCCATTCGTGGGCTGTGCCCTCCGAAATGTAACCGGTAGCGTTTATACCTATTTTCTTAAGATTCTCAGCAGCCTCCATGACACCCATGTTCTCCTTGCCGCCGCAGCTCATGAAGAGGACCTTGTTGGTCTTGGCGTATCCCTCGGCATTCTCTATATCCTGTGCACTGATGGTGCCGCCGCTGAACATGCCTACATACGCGAATGTGGTAGGATTGGCAAGAGTGACTGAACGGGTTGTCATGCCACCCATGGACAGACCTGCCATAGCGCGGTGCTGAGGATCAGCTATTACACGGTAGTTCTTCTCAACCATGGGTATGATATCCTTGATGAGTACATCACCGAATGCACCGCCCATCATGAAGCCGCCGCCGAAACCGCCACGACGCTGGCCACCCTGACCCTGCGGTGCCTGTCCGCCCTGGGGACGCTGACCCTGCGGGGCCTGGCCTGCCTGGGGGGCACCCTGTGTGAGAGGACGCTGTCCGCCTGCGGCACCTCCTACGGGAGCTGCGTTCTGCTGACCTGCGGGACGTGCAGCGTCAAGACAGTCAATCACCACTATGAACGGAACAGCCTTTCCATCGGCAATCAGATTATCCATGACCTGACCGGTATGGCCCTGCTCGGCCCAACCGTGCTCGTTCTCACCCATTCCGTGCATAAGGTACAGGACGGGGAATTTCTTGGTGGTGTTGGTGTAATATTCATGAGGGAAATAGATGTAGCAGTGACGCATGGCCTCTGTCACGCTTGACCAGTAGTACACCTCGTTCACGCTTCCCTGCGGAACATTCCTGACCTTCCAGAAATCCTGGTCACCTGACGGGACCTCGATTCCGCTTCCCCAGCGGCTTGCACCATAATAGTACAGGCTACCCGGATCGGGCACGCTCGCACCGTCGATGTTGAGCTGATAGTAGTGGAATCCCTCGTCCTGGGGAGCCGAAGTACCGGTCCAGACACCACGCTCGTCCTTGGTCATGGAATAGATAGTGCCGGAAATGTCAAGACCTACCGAAGTGGCGTTAGGTGCCGATATCTGGGCACGGACCATACGCTGTGAATTGACCATAGGATACTGATGCCCGCTCTGATTGTTGGGTGCCGGCTTGAAATCCTCGACAACGTTCTCGGTTACTGAAGGTACAGTGGGGTTACCACGGCCGCCACCGAACTGGGCTGACGCTGACAAGGTTGCAAGCGCCATTAGTGAAAGGATAATTTTCTTCATTTTTTATTTTGTTAAATTGGTTGAATCAGTAATGATACCGAATGGCAAATATAGAATAAAAAAGGAATATAAACAATCCTGAAAAGAGTTTTGAATAATCATTTTTTACTTTCCGCACTCTTCAAGAAGGTCATCGAACGACTTACGGTCGGCGGGATAGAACTTCACGACAGGGGCGACCGTCATTCTTGCACTCTTTCCCAGACTTTTCTCAAGACTCTTGAACTCATTGTATTGCGACATGTAGCGTTCCTTGTCCGGTTCACTCAGAGGCATGTCCATACCTGCCTCCCTCATCATGAAGCGGCTTTTGGCGGCTACCGACAGCTCCACGTAAAGCTGCACGTAGCAGATGACATCGAAAAACACCTCGGGGGGAAAGTTATCCTTGACAGACATGAGGAACCTGCCGGTTTTCGTGTCGCCGAGTTGACCATCCTTGATTGACATGAGCAGGCTGACCTGTTTGTCCAGGCCACGGTCAAGCCAACGGTGAATCATGTCACCGTCATACTGGTAAATCCATATAAGAAGAAGGGCCAACGTGCCGAACACTGCCACAAACTGTATTATAGGATTCGCATGGAAGCTGTTGTGGAGAATATGCAGAGCCGGAGAGACTATAAGAAGAAACACCGCCATGACCTTGTCGCCTGCCTTTACCGCCAGCCCGGACCTGATTCTCTCGGACAATCTGACAACGAACATCATAGCTACTGAAATGATGGAACTGCAGCCCATGTGGACAAGCGCCACCTCCAGGCCTCGGAACAGGACTGTCCCGATTCCCAACGTTTCACCCAGAAGAAGGTAGAACAGGTTCTCCAGAATAGAGAATCCGCCACCCACAGCAGCTCCGCAGATCACGCTGTCAATGAAGAACACCGTCTTCTTACGGCTCGCCAGGATGAAAAGGGGAATTGCCTTGACCGTCTCTTCCAGCAAAGGATTCACGAAATCCGAAACAGTATCGGGCAATATCTTTCCTGTAAGTGTGAACAGCCCGAAACAGGCAAGAGCGGCAGCCATACCGCAAAAGACAAGCAGGAACAGGTTCTTCACGCTTACAAGCGAGAAACTGTCCAGCCTGTATACCACGAAAATGTAGATGGCAACTGGCAACAGGGCGGCTACGACAGACATTACAGCAGTTTTAAGGAAACCATAAGTTCATTGCCCCTACGGCCGTCAAGCGGGAAACCGTCAGGCGCGAACAGATGACCATACCCTACTGAGAGCGTGGTCTTAAGATAATTCAGGAACACCAGTTCGGTAGTCAGCTGCACGCCGGCACTGTAGAACATCTCCTGTTTATCGCCCGGATTCCAGGTGGAAAGGGTCGTACCGAAAAGAGAGCACTGTGTCCAGGTAGGATAGCAGAACAGAGCTCCGAAATTATTTAACCTGAGCGGTTTCAGATTGAGCTCAGCGGTAGCTTTGGCAAACGAATGCGCAGGTATGGCATCTATGTCGATACCAGGCATGGCATTTACTGTCCTGTACTGGAACGCAGTCCTGTAATCCAGACGGTTGTTCCTGAATCCGCCGAAGTATGAGTTGCCGAAAGTGGACTCCGGATCACCGAATGAATGGCCCGCAGCAGTGCGCAACCAGAAGGATGTATTCCTTACAACCGGAAGCAGCACTCCGAAATCCGCCGTACCCTCGACCGAGGGGTAGAACTTTCCACCGGCCAGATATCCATATCCCTGCAGGCCCAGTGAACAACCCTGTTCCTTCATCACAGAGCCTAATGACCCCCTCAACTTAGAGAACTTTCCGTAAGCCGATACGGTCTGCATGGTTTTAATACCCTCGTCAACACCTATCTCCTGATACAAAGGCAACACATCCATATCGCCATAAGTGCCTATCGAGAAACCCCATGAACGGTCAAACGGAACAGTCATAGTGTTGAGATGGTCATAAGCCAGGCTGGCCATATACCCCTTTCGGCTTGTGCGCATAGGCCCTGCAAGATCATAGAAATCAGTATGGTTCCACGCAGCAGTCAAGGTCCAGAAATAATAAGTCCACTTAAGGTCTATATGAAACTGGTTTTTAAGGTCATTGCTGCTCCACGGCGATACTCCCACTCCCATCTTCAGGCTGCTCAAACCTACAGGGTCATTGAACATAAGCCTGTAGCCAAGCACGGGTGTGACATTGTTCCAGGCCTTCCTGTCCGTGAAACCGGTGATGTCAGGATATGCGCCTGCAAACTTCATCTCCTTGAAGACATTATAAGGCACGATACTGTCATAGACCTCACCGAATGCAATCTCACGAAGCGGAGTCTTGAGCAGTCCCACCGACTCCAGCTTCTCAGGATCCCTTTCATAAGCTTTCTGGCCGAAAAGGACAATGGCATTGGCATCCTTCACCACCTTGCGGTCAAGGGCGACAGGTCTCATGCCGTCACGCTCGAACTCCAAGGCAATAAGCTTGCCGGGAGCAGTCTCAAGCGGAGCGAACAGTCCGATGTCAGTGTTGGTGAGCATCTCCATTTCATGGGTTCCGATATTTACCTGCCACAGATTGGAGACACCTGTATAGTATGAACTGCCTATCAGATAACGGTCATCGAGCGAGAAACGGAACTGCCCCAGATTGGTATCGTCCCATGAGACCAGTTCTTCAGGCTTGAAAAGCGCCATAGCCAGATCTTCAGTCCGGAACAACAGCAGTTTATGCTCACCGTTATCGCCCTGGGTGGTAACTGACAACATCTTTCCGTCATGGCTGACGTCAATGTCAAACACGCTTACACCAAAAGGGAACGCATAGATAATCTCAGGATTCTCAATATCCCTGTCATATCTTACAATGGATTGGGTACCGGCATTGGAGAAAAGGCCATACAGGCGGTCGGTGGCATTATCATAGACAATATTGTTGACACGCTGGAATTTCAGTTTCTTCGTGACACGCTTTTTCTTGAGGTCATAGACCACCAGTCCTCTCATCTTGGAATTGTTTGAAGTATAAATCAACCGCTTTGAGTTTGTATCCAATGCGACAAAAGCGGGATTATACAACTGGACTCCATAGAAATCAACGACCTTTCTCTGCTTACGGGTTTTAAGGTCCAGTTCTGTAATATGGGCAAAACCGCCCGGGGCATTCATCGCAGCATACGCCTTACCGGTACCGGGATCGTAAACAAACGGAGACACCGAGCCCAACGGTTCGTCAGTGAGATTTGCGGTTTCAGTCAAAGGATACTCCCTGACAGCAGCCAGGTTCTCTTTCTGGTACTTGACCTCCTCTTCTCTCCAGTCATCCCAGACTTTTCTGAGAGGTAAGCCATATACATTCCTGAACTGGTTGCCGAAATAGGTCTTGCTGTCAGCAGTCCTGTTGTAGAAGCTGATTAATTTATCATATCCATATTCCGATGCCAGATAATTAACGAACCGTGTTCCGTAAAGATAAGCGTTTGCTCCCACCTGGAAGTCCATGGTAGTGCCTTCAGTCTCAAGTCCTACGACAGAAAACAGTTTGTCGCCGCCATCCACGATACTGCGAAAATACATCTCGTCATACCCGCCAAGTGCACGTCCCACACCCCCGCCGAGCCATGTCTCCATGAAACAGGCTATACCTTCATGATACCAACGTGGGGCATACCAGCGCGGAACGCTCAGATAACTCCATAAAGCCGATATGGGATGAGTGTTCTCTGTGCCTACCTTCATGCCGAAAAAACGGCGCCACCGGAGATCCTGTAAGTTGTACTTGTCACCCATCACGATATGAGTGTACTCATGACAGAACAGCTGACGGTACCGCTCACCTGACGGACCTATGTAATAGGACATGGAAAGGGGAGCCATTCCTATCTGGATCATCGAATGGGGCAATGGAGTGGCACCTCCGTTACCGTCATCCTCCCAATCGGTAAACAGCATCAACGGCGGCTCAGGCACAAACAGGGAATCCGTTGTCCATATTTGACGATGAAGCGCCTTTCCATTCTGGAACATACGCATCATGTGAGGAATATACCGGGACAGGTTCTTGTCAAAGAACACCATCCTGCCTTCATCAGTCCTGTACTGATAATAGGTCTGTCCCGCCGACACAGCAGGACAGCCCATCAATACCGCCAGAGCGATAACACGTATGCTGACTATTTTTTTCACCTTTCCTGAAGTCCTCCACTGTTGGCCATTCCCGGATTAGCCATCAATTCTATAGTATTTCTGATAATAACCGGTGTATTGCCCAAAGAAGGTGTATTTGAGACAGCATCAACATTTGCCTCTTTTGCAAGAATTATTGCATTTCCGAAAGAACTAATCAGCAACGGAGTGTTGCTCAGACCTGGGATATTGTTTAAACCCGGGATATTGTTCAGACTCGGGGTGTTGTTCAGACCAGGATTGTTGTTCAGGCCGGGATTGTTGTTCAGGCCGGGATTGTTGTTCAGGCCGGGATTGTTGTTCAGGCCGGGATTGTTGTTCAGGCCGGGATTGTTGTTCAGGCCGGGATTGTTGTT
>JAGAEZ010000139.1 GCA_017612875.1 Bacteroidaceae bacterium | reverse complement strand
GTCATGTCGCTGCGGGAATGGTAGAAAAGAACAGGTATCCTTGGGGACCAGCCTGTGGTCAGGTCGAGCTTGCCCAACTCCTGAAGTAGAGCCTCATGCATGGCCGAGCCTGTGTCGGTCAGGTCAGCTGAAACCATGGAGCCGAGTGTCCCGTAGCCTACGTCCAGCAGCATCCTGTTAAGCTGTGGAGCGGTATATTCCTTGGTCTCCAGCAACTGTGAAATTCCGGAGCGGTACAGCCTGTCCGACAGCAAGTCCTGTTCACTGAAGCGTTCCGCGAATGACGGACTCGAGTATAGTATGCTCTTTATTCCAGCCAGGAATTCTATGGGATATTCAAGGGGCTCGTCAGGTGCCGAAAGATACTTCCGGAAGAGTGCGGTCTGATCATACGGACCGCCACCGCAGAAACTCTTCTTCAGGTGCACGATATCCTGAAGCCCAGGGTCTGCCTCAATCTCCCTTGCAACCCCGAGTGAGACTGCGCCTCCAAGGGAATAGCCGAAGTTGTATGTGACGAAATCCTTGCGTAGGGCCATGCCGCGGTCCCTCAGCACGGTCAGTGCCGTTTTCAGGCAGTCGATGCTTTGCCTAGCGATGAGTGTGGTGTTGAAATAGGGCTGGTCCAGCTCTTTGGACAGTCCGATGCCCTGATAGTCGGCACCCACATAGACAGCTCTCCTGAAAGAGCCCTGCAACATCCCCGGCATGACGGACTGGGTGGGGCATTCGTCCCATCGGATGGCGGTAGGGTGGTTCTCAAGCCATATCTCAGAGCATGTGTCCGCATTGGCAGGCCAGCATACGCAGCCGGACAAAACGGTTGAATCCTGGCCTGAGCGGTACAGGAAGGAGATTCGTATCATGTCATAGCCCAGATTGAGCTTGCTTCCGATCTGGGTTTCCGTAATGAGTGTGTTGGCGAGCGTGTCGGTCTTGACGATCCTGTACCATTCCCCCGGCTCGGGCGAGGGTGGGTCAGCTTCCGTTGACTCCCTGGTGCAACCGGTCATGCAGAATGCCGCGCATATCAGGATCAGTGACGATATCTTTTTCATAATGGAGCGCTTATTTCACTGTCAGTATAAGTTGCCGCAGGGTCCTTTCCGTAACCCTGTAGCGGTTGTCCGTGCGCATACCGAGAACCCACACGATGTCATCCCCGCCTGTGACAACGAGCTGGGAATGCTTTTCGGCAAGGTTCATCTTGCGGTCGGTCATGAAATCGCTTACGAGCCGCCGCCCTTTCATGCCGAAGGGGATGAACCAGTCCCCTTTCCGCCACTGCCGGACTGTAAGCGTGTCAGGCAGCATGTCGGCATCGAAAGTGGCGGTATCCGCATCCCTTGAGACAGGTGCCCCTTTCTCTTCAATCCTGACGGAGATTCTCCGCCTGTCGGGCAGCTGGACGGTGAAACCGTTGACTGTCAGTATGCTCACTGTCTCAGGCTCCTCCTTTTTCAATGGCATGAGGATGAACTTTCCCCGGTCCTTGAGCAGTATATGGCTTTCCGAAAGGAACCGCGTTCCGGGTTGCGAGTCAAGTGATGCCGCGATGCCGTTGATGCTTGCGTCGTTGAATCCGGCAGGTGAGAGTATCTCGAACAGGAAACCCTCCACGGAAGGGGCCTGCCGGAGAGCGTCGATGTCAATCTCGAGATTCCCGTTCCTCTCAGAGACCGCTTTACGGCGTGTCTCCTCAACCGATGCCGTGTAGAACAGGCAGGCCTGCTGAAGATGCCGTGCAGTGGAGAGTACGGCTGAATCGGCCGAAGGGTTGATCTCGCGCATGAGGGGCAGAAGCCTGAGCCTGATCTTGTTGCGCGTGAAACCTGCCTCAAGGTTTGTGCTGTCAGTCATGAACGGCTGGTCCATCTCTTTCAGATATGCCTCTATATCCTCTCTGGATGCGCACAGTAGCGGCCTTACGATGTTGCCGTTGCGGGGCTTAATTCCGGTGAGCCCCTTGAGTCCGGTGCCCCTTGTGAGGTTGAGGAGCACAGTCTCCACAGAGTCATCCTGATGGTGGGCAATGCATACGGCACTCGCCCCCTGTTCTTTCATGATGCGTCCGAAATCCCGGTACCGGAGCTCGCGGGCGGCCATCTCGATGGAGATGCCTTTACGTGAAGCGTAGTCCGACGTGTCATATCCGCAGACGGTCAACTCCGTACCGAGCCTGCGGCACAGCTCTTCCGTGAAGCGGCGGTCACGCTCGCTTTCTTCACCACGCAGCCGGAAATTGCAGTGCACGGCATGGCAGTCATAGCCGAGCGACAGGAGAATCCTGAGCAGGGCCACGCTGTCGGCTCCACCGCTCACACCCACAAGCACCCTGCATCCGTCCGGGAGCAGCGACTGTTCCGATATGAACTCCCTGACCCTCCGTTCAAGAGCGTGGAGCGTGCTGTTGTTTGCCATGTTCATGTCTGTATAGCTGTCTTGTATTGCGTATGTTGTGCCAGATGGTGTAGAATCCGCCCGCCACCGAGATGACGGGATTCCAGAACGTATATCCCATCCAGATTCCGAAAACGGTGTTCTTCTGTCCCAATGCCTGGCTCGCCTCCACGCTGTTTCCGCGTCCGGCGCCGGTGCGCTGCCCTATGCCGAACTGGAATATGCAGCACAGAAGTGACACCACCGCCATCCCTGCCAGTGTCCATACGCTCTCGCTGCTCTTGATGATGGAGCGGGTGCTCATGAGGATGGCGAGTGTCAGCGCTATGCTCCAGAGATAGAATGACAGGTTGATGTGCGCTCCCACCCAGTCATGGAAGGCCGGCAGCAGGTAACGGATAGTCCAGGCTGCCAGACAAGGCAGTATCAGCAGCGGGAACACCTTCCCGAGAATGCGCAGGAACGCGCTCATGAAGGTTATGTCGGACGATGGATAGAGCAGAGGTACCGTGAGCGGGACTACAACGGCCACCGTCAGGTTTATGATAACGGTGTATGTCACCACCTGGGCCATCTCGCCTCCGAGCTTCCCCGTGACAACCGCGCAGGCTGTCGCTGTGGGACATATCATGCAGAGCATGGCGGCTTCGAACAGTGTCCTGTTGCGGAGAATCCATGCGGCGGGAGGATTGTCCGTGTGCATGGCATACACTACGGCTCCGCATAGCAGCAGATATGAGCAGAGCTGGATGAGCAGGTTGCTCAGGTGCCAGCGTTGGAGCCTGAGCTCTCCCGGATCAATCCTGCAGAAACTTATGAACAGCATGAGGAACAGCAGCAGGGGCTGTATCCTGCGGCACAGTGCCTCAAGAAAGGGGCCGGCAGGGTGTATGGCGGGGATGTTCATGTATATAAGGTATGCCCCGGCTCCGGCTACCATGCCTATAACCAGCATCCTGTCCTTGAGAAACTTCATGAATCCGCTGTCCATGTGTCTGAAAATAAAACACGGCAAAGATAATTTAATATTCCCATTTCCGTTTTAACTTTGCCCGATAAACACAGGGCGTTCTGCCATATATGATGAATGGACTGAGGAGGTTCTGCAACTTGTTTTTCATGGCGTCGGCAATCCTGCTGCCGGCGGCTTGTGACGATAGTGAGGGGTTCAGCTCCTCACCGGAATACCGTTTGACATTCTCAGCCGATACCGTGAGTCTTGACACTCTTTTCACCACCGTCACATCGGCCACGGCATATTTCATGGTATATAACAACACCTCAGCAGGTATCAGGGCCGATGTCCGTTTGGCAGGAGGGGATTCGAGTCCGTTCCGGCTGAATGTTGACGGTGAGGGAGGTTCGTATATGAGCGGTCTTGAGATTGAGCCTGGTGACAGCCTTTTCTGTTTCGTCACCGCCAATCTGCCCGACAGCGGTAATCCTGAGTTGTTTTCGGTCAGGGACAGCGTGGCATTCATCCTTGAGAGCGGCGTGGTCCAGTTTGTGAGACTGGATGCGTGCGGCCGGAATGCCCGGTTCCTTCACGGAATGAGGATCCTGACTGACACCGTGTTCACTTCTGATTACCCGTACATCATCTATGACAGCCTTTGGGTTGCAGGCGGAGCTACGCTCGGACTGTTGCCCGGAACAGAGCTCTATTTCCATAAAGGGGCAGGCCTGGTCGTGGAAGGGACGCTGATAGCCGAAGGCACGCTGGAGCATCCTGTCCTGATGCGCGGAGACCGTATAGACCGCTTGTTCAGCAATCTTCCCTATGACCTGCTCTCGGAGCAGTGGGAAGGTGTCCGGCTCCGTTCAGGCAGTTTCGGGAACAGTTTCACTTTCTGTGACATCCACGGAGGTGAATTCGGCATCAGGGCCGACAGTTCCCGGGAAGACCGTCTCAAGTTCAGCATGGTGTCATCGACCGTACATAACGTGGCGGGTAACGGGATCGAGACGACCGGTGCCCGCATCTCCGTGGCCAACTCGCAGCTCACTAATGCCGGAGGCCACTGCGTAAGCATCACGGGCGGATATGCTGAATTCAATTTCTGCACTATAGCCTCTTTCCCGCTCTGGTGGCTGGGAGAGTCGGCTGTATCGCTGAACAACATTTCCGACGGAGTGACATGGCCCCTTTTCGATGCCGGTTTCAGGAACTGCATAATAACAGGGAGACAGGGTGAGGCCATCACAGGGGTGCTGACGGATTCCATCGAGGGCTATCCGTCCGGGAGTGTGGACCGTTTCAGCGTGAGCAACTCGCTTGTCATGACATCGGACACGCTCAACCCGCGTTTCAGGAATGTGGTATTCGAGCGGGCCGGGGATGAAAGGGCCGGGGCCGCCAATTTCCGTGACCGCACTGTGGCGGATACCTACCGCTCTGTCTTTATGCTGGATTCCCTCTCTTTGGCAAGGGGCATTTCGGACACTGTTTCCGTGCAGTTCTGGCAGGAGGACCTGAACGGCGTGCCGAGACCCGCACGCGGGGCCGATGCCGGCTGTTTCCAGTTCGAACCATATTGACACCGTAACCGGGATATTTTCATACCGATAATATAATGACTGCAAAACCATGAGAAAATCATTGCTTCTTTCATTGCTTCTGTGTTCTCTCGCTCTCCAGGGCCAGAACCGTATCACGGTGATGTTCTACAACACCGAAAACCTGTTTGACACGGTCGATGACCCGGACAAGGATGACGATGAATACACGCCGTCCGGCAGCCGCCGCTGGACAAGGAACCGCTATTGGACCAAGATAGGGAACCTATGCAAGGTCATCGTGGCCGCCGATGAGGATACGGCTCCGGATATCATCGGCCTGTGCGAGGTGGAGAACGATTCCGTCATGACCGATTTAACCAAGAGATCCCCTTTGAGGCATCTTGAATACCGCTATGTCATGACTGAATCGGCCGACACACGCGGAATAGACGTGGCGTTGCTCTACCGCAGGAGCTCATTCGGGCTTATCGGTCACGAGTCGTTGCGGATAGACCTGACTCCGTTAAGCTTCAGGCCCACACGTGATATCCTGCATGTGACGGGAAGGCTTCCTGACAATGACACCGTGGATTTCTATGTATGTCACTGGCCGAGCCGTTCTGGAGGGGTGGAGGAGACCGAGCCTTTGCGGATGCGTGCTGCTCAGGTGGTCCGCAAATCGGTTGACAGCATCCTGTCGGTCAGGCGTAAACCGTACATCGTGATAATGGGTGACCTGAACGGAGGTCCCGAGTCGCCTTCCGTCAGGGAGGGCCTTGGGAGTGTCCACAGGAGCAGGGGCCATGAGTCGGCCGACGGTGACCTGGTGACCATGATGGACGGGATAGGGCAGGGAAGCTACCGGTATGAGGGGGAGTGGGACACTTATGACCATTTCGTGGTGTCGGGCAGTCTGCTGAACGGACTCGGATGCACGTCGGCTGCCGATGTAAAGGTTTTTTTGGCGGATTTCATGCTGCAGGATGACGAGAAGTACGGTGGGCGTAAGCCCTTCAGGAGCTACAACGGATACAGGTATCAGGAGGGTTATTCGGACCATCTGCCCGTGTTGCTTTTTCTGGAATACTGAGAATCTGTTTTGGAATCTGTTTCAGATTCTGAACAGAATTCGGAATTATTGACATATCTTTGATAGCACAAACTTGGCTTAACAGAATTATCACATAACTAAAAACAAAGAAATGAAGACATTAAAAGCAATCGTTCTTTTTGCAGCATGTGCATTGGTATCGGTCCAGGCTGCTGCAAAGAAGAAAATCCCTCTGGTTTATGACCAGGAGTTTACCGGCAGCAAGTATGCTGCACCCGCTTTCCCCACTGTTGATGATGCAAAGTCATCGGCCACTCTTCCCAACCCGTTCGAGTTCTCGAACAGCACCAAGCAGGTCAAGAAGTTCAAGGACTGGGAAAAGCGTCGAGCCGAGATTATACGCGAGCTTCAGCACTATGAGATAGGTGAGAAGCCCATGATTGACAAGAAGGATATCGAGGCTACCATTGAGGATG
>JAGAEZ010000025.1 GCA_017612875.1 Bacteroidaceae bacterium | reverse complement strand
TGTGACTCCTCCTTGAGCAGCAGCTGCTGGTTGCGGGCCAGACGCTCCGAGAAATCATCGGGGGTCTCATATGAGGCATCAAACGGAGTGACTGTTATTGAGTTTACACCGGCCAGAGCGGCACTCATGGCTTCAGTCTGTGAACGCAGCAGGTTCACGTACGGGTCAAACAGTGTCTGGTTGTACTTGGTGGTGACTGCGTTGACGTGCATCTTGCAGGCACAGCGGCAGATACCGTCCTCGGGCTTATCGGAGCAGTGGCACTCCGGCTTGTAGGCCTCGACAATCTTGGCCCACAGCATACGGGCTGCGCGGAACTTGGCAATCTCCATGAAATAGTTGGAGCCGATACCCAGGTTGAACTGTATCTTCTTGGCAACTGCATCAGCGGGAACACCTGCCTCGGTGAGGGTATGCATGTATTCGTTACCCCAAGCCAGAGCGTAACCCAACTCCTGATAGCAGAATGCGCCTGAGTCAGTGAGCATTGAAGCCTTGACTGTGAGGGCGCGGAACTTCTTGAGGGGCTTAAGTATCTCAATCAGCTTGGCAGCATCCTCAAAACCGCACTCTATGCCGCTCTTGAGCATGTGGGCGATGGGATCGTATGCGACAGATCCCTTCAGAGCATTCAGGTCATAGCCTTTCTTTGTGAAATAGTCAACCAGAGCCTGGGCCTGAGCACATGCCAGCTGCGGCTTTGTGCTGAAATTCAGCTCTACGCACTCAGCGCAGATGCCGTTGAGCAGTGCCTCAAGTTCAGCACTCTCAATCAGACGGCCGCGGCAGCAGACGTTGAGTGAATCAACACCTTTGTTAAGGATGTCAAGAGCCTTGGAGTTGGCCTCCTTGATGTCCTTGGTGCTGATGCCCTGGCGTACAAACCATGTGTTGCATGCCTTGGTGCCGCGCTTGTAAGGAAATTCTCCGGGTTTGGTCTCTGTGTCAAGGCCTTCCAGATTCTCCTGGCGGTAGAACGGCTGGACCTTGAATCCCTCGTTGGTTCTCCAGACGAGTTTCTTCTCAAAATCGGCGCCCTTAAGATCCTCGGTGATCTTGGCCATCCACTCCTCGGTGGATACCGGCGGGAACTCTGAGAAGAGTTTTTCTTTGTTGTTTGACATAAAATATAACTTGTTTGATAGGATTATTCCGTCTCATGCCACCCTTTTTGTCAAAAGGGCACGCAAAGGTACATAATTCGGCTGACTATCCTATTTATATTTTATGAATAAATATCGGTTTTTTAGGATAAATAAAGTTAAGGCTGGCGGTTAATGGCTACAATGTAAGTAAATTTGCAGCCGGAAAACTTCATGATAAAGGAACAGAATAAACAAGACATTGAAAAACAATGGAATGGATTAGGTCATTGATATTTGATTCCGAATCGGTTGCACACATGCTGCTTCTTTACTCCTTTGTGATTGCATTGGGAGTTGCTTTGGGGAAGCTGAAATTCCGGGGAGTCTCCCTTGGAGTGGCATTCATACTCTTCACCGGTATTGTGGCCGGTCATTTCGGGTTTACAGGCAATCCAAAGACTATCAGTTTCGTCCAGGATTTCGGGCTGATACTCTTTGTATATAGTCTCGGACTGCAGGTGGGACCCTCTTTCTTCACTTCGTTCAGAAGGGGAGGGATGAAGATGAACAGGCTGGCGGTTCTCATGGTGTCGCTGAATGTTGTTGTAGCCATCGGTGTCTATTTCCTTTTCTTTGACAGGAATGATGCAGGAAGCTTTCCCATGCTTGTCGGTGTCCTTAGCGGTGCTGTCACTAATACCCCCGGCTTAGGTGCGGCCGAGGAGGCATTGCAGCAGGTCGGCCTTGAAAATGTGGATATCGCTAACGGCTATGCATGCGCTTATCCGCTGGCTGTCTTGGGAGTTATTCTTGTACCTATGATAGTTAAGGCATTATGCAGGATCAAGGATGACGATGAAAACCGTGAACTGGATCTTCAGGAACAGCAGGATACCAGCGTCAAGCCTGCACGGCAGTATATCGAGATGCAGAACGAGAGGCTTGCAGGAAGGACGATACTTGAGATCAGGCGTATCCTGAACCGCGAGTTCATCTGCTCACGCCTGCTTCATGAAGGCAATGTGATAACCCCTCACCACGATACTGTGGTCTATCTGGGAGACCAACTTTGCGTTGTAAGTTCCGAGGATGACGCAGAGCCGATCCTGGCATTGTTGGGGGCACCGGCAGATGTCGAATGGGACCGTCTGAAAGGGTCAGAACCGCTGGTTTCACGCCGGATAGTGATAACTAAGGACAAACTGAACGGAAAGACGTTGGGACAGCTTCATCTTGGCAGTATTTACGATGTGACCATTACACGTGTGGTACGTTCGGGAACGGAGCTTTTCGCATCGGCGAGTCTCACGTTGCAGATAGGTGACCGGCTTACCGTGGTGGGTAAGGAGAGCAGCGTGGCGGCTGTGGCGCGGCGCGTGGGTAACGAGCTCAAACGTCTGGATGCTCCCAATATAGCCACTCTCTTCATAGGTATAATGGCAGGTGTGCTGTTTGGGTGTATTCCGTTCAATATTCCTGGTATTCCCACACCCATGAAACTTGGCCTTGCCGGCGGACCGCTCATAGTGGCCATACTGATCAGCCGTTTCGGTTACAAGATGGGTCTTGTGACTTACACCAAGGCAAGTGCCAGCATGATGCTCCGGGAGGTCGGCATATCCTTGTTCCTGGCCAGCGTGGGCATCAAGTCAGGTGCAAGTTTCGTGGAGACGCTGACTTCGGGCGATGGCTTGACATACATGCTTTCCGGTCTGCTGATTACGGTCATTCCTGTGTTCATAACGGCACTGGTTGCCAGAAAACGGTACGGGATGAACTATTACACCATAATAGGTCTTGTGGCAGGTGCAAGCACGAATCCTCCTGCACTGGCTTTCGCCAACAACCAGACCGGACATGACGCTCCTGCCGTGGCATATTCCACGGTATATCCCCTTACCATGTTCCTGAGAATACTGACCGCGCAGCTCATGATTCTCATAGGCTGCGCGGTGGCATAGACCGTCCTTCTTTTAAGACAGTTCAGATGACCCGGATCAACGTCCGGAATACATGCGTTCGTAATATTTCTGGTAGTCTCCGCTGGTCACGTCATTGACCCAATCCTGATTGTTGAGGTACCACTCTATGGTCTTGACTATGCCGTCAGCGAAACGGGTCTCAGGATACCAGCCCAGTTCCGCAGTGATCTTGGAGGGATCGATGGCATAGCGCTGGTCGTGCCCCAGACGGTCCTTGACGAATGTGATCAGATTATCGTTTATCCAGTCGATGCTTATCTCGCCATTGGGGAGAATCTCTTTTTTCTTGAGTACCTTGCGGTATTCCGGATTCTCTGTCATCAGTCTCCGGATGGTGCTGATGGTCAGCTTGACGATGTCTATGTTTTTCATCTCGTTGTGGCCTCCCACGTTATAGACCTGGCCTTCACGTCCCTTGCGTACTACCAGGTCGATTGCTTTGCAGTGATCCTCCACGTAGAGCCAGTCGCGGACGTTGCTGCCGTCACCATAGACCGGTAGGCTGCGTCCTTCGAGAATGTTCTTTATGATGAGAGGAATCAGTTTCTCAGGGAAATGGTAGGGACCGTAGTTGTTGCTGCAACGGGTTATTGTCACCGGCATGTGGTATGTGTCATGATAGGCCATCACGAACATGTCGGCACTGGTCTTGGAAGCGCTGTAGGGGCTGTGGGGACAGAGCGGAGTCTGTTCGGTGAAATAGCCCTCGGCTCCGAGACTGCCATAAACCTCATCGGTGGAGACCTGATGGTAGCGGACTCCTTCACGCCAGACGGGATAGCCGGAGCTGTCCTTGCCTGTGACCCACGCGCGACGGGCGGCATCAAGTAGGTTCTGCGTTCCCAGGATGTTGGTCATCAGGAAAAGCTGGGGATTCTCGATGCTGCGATCTACATGGCTTTCAGCAGCGAAATTCACCACATAGTCAAAATTGTACTCCTTGAAGAGGCTGTCGGCGAGCTCACGGTCGCAGATGTCACCCTTGACGAAAAAGCAACGTTCGTTGTCAATGTCCTTCATGATCGTACCCAGATTACCTGCGTATGTGAGAAGGTCCAGAACCACTACTTTTACATCGTCATGATGCGAAAGAATGTACTTGATAAAATTAGCGCCGATGAACCCTGCGGCACCGGTAACGAGATATGTCTTCATCTTGTTCTTGTTTTTGTTGCGCAAAGTTACTGCTTTTCGGGCATTCGGCAGCTAACCGTCAAGCAAAAAGTCATGGCAATGAAAAAAGGCTGCCCTCGGGACAGCCTTTCTCGGATCATTGCGGGAAATCAGTTGTTTCTGGGTCTGCCTCCTCCCTGGCCACCTTGGCCGCCCTGAGGCCTGCCACCGCCGAAACCGCCCTGGGGTGCACCCTGGCCGCCGCCGAAGCCGCCGCCACCGAAGCCACCCTGGCCCTGACGCTGACGACGCTGCTCCTGGAGCTCGTCGTAAGTCTTCTTCTGTGCATCGGTCAGGAATGACTTGATCTTGGCATCCTGGGCCTGACGCTGTTTCTGCATCTCTTCCATCATGGCCTGCATGTCACCTTGAGGCTGCTGGCCACCGTTCTGCATCTGCTCACGGCGCTTTGCCTGCTCCTTGCTGCTGGCAAGGTACATGTTGTAGATTGAATCATACTGAACCTGTGTCAGTGTGAGCTGCTCCTTCAGACGGTCAGCCTGACGCTTGGCCATATCCTCCGGATTCATGTTCATACCCTGGCCGCCGCCGAAACCGCCGCCGAATCCCTGTGCAAAGCTCATTGTCGATATGAAAAGAGCTGCAACTGCAAATAATACTTTCTTCATTTTCTTGTTGTTTAGGTTGGTCAAATTTAAGTTTGCATCAATAAGATATCCGAAAATCCCAAAAGTTTAATCCGACTGTATTTTTTATATGAGAACAAGTCCTTTCAGCTGCCCGGATCCCGCTTCTCCCTGAAAACAGAATCTTAAAGACCGTTCTCCCGCTTTATCTCGTAAACCTCGAGGTTCCTGAACTGCCGGCCGTCTATCTCCATGCGGATCATGGTACGTACTTTCTGCCAGCCCTGCAGTCCTGCCGCCCCGGGATTAATGAAGAGCATGTCCAGCTTACGGTCGTGCATCACCTTGAGAATATGCGAATGGCCGCAGACGAAAAGGTCCGGGGTCTCTGTGAACAGCTGTTCCCTAACGGAGTGGTCGTAATGGTCGGGAGAGCCGCCTATGTGCTTGAGCATGATATTCGCATCCTCCACCTTGAAGCGGTATGTCTCTGTCGTGATGCGGCGTACGTCCTGACCGTCACAATTGCCATATACGGCCCGAAGTCCGGCAATCCGGGAAAGACGGTCAAGTATCTCGGCCGAACCTGCATCGCCGGCATGCCATATCTCGTCGCATCCGTCGAAGAAGGTGGCGTAACGGTCATCCCAGTAACTGTGGGTGTCGGATATAATGCCGATCTTCTTCATATTCCAAGCCGTTCTTCCGCAAGGTCCGCTATTATTGAGGCACATTTGTCATAACCCAGGACAGAGCTGTTCAGACAGATGTCATAATTGGCGGGGTCACCCCAGATGCGGCCGGTGAAATAGTTGTAATATGAAGCGCGTTTGCGGTCTATGTCCTCTATGAGCGACAGAGCCTTGGATGGTGTCATGCCTTCATCGGCATGGCGGCAGACGCGGTTCACGCGGTCATTGGTGTCGGCGGCGATGAATACGTTCAGCAGACGGTCGCTGTTCCGAAGCACATAGTCGGCGCATCGTCCTATGAACACGCAGTCCTCCTGTCCGTGAATCTTTCTGATGGCTTCACTCTGCATAGTGAAAATGGACTCGTTGCTCAGATAGTTGCTTGAAAGGCCGCTGCCTGTCAGATGGCTCATGAATATCGAACGCAGACCTTTGCGTGTCTTCTCCTCGTCGGCTTTGTCGAAAAACTCCTCACTGAAACCGGTGTCCTGGGAAGCTTTTTTCAGCAGGTCACGGTCATAAACCCTGATGCCTAGCCTGTCGGCTACAAGGGCGGCGATATTCCGGCCTCCGCTGCAGAATTTGCGGCCTATGCATATACAGTAGTGGTTGTCCATGTCATGACATTCTTTTGAGTTTTCTTACTTGTGGAAAGAGCAGGGAGAATCCCAGTATTACAGAGAGGATGTCCGATGCCGGCAGGCTGTACCAGATTCCGTCTATTCCGTAGAACCGGGGCAGGATGATCAGGAACGGTATGAGCAGGAGCAACTGGCGGGAAAGTGACATAAGTATGGATTTCCCCGGCATCCCTATGCTCTGGAAGAAGTTTCCGATTACCATCTGTGAACCGATCAGCGGGAACACGATAAAGTTGATTCTCATTCCGTTACGGGCAATTCCGGTGAGTTCGGGGTCATTGGTGAATATGCGTATGCATAAATCAGGCAGGAATTCGGCAATGGTAAATCCTATGGTGGTGACGCAGGTACCGAAGAACATGGTCAGATAAAGCACTTTGAGGACACGGCTGAACTGACGTGCCCCATAGTTATATCCGGCTATGGGTTGCATAGCCTGGTTGAACCCCATGACCATCATTACAATCAGGAATCCGATGCTGTTGATGATACTGTAAGCCCCTATGGCCACGTCACTACCGTATTTGAGCAGACCGCGGTTTATGAGCAGCACCACAAAGCAGGCGGCCGCGTTCATGAGGCACGGTGAAAGTCCGATGGTGAGCATATTCCTCACAAGGTCGCCACGCAGACGGTATGTGCCGCGCTGGAGGTGTATGAGTTCGCTTTTGTCAGACAGCTGGATGCATTGCCACGTGAATGCCAGCACCTGGGA
>JAGAEZ010000138.1 GCA_017612875.1 Bacteroidaceae bacterium | reverse complement strand
GTAATAAAAGATAATAATTTTTTTGGTGTTACCGGTGGAATGTATGTCCAGAATCGTTAACTTTGTATGAAAAGATTCTTATACCTTATTTATAATTGCGTCAAGTATGATGAACATGTTGAGTTTAGGCAGCTTTCTTGCCGGGATGGAAGGACTGCAGAGGGTTTTCTGGATAATCGCATTGGTGGCATCGCTGATATTCATTATCCAGACAGTGATTACATTCATCGGTCTCGGTACCGATATGGACGTGGATGCGGGTCCCGATTCCATGGATGGACTCGATGATTCGGTTGAGGACGGCAGTCTGAGCGGACTGTTCTCTTTCCGCAACCTTATCAATTTCCTGTTGGGTTACGGATGGGCAGGCGTGTTGCTGTTTGATTCCATAGGCAGCAGGCTGCTTCTGCAGATAATTGCCATTGCTGTGGGAATTGCCTTTGTGGCCGCATTCGTGCTTATGTTCCGCCAGCTCATGAGGCTCTCCCATGACGGAAGTTTCAAGATGCCCGAGGCTGTAGGTCTTACGGCCGATGTATATCTGCGCATACCGGCTTCCCGGACGGGACGCGGCAAGGTGCAGGTGAGCGTGAAGGGCTCTACCCATGAGATAGACGCTGTGACTGACCGCGGGACGGGGATTCCTACCGGTGACCATGTCAGGATCGTTGAGGTCCTTGGGGATGATCTGCTTCTGGTTGAGTGAATTAAGACAGACTGATTAATAACTTACTAAATATTTTTTTTATGGATAATATTTCAATTCTGATTGTGATAGGAGTAGCGCTCCTTTTCATTCTGTTTGCAACCATCATCCGCAGGTACAGACGTTGCCCTTCGGACAAGATCCTGGTAGTTTATGGTAAGACAGGCGGCGGATCAGCCAAGTGTATCCACGGTGGCGGTAAGTTTGTATGGCCCGTTATTCAGGATTATGCTTACCTGAGCCTGACACCTATTTCCATAGATGCCAACCTGACTAACGCACTTAGCCGTCAGAACATCCGCGTTGACGTTCCCTGCCGTTTCACTGTTGGTATTTCAACTGAGCCCGACAGCATGAACAACGCCGCTGAGCGTCTGCTGGGCCTCACCGCCGATGAGATTCAGGAGCTTGCACGTGATATCCTGTTCGGTCAGTTGCGTCTGGTCATCGCCACAATGTCAATCGAGGAGATCAACAGCGACCGTGATACCTTCCTGGAGAAGATTGCCAAGAACGTGGAGGTTGAGCTCAAGAAGATAGGCTTGCGTCTTATCAACGTGAACGTGACCGATATCAAGGATGAGTCCGGTTATATCCAGGCCCTCGGTAAGGAGGCTGCCGCCAAGGCCATAAACGAGGCTAAGGTAAGCGTAGCTGAGCAGGACAGAAACGGTGAGATCGGTAAGGCCGAGGCCGTTAAGGAGACCCGTATCCGTACGTCACAGGCTAACGCCGTTGCCGTACAGGGTGAGAACAACGCCAAGGTTGAGATTGCCAACTCCGATGCATTCCGTCGTGAGAAGGAGGCCGAGGCTAACCGTCTGGCTGTTACCGCTGAGAAGGTTCAGCAGGCTAAGGCCCTGCAGGATGCCTACATAGCTGAGCGTGACGCTGAAAACGCCCGTGCCGAGCGTGAGCGTTCAACCCAGCAGGCCAACATCCTGGTGGCCCAGCAGGTCGAGAAGGACCGTATAATCATAGCCGCCGAGGCTGAGGCCGAGAAGCTTCGCGTAAGCGCCAAGGGTGAGGCCGATGCCATATTCGCCCGTATGGAGGCCGAGGCTAAGGGTTACTTCGAGATCCTGACCAAGCAGGCTGCCGGTTATGACAAGATGGTACAGGCTGCCGGCGGCGATGCCGCCAAGGCATTCATGCTGCTCATGTCAGAGAAGATGCCGGAGTTGGTCAAGACACAGGTGGAGGCCATCAAGGGTATCAAGTTCGACAATGTGACCGTCTGGGATTCAGGGGCCGGCACCGACGGAAAAGGCTCAACCGCCAATTTCCTGAGCGGACTGCTCAAGTCGGTTCCCCCTATGTCCGACCTCTTCAACATGGCTGGGCTGAACCTGCCGGAGTACCTTGCCAAGAAGAAAGAGGCTGAGGAGGCTCAGGCAGAGGAAATCAAGGACAACAAGAAGAAGTAATTCTCAAAAACGGGAATTTTAGAATCGGGAGTCGGGAATTGCCATCCGGTGCGTCGGTGTCAATTTCCGACTCCCGTTTTTTCAATTGTTTTGTGTTCTCAATTTAACAAGTCTTTTTATTTCATATCTTTGCAATGAGTTAACAAAGATAATTGCCAAGATGAAAAGATTCGCCCTATTGGTCCTGTTGTCATTCGGCTGCGTGTGGACCATGGCTCAGGATACCGTTCAGAGCAAGAAACTGAACAAGATGAACATGGTGGTCAAGGAGTGGAACACCGATGTCAAGACAAACAGGAAGATTCTTGACCACGTGACAACCTATAATCCGGACGGTAAGAAGATAGAGGAGGTCGAGTACGGTCTTGACGGCCAGAAGTGGCGCAAGCGTTATGAGTACGGCGCTGACGGCAGGATGTTGCGTGAACTTGTCTATAACGAGCGCAACGTGCTTGACAACTACAAGAAATATGAGTACAATGAGTTCGGCAAGAAGCATACCCAGTACACGTATGACTCCAAAGGCAAGCTCAAGTCAATGAAGGTGTTCGAATATATCACACAGGATGCCGGAGATTGAGCATATCCCGTTCAGGGAGACGTTGGAGGCTTTTCCTCCCGTGACTCTTGAGGAGATGGACTCTGTCAAGCTCATGAACCGTATCGACACCAAGTACCTGACCAGCGAGAAGGTCCTTCGGGATTTGCTGGAGGATGCTCTTGCGGCGGGATACAAGGTTCTTGAGGTGGAGGGGTTCAGGATCAGTCCGTACGACACACTCTATTATGACACGGACGGGCTCAGGATGTTCCAGGACCATCATAACCGCAGGCTCACGCGGCAGAAGGTCCGTACCAGGACATACATGGCTACCGGAAAGTCGTATCTGGAGATAAAGCGCAAGAACAACAAGGGACGCACCAGGAAGAAGAGGATAGGTATTCCATCCGCCGATTTCTGGGATTTCAGAGGGAATGCCGAGGCCGATGATTACCTGGCCAGCCACTCCGCATTCACGGCCGATGTCATCTCGCCGGTCCTTGAGACGCTTTTCGACCGCATCACTCTTGTAAATCCCGCGATGACGGAGCGTCTTACCATTGACACCTGCCTTGTCTTCAGGAACAGGAGGAGCGGCGTGGAGGCATCGCTCAAGGATGCGGTGATAATAGAGCTCAAGCAGGACGGACGTGCTGACAGCCGGATGAAGTCAGTTCTCCTTGAGCACAGGATCAAGCCCGTGAGAGTGAGCAAATACTGTATTGCCGTTACCCTGACTGAACCTCACGCGCGTTGCGGCAGGTTCAAGCCCAAGGTCAGGCGGATTGAGAAAACAATAAACAAAAAAATAACTGTCTTATGATTTCACTTCAGGAACTTGGCGACTACACCCTCGCCGATGAGGACTTCTTTGATGTCCAGACGATTACCGACGGTATGATGTCCACTTCCCAAAGCATGGTTGAACTGATGATCAGGTTTTTCCTGAACCTGGCGGTGTGCTGGATACTGGTGCAGTTCTTCTACTACAGGAAGAGCCGTCGCCGCGACTACTATTTCACGTTCATGGTCTTTTCATCGGCCATGCTCATGCTGCTTTACATCATGGGCAATGTGGAGGTGGGAGTGGGACTCACACTCGGCCTCTTCGCTATCTTCGGCGTGATAAGGTACCGTACCGAGACTGTGCCCATACGCGAGATGACCTACCTGTTCGTCATTATCGCATTGGCGGCGATGAACGGTCTGGCTCCGCTCTACAAGATGGTGGGGGCGGTGACGGATAATCCCCATTTCGAGCTGTCCTGGGGCAATGTGGGCATCACCGTGCTTTCAAACCTGCTCGTAGTGCTGCTAATCTGCATACTTGAGAGCGGGAGGATGCTCAAGCATACATCCACCAAGCTGGTCCTTTACGACCGTATCGACATGATTGTCCCGGAGCGCAGGGAGGAGCTGATTGCCGATCTCGAGAAACGTATCGGAATCAGGATAGACAACATTGAGGTAGGGCATGTGGATTTCCTGAAGGACTCGGCTTTCATCAAGGTATATTACACCTTGGAGAAGGGGCAGACGGCCACGATCGACACCCTGACCAAGGCCAGGCAGTTCGTGGAGCAGTAACCCTGTTTCCGGTTGAATAAAAAGTGTGTCCTGCTTAACTGTCTAGGCGGGACACACTTTTTTATAATTCAATCAGGTGCCGGGACCTACTTGCCGGCTTTGCTTTGCAGATAGGCCTTGAAGAAACGCCCCTGTGTGGTGGGCGTGAAATTCCAGTCGCTTATCAGCATGGGGGCCCAGCTTGTGTCAAAGCACCACACGGTGAATGATATGCCTTTCTTTTCGAAGTATCTGGTTATGTGCTCGCCATAGACATCGGTTGACATGACGGGAACGTGGGCTCCGGGTTCATTCTCCAGACAGTATCCTATCTCGGTGCAGACCACCGGGTATTTGTCTGCCACATAACCGAAATCCTTCTCCCACTGTTCCTCCCAAGGCTCAGAACGCTTCATGGGATAGGGGTGTGACACGTATGCCACGTTCTCGCGTGCAATAGGTTCATCGGCTACGGGGGTGAGGTCATACGCCCAGTTGAACCCTGCGCACATACATAGGGCATGGGGGTTATATGTACGGATTGTGTCGATGATCTGTTCCTGGAGCTGTTTCCATTCTGTCCATGTGCAGGGACCGGTGCCGTTTATGGTGGGCTCGTTGAACAGCTCGTACAGCGCCACCTGCGGCTCGTCCTTGTAACGTTGGGCCACTGTACGCCAGAACTTGAAGGTCTCGGCCTTGGTGGTGTTGTACATGGCCGATGTATAACGCTCTTCCTTCAGGTTGCCTATGGAATGCCAGTCCATGATGACGTACATGCCATACTGTTTGGCCCAGGCGATACCCTGGTCCATTGCCTGGAACGTCTTCTCCCAGCCCAGGGAGTTGAGGTTGGAGGGATGGACGGCAAAACGTACCACATTGGCACCCCAGTCGGCGGCTTCGGCGAAATAGCGCTCGTTCCATTGGTTGTCACGCACCAGTTTCACTGGATCAGAGAAACACAGTCCCCTGAAAACTATTTCATTTCCATCAGGGCCGATGAACTTGTTCCCGCTCACATGCACCCATGGGTCAAGGTTGGTGCAGGATGCCGTCATTGCCGCAAGGAGAGCGATGACAGCCAGTAAAGAGTTGCTTTTCTTCATAGGGATAATATGTTTTTAGTTATAATTGACTGTTATGTTCCGCAAACTTAATGAAAAACTGTGATTAATCACTACTTTTGTCCCGAATCCGCGGTACATGACATGAACATTAAGAGTTCCGGAAAACTTTCATTAAGCGCATTTTGCCTTGCAGTTTGCTCTCTCTTGGCCGTGTCATGCTCCGAGGAGGAGGTCCTCAGATACCGCAGGGCCGATTTCAGCCAGATGGAGACGGTCCGTTTCAGCCACAGGACGGGCAAGCGGGTTTCACTTGACAGTATCGTTACTAGTGTGAGGTTCGTCAGGTTGGAGACACGACCCGGCAATGTGGTGGTCCATCCTGACATAGTGCGGGTGTTCGACGACGCCATCCTGTTCGCGGACAAGACCGCTACCAAGAAAGTGCTTCTCTTCAATCCCGACGGCTCGTTCAAGACTCCTGTCTCAAGCTACGGAAAGGCTTTCCATCAGTATCTGAGCCTTGACCATGTGCTTGTTACCCCGCAGGGAGAGATAGGGATCCAGGAGAATGAACGGGACAAGATCATGATTTATGACCATAACGGGCAGTATCTGCGCATCATGGACAACATCATCGATTCCAGGAGCGTGGAGTTCATAGGCGAAGACTACCTGCTGCACTGCGTTAACGGCAAGCATACCGAGAGCAGGCCCAGGTATGACAGCATTTTCTTTCTCGTGACCGATGTCCGGACCAAGGACTGCTATGCGTTCGGCAGGAGGTTGGAGATACGGAGGTTTCCGTTCGTGCGGGACAGGAACACCTTCCATTATAGGGACAGGGCTATGGGAGTGCTTGATTTCGAGAACATCATATATGACTTCACGCCTGAGGGAGTGGTGGCCAGATACAAGATGGAGATTACGCCCGAACTCCTGACTGCGGACCGAAGCTTCAATGTGAAACCTGCTTATTTCTATTTGCTTGAGAACATGCCGTTCTTTGAAGGAAACTATGTCCAGATGAAGGACTGTTCCGTATTCCAGTATGTGATGTCGGGCGGTCGGATACAGACACTCCTTTACCGTCACAGTGACAAATCCGCCTTCGGCCTGACGTTAACCAATGAGAACCCTCTCTTCAATGTGCCGGCGACAGTCGCAACGGTCTATAACGACTCCGTCCTTGTGCTCAGCTGCCAGCCGAACGACCTGCTGAAAAAACAAAAAGAGATACTCGGATTCTATGGCGAAGAATCCGGGTGGGCATCTCTTTTCGACGGTCTCAAGCCGGCCGATAATCCGGTGCTGCTGCTTGTGACTCTTGATATCAACCGTATGTGATTATTTGCAGAGCTGTTGCGCCGCCAGCACGAGGAACATGTAGTGCGAGGAGCCTCCGCCGAGCACGTACTCGGTCTGCTGCCACAGGAACGGCCAGGTGAGCAGCTCAGGGAAATCCGGACGAATCATTGCGGTTCCTGAAATCACACCTCCGGGAATATAGCTCCAGTCGGCGCGGTTGAGGCCGTAGCCTACTGTGGCAGACTGTGCTCCGACACCTGATGCGAACGATGCCTGGTTGCTGCCTGGATGGCATCCCAATACGAAATTCAGGGCGCTGAGCATAGGCTTCATGTCAAAAATCTCAGGATAGGCCGATACCAGGAAGTACTGCTGGTAGCCGAATGATTGGATGTCCCAGCCTGCCCCCCAGATAGAGGGCTGGTAAGGAACGCCGTAAGGTGTGGCGGAAGACTGGCGCTGTATGCCTGCGGGCACGTTCTTAAGGGCATTCTCAAAGGCGTCTTTCCATTCCTGTAGTTCTTTGTCGCGCTTGAAGGTTCCGAACTGCTTGGCAACGCGGCACAGATACCACGCATTACGCTGTATGCCGCGTATTATGTTCTCGCGGTTGTTTACGAGATAGTCCCTATAGACTTTCTCACCTGTGGCGAGATAGAGCTCGGCGGCCAGCTGGGTCAGGTCGGTAGCCCGCATCCCGCGTCCGAGAGGCTGGGACTGGTCCGCCACCTCATTGTATATGGCTTTGGCAAAATCCAGACAAT
Source organism: Bacteroidaceae bacterium (assembly GCA_017612875.1). Classification (GTDB taxonomy): domain Bacteria; phylum Bacteroidota; class Bacteroidia; order Bacteroidales; family Bacteroidaceae; genus Colenecus. The sequence continues at coordinate 4,303 of JAGAEZ010000138.1, read as the reverse complement.
GTATGGAAAGCGTGTCATTGAAACCTTTGAGAACACGGTATGATGCAGCCATACCCGCAGCAGCGGAAACGGCACGTCCCGGGTTGTTCTCAGTGAATATCCAGCGGTCATCATCATTGCCTATGATACCGTCAGTCATGGCAGCCGCATCGCCCAGAAGGACATACTGTCTCAGACTGTTGCAGATTATGCCGCGATAGGGCCGTCCCAGAGCCAGCCAGGAGTTGATGACTGTGAGGGCTCCGTTCTCTACCTGCTGCAGGATATCGTTCTTCCCGTCGGGCTGGTGTATCTCGCATATATGTCTGTTCTGGTCAATGGCAGTTACATCAATATCAGGATGGAAGGCTTCGTATGCCAATGAGAGGATATAGGACTCACCGGCCTGTGATTCTATCCGCAGGTCGAAATCGCCGGCATCATGCCATCCGCCTATGTTCACTCCCTTGACCTTCTCCAGAGGGTTGAATTTTGAGAGTCCTGGACGCTGGTCGTAACCGTCAATGTGATTGTAGGGAGGAGCCATCAGGGCATCGTCCATGTGGCAGGCATCGTGCCATACCTTGTATTTCTCGTTCACGCGCATGTGGCACATCTGGACAGGGAGGAAATACTCAATGACAGGCTGCCAGACTCCGCGGTCGTAAATATCCGGGCTTATCCCGAAAACGGGGGATTCGCTGCCTTCATACCGCAACTGGTAGAGACCCTCTTCGGTCACATCGGAGAAATCAGCATGGAGATAGTTGTAACGCAGGAATGAGCCCCAGGACTGAGGGACTATATCCTTCACCTTGACCGGCCCCTGGTCAGAGATACGGTAGAGTGAGCAGGTACGCTTCTCTGCATCCTTGGCTCTGGCATCCAGTTCGATCACGGCTATCTTGGGCTGTGCGGGCAGATAACCCACCTGTGAGGTCTGGATGACGGGTTTGTACATCCAGCTTTCGGTCACAGCGGGTTTGATTAGCCACTTTATTGCTCCTTTGACGGCACCTTCGGGGACTTCGGAACGGAGTACGAACCAACCGTTGTTATGGTTCATGCGGCCGTCATATAGTTTGAGTTCGGTCTCGCCCAGACTCTCCACTGTGAGGCGGCAGAGATTGTCGTCAGGGCGTGAGGTGAACTTGCGGCCTACAGCATACGGGGTGGAGATTATGTCATCGGCACGGACAGGATTGAACACTTCGGCATCACCCAGGAAATGTTCACGGTCTATTCTGGAGCCGCGTCCGGTATGGAAATCTCCTATGTGTTCCAGATTGCTCACCGGCGTATCGACCGGGCCGTTGGGCTGCTGCGGATAGATTCCGGCCTTGCCGTCCATTATCCAGGGCTTGCCGAAGAGTATGCCCGGGAAGAATTCGAAATTGAATCCCACCTTTCCAAGAAACTCTTTTGGTACGGGCTTGTCAAGGTCAACAGTTACCATCACTCCGTCCTCAACGCCTTCCACACGTACGGAGTAGCTGAGCTGAAGGTCAGGATAGAGCATGGGGTTGAAACCTGTCTCGTGTCTTGATGAATCGGGATAGCTGAGCCATGTGGTGATGGAGTTGCCGTCCACTGTGCGGCGGTTCTGCTTGGGCAGGGGCTGCCATTGGCCCGGTGTGGCCTCAAGGCGCAGGTCTCCGTTGGTGGCTATGCGGGTCCCGTTCATGATGACGCATACGCCGGCCTGGTGTCCTTCGGGATAGGTGTCCTGGAAGGCCATAACGTTAATGCCTGATTTCTCGAAATAGCCGCGTTCTCCAATCTTGAAAGCGTCAGCCTGTACGGTGAGATACGATGTGATTGCTCCAATGGCGACCAATGCGATTTTCTTCATATTGCTGATTAGGGTTAGTAACAGTTGCAAATATAGCCTTTTCCGTGAAATTATTGTTTCAGACGCATAATTTGCTTAAATTTGTTTCCATGAATTGTTACTTAAAAACAGATATAATAGATGATACAGATTTAACAAAAACCAAATATGTAATTTGATATGGTGGATTTCAATTATTTCGCTCCCACTGAAGTGGTGTTCGGCAGTAGATCGGAAGAACAGCTGGCCATGCTTGTACGCAAGTATGGAGGTTCCAAGGTGTTGGTTCATTATGGTGGCGGCAGTGCCCGCAAGTCCGGGTTGTTGGACAAGATAGAGCGTCTGCTCCGGGAGGGGGGCGTTGAGTATGTCATGCTGGGTGGCGTGGTGCCTAATCCGCGTCTTTCAAAAGTGCATGAGGGTATTGGACTTTGCCGCAGGGAGAAGGTTGACTTTATCCTTGCAGTCGGCGGCGGCAGTGTTATAGACTCGTCCAAGGCCATTGCATACGGTGTGCCGTACGATGGCGATGTTTGGGATGTATATATGCAGCGCTACACTCCGGTGACCTGCCTGCCTGTGGCGTCGGTCCTGACCATTCCTGCCGCCGGCAGTGAGATGAGTGAGTCAAGCGTGATCACCAATGAGGACGGTGATGTCAAGATCGGTTACTCCAACAACCTGAGCCGTCCCAAGTTCGCAATCATGAACCCTGAGCGCACATACACGTTGCCTCCCTATCAGACAGCGGCAGGTGTGACCGATATCATGATGCACACCATGGAGCGTTATTTCTCCCATGACGGCGACATGAACCTCACCGATGCCGTGGCAGAGGCTTTGCTCCGCACCATGATGGAGTGTGTCCCCGAGGTGCTCAGGGATCCGGAGAATTACCGTTACCGCGCACAGATAATGTGGGGAGGCAGTCTGGCCCACAATGACCTTACCGGTTGTGGCCGCATAGGGGACTGGGCGACCCATCAGCTTGAACATGAGCTGAGCGGCATGTTCGATGTGACACATGGCGCGGGTCTGGCCGCAGTCTGGCCCAGCTGGGCACGTTATGTGTTGAAATGTGATGTGAGCCGGTTCGTACGCTTTGCAGTGAACGTGATGGGAGTGGAGAATGACTTTACCGATCCTGAGGGAACAGCCGTCCGTGGAATAGAGGCCATGGAGCGTTTCTATCACTCGATAGGTATGCCGATCAATATCCGTGAGCTGATAGGCCGTGAGATTACTGATGCGGAGATCGGGGAAATGGTACGGAAGTGCAGTCACGGCTACACGATCACGCAGGGACAGTTCAAGGTGCTCAGTCCGGAGGATCTGACGGCAATCTACAATCTGGCCAGATAACAGCTGATTTTTGCTAAAAAAAGGTTCAGGATGATTCGGATTCTGGTAGGGGCGGCAACATCGGGAAGCGGCAAGACCACCTTCACTATGGGACTGCTGCGTGCACTTGCCCGGCGAGGACTCAAGGTGCAGCCTTTCAAGTGCGGACCCGACTACATCGACACACAGTTCCACACCATCGCATCGGGACGGCAGTCTGTCAATCTGGATACCTGGATGGCTTCACATGGTCATGTCCGCTCTGTCTTTTCACATTATTCTTCCGGAGCGGATGCCGCTGTCATTGAAGGTGTGATGGGGCTGTTTGACGGCTATGACCGGATGCGTGGAAGCAGTGCGGAGATTGCTTCGCTGTTGGATGTGCCTGTCTTGCTGGTGGTCAATGCCCGATCCGCAGCCTATTCAGTGGCGGCTCTTCTGCATGGCATGAAGACTTTCCGGCCCGATGTGAGGATTGCGGCGGTGGTGTTCAACCAGGTCGCATCGGAGTCACACTATGCTTTCCTCAGGGAGGCTGCTTCGGATGCCGGAATGGAGTGTGCGGGCTGGATTCCGCGTGCTGAGGGGGTTGATGTGCCGTCGCGTCATCTTGGCCTTACTGTAGGACTGGAGAATGAACTGAATCTCCTTGCTGACCGTGCCGCAGACCTTATCGAGACTAATGTGGATCTGGATATGCTCATCTCGCTCAGCGGGCAGGAGACCATAGGGGACAGCACCGTTACCAATAGTCCTGAGCCGTTCTCTGGTACCGGTAAAAGAATCATTGCCGCTGTTGCCAAGGACAGGGCTTTCAACTTCTGTTATCGCGAGAATCTGGACCGGCTTGCAGAGACGGGTGAGGTCAGGTTCTTCAGCCCATTGGCCGGGGATGAATTGCCTGATGCAGATCTGGTATATCTGCCTGGAGGATACCCTGAGTTGTTTGCGCCTGAACTGGCGTTGAACAGGACTCTCGCCTCACAGCTTGTGCAGTATGCCGAGAAAGGCGGACGTATCCTTGCCGAGTGTGGCGGCATGATGTACCTTTCACGCTCCATAACCGATCAGGAAGGAAAGGTCTGGCCTATGGCCGGTGTGCTGCCTATAGAGTGTACCATGAAGGGTGCGCGTCTGCATTTGGGTTACCGC
>JAGAEZ010000137.1 GCA_017612875.1 Bacteroidaceae bacterium | reverse complement strand
GCCATCTTTACCCTCTACATGAGGGCCAAGTTCGGCTGGGATGAGAATGCAGCCGGACAAGTGTATGCAATTTTTCTTGCAGGAGTCTATTTCATGCCCCTGCTGGGTGGTATCATAGCCGACAAGATAGGTTACGGCAAGTGCGTCACCATAGGCGCATTCGTAATGATATTCGGTTATCTGGCTCTGGCAGTCCCTATGGCCACACAGGTCTTTGACAAGTGGACACTGTTTGCCGGTCTGGCGTTGATTGCTGTAGGAACAGGCCTGTTCAAGGGTAACCTGCAGGTGCTGGTGGGTAATCTCTATGATGATCCCAAGTATTCCGATAAGCGTGACGCTGCATTCAGCCTGTTCTACATGGCCATCAACATAGGTGCCATGTTCGCCCCCGCAATGGCCAAGGCTCTCTACAATCCGCATATTGAAGGTGCAGGCTATCACTTTGTTCCTATTGACAACGCAACCGTAGTGTTCGGTGCTCAGTCCGGCGCTTATCTGCAGTCACTTGCCGAGGGCTATCGCCTCTGCTTCTTTGTGGCTTGCGCTTCACTGGTGCTTTCGCTGCTCATCTATTTCTTCTGCCGTCCCTGGTTCAAACATGCCGATGTCAATACCAAGCAGGCCAAGGCCCAGAACGTACAGATTCAGGAACTCACTCCCAAGCAGACCAAAGACCGTATCGTGGCTCTGCTGCTTGTGTTCGCTGTAGTAATCTTCTTCTGGATGGCGTTCCATCAGAACGGCTCCGCCCTGACATTCTTTGCCGACAAATATACCAAGCTGAACGGCATTACCGGTGTCAACCGCATGTGGTTCAACATCTGGTCATTGGCTCTCATTGCAGTTTCAATCTACACGCTGTTCGCCATATTCCAGAGCGACACCAGGAAGGCCCGCATCATAGCCGGTATTGCTACACTTGCTCTTTGGGCAGGTGCCATAGCATTCTACATGAACATGCCTGATCCGTTCAATGCCGCCACTTCCGATTTCCAGCAGTTCAACCCGTTCTTCGTGGTGGCGCTTACTCCGGTTTCGGTTGCAGTGTTCGGTGCGCTGGGAAAGAAAGGCAAGGAGCCTTCAGCTCCTGTCAAGATAGGTCTCGGTATGTTGCTGGCAGGTGTGGGATTTGCCGTGATTACAGCAGCATCCACTGACCTTATTTCACCTAAGGACCTGGGTGACCAGGCTCAGAGTGTTCTCAGCCCCAACTGGCTCATCGGCACCTACTTCACGCTTACCGTAGCTGAGCTGCTGCTCAGCCCTATGGGTATCAGCTTTGTCAGTAAGGTGGCTCCTCCCAAGTACAAGGGCCTGATGATGGGCGGATGGTTTGCCGCTACTGCCATAGGTAACTACCTGAGCCGCATTCCGTCAGCTCTGTGGAAGAAGATTCCGCTAATGGCCAACTGGGCAATCCTGATTGCTCTCTGCGTCATAGCCGGTCTTATCATGTTCATCCTCCGCCGCAAACTGGAGGCTGCTACAAAAGACTGATCAGGTTCTTCCTAAGAAATAAACATAGAGAACCCCTCCGCAAAGATATCGTGGAGGGGTTCTCTGTGTCATAGGTTACCTTGACGGAATCAGAACACCCAGCCTATCTTGCAAGTGCTCAGGCTGATTTTTGCTTTGGGTGCACCGGTATTCGTATCGAACAGCTCATTCATCTGTCCTAAGAAATAGTCCTCAAGGAAGAAATGTCCGAATTTCATACCGAACATAAAGTGAAGTCCCCACTGGAGGTCGTTCGTCTTGCAGTCAAGATTCTCGAGAGATGAACTTAAGATATACCGTGCATTGGCGCCAAAACCGGCATATATCCTTATTGCGGGTGATTCGTTCTGAATGATGAAGGTAAGAGGTACTTCAACTGCCTCCTGACGATAATTGAGCGATGAAGTGAAAAGGTTGTTCTGGTCCGGGAACATGCTTCTGGAGGTTTCGTAAAAAGCTCCTAAGCGGTATCCCATAGAACCATGGTTGTACTGTGCGGTCACACCTGCCGATAAACCGTATTTGCCATTGGTTGAGAAGGCGGCATCAGGGAATGAGATTGAAGATGTCGTCCAGCCTCCGCTGATACCCAGTTCAAAGGGCTTGTTCCTGTTAGAGTGAACCTCAGCGATCTTTCCTGAGGGTTCCAGTCCGGGATCCGATGCCATCTCTTGCGTTACTCTTGTTATGAAACAGCTGATGCTGTCCAGACCTTCATAGTCAATCAGTTCAGGGTCATCGGCGGGTTTGTGGTACGGTGACTTCAGTCCGGTGAACACGTGGAGCGTGGGAACTTTGTAGTTCATGGCAAAACTGCGGGTGTCCGTGGCTGTGAATATACCTGATTCAAAATCCTCGATCTTAAGATTGAGTCCGCCAGTGTTGTCCTGGATTATTCTCCGGCCGCCTTTCATGGTTCCTGTTCCAAGCACTTCCAGCTTGCCGTTCTTGGCGTACCAACCCACCATGTCAATGCTCATCATGCATTTTATCCTTTTTATGGAACCGTCTGAATTCATCTTCTTTGCAAGTTCTTCAGACCCCCAGAGTCCTTGCTCCTCACCGTCAAAGGCTGCTATTATCACGCTGCGCCTGAGTTGGCTCTGGTTCTCTTTGAGCATACGTGCTATCTCGATCAAGGCTGTTGAACCCGATGCATTGTCATCGGCTCCGTTGCATATCTCACCGTTCTTATAACCTATGTGGTCGAAGTGAGCCCCCAGGAGTATGTATTCATCCTTCAGGACGGGATCGTTGCCGGGAATTATGCCCACCAGATTGGCCATGTCAAGCCCGTTTCGTGAGAACGGCATCTCATATCCGTCGGAGTAGAAGGGCTCTATTCCTATCTCTTTCCATTGTCCCAGTATGTAGGCGCGTGCCTTGATCCCGTCCTCCGAGCCGGCCATGCGTCCGTGAAGCGAATCCGATGCAAGATAGTACAGATGTTTTTCCAAACGTGTCCTGCGGTCTGTGTCCTGTGCATTCATAAACGGGAATGCCATAATGCATGCAAGTAAAAAGATTGTTTTCTTCATAATCAGTTATTTGTTGTTTGATTTCAGTTGTTTATCGGTGTATTAATACGCTAATACACTGCAAAGATATTGCACAATTCCATAACCGCAACATGATTAACGTAGTTTAACAGATTCTCAGAGCAGCAGGTTGCTGAGCATTATCACGATGATTATTACTGGCGCCACCCAGCGGACCATGAACCATACATAGCGGAACAGCCAGGCTGGAGTGCGGGAGGTGTAGTGGCTGGTCAGTTCATCCATGAAACCGGCTTTCTTGATACGCCAGCCGGCAAACAGAACCATTATCAGGCTTCCCACGGTGATAAGGACATCGGATGATATCACATCGAAGAAATCAAAGATGTTCATGCCCGCAACGCTGACGCCTGACAGCATGCCTTGGGAGAGGGAGCATATACAACCCAGCAGAATGATTATCACCATACTGACAGTGACCGCCTTGCTCCGGGAAAGATGCCACTCCTCAATGAAATACGCCGCTATAACCTCAAGCATCGATATGGCCGATGTCACAGCGGCCAGCAGCAGCGAGAGGAAGAACAGGATGGCTACGATACCGCCGCCCGGCATTGAGGCGAACACTCCGGGCAGGGTGATGAAGACCAGTCCGGGGCCGGCGTTGACAGCTGGTGTAGTGCCGTTCATGAAGGCTATTGCATAGACTGCAGGTATGATAGCCAATCCTGAAATGATAGCGAACAGCGTGTCAATAAGGCCTGTGGATATGGCAGTCATTGCGATATCCTCCTTGGTCTTGACATACGAGCCGTAAGTGAGAAGGATACCTATGCCTATACTCAATGACATGAATGCCTGTCCAAGAGCGGTTATGAGCACCTTGCCGTCAATCTTGCTGAAATCAGG
>JAGAEZ010000136.1 GCA_017612875.1 Bacteroidaceae bacterium | reverse complement strand
GGAGCAGAGGCTTCTCAAGAGCCTGCAGACCCTTGATCCACATCTTGGCGGGGCTGAAGGTGTGCATCCAGGTGATGATGCCTATGCATTTCTCGTCATTGTTGGCGGCCTTCATCACGGCCTCAACCTCGTTGCTGCTGTTGGCAGTACCTTTATAAACTATCTTTACGGGGATGTTGCCGGACTCGTTCAGGCCGGCTACCATCTCTTTTGAATGTCCGTCAACTGCGACAACGGCATCACCTCCGTAGAGGAGCTGTGCACCGGTCACCCACCATATCTCATAATTTTCAAATGGTTTGTTCATAATCAAAATCTGTAATCAGGTTATTTCTTTTTCTGGCCGTAATATGCATTAGGGCCGTGTTTGCGCATATAGTGCTTCTCGATAAGAAGCGGATTCATTGTAAGGTCCGGATTGACTGACAGAGCCACGAAAGCCATCTTGGCGCACTGCTCCATCACCTTTGCGTTATATACCGCATTGTCGGGCGATGTTCCCCATGAGAAAGGACCGTGGTTCTTGACCAGTACGGCCGGAGTGTGGTCAGGATTGATCTTGCGGATGTTAAGTATCTCATCCACAATCACATTGCCAGTCTCTAACTCATACTGTCCCTTAACCTCGGCCTCAGTCATATCGCGCGTGCAAGGAATGTCCTTGTAGAAATAGTCGGCGTGTGTAGTTCCGATGTTCGGAATGTCACGGCCGGCCTGCGCAAATGCGGTAGCGTACGTAGAGTGGGTGTGGACCACGCCCTGGATATTGGGAAATGCCCTGTACAGCACAAGGTGTGTAGGAGTGTCCGATGAAGGGTTGAGGTCCCCCTCTACGACCTTGCCGGTCTCAAGGGAGACTACAACCATATCACTTGCCTTCATCTCGTCATAGCTCACGCCGCTGGGTTTGATGACAACCAGGCCTTTCTCGCGGTCTATGCCCGATACATTGCCCCACGTGAATATGACCAGACCCTGTTTCACAAGGTCAAGATTGGCACGGAATACCTTCTCTTTCAGTTCTTCCAGCATATTACCAGAGAGTTATATAAAGTATGGCCAGCAGGATGATGATTCCGTATGCACCTATGTTGAACTGGCTGTTGGTGCGGAACAGGGAAAGATCGATGTTGATGGCCTTGGGATCCTGTACCTTGTCCTTGGCATTTGATGTCAGGTAGATACCCAGTACAAGGAATACTGTTGCCAGGAAGAAGATGCCTTCAAATCCAAGGTTCTGCAGTTTGACGCACCAGTCAGCGTTACCAAGCATGACGACGGCACCGAGAGCATAGCACAGAGCTGACAATACGAACAGGATCTTGCTCCACTTGAGCTGTGTGGCGATGGTCTCGTTATCAAGCTTCGCAGCTTCGACGGGCTTCTTGCTCATGAGTGAGAGGCCTACGAACAGTGTGACCAGCACGAAGAACACATAACCCATACGGATAAGGAACGGAGTGTTGGGCATGATTACCTTGAACAGTATTGAGAATACGAATGTGCTGATAGCGGTAACGATAGCTGCGGTGCCGCTTGAACGCTTCCAGAGCAGACCGAGGCTGAAGATAACTACGATACCCGGATATACGAATCCTGAATACTCCTGAATGATCTGGAATGCCTGGTCGGCTCCGCCCATGATGGGATAGATGGCTATCAGGGCAATTACAAGAGCTGAAACAGCAGTGATACGACCTACCTTAACCAGAGTGCGGTCAGTTGCCTTCTTGTTGATGAACTGATGGTAAACGTCCATCGTGAAGATGGTTGATGTCGAGTTGAACATCGAAGCCAGTGATGAGATCACGGCAGCGGTCAGAGCTGCGAATGACAGACCCTTGACTACAACAGGAGTGAAGTTGCGGATCAGGAAAGGATATGCGTCATCGGAAATGTTGATTGAGCCTGAGAGCAGTCCTTCGCCGAGCAGACGGTTATGCAGGTCAGTGTCGTTCCATATCAGATATGCGCAGACACCCGGTATGCAGACGATGAACGGGATCAAAATCTTGAGGAAACCTGCGAATACAAGACCCTTCTTGGCCTCATCGATATTCTTGGCGGCAAGACCCTTCTGGATGATGTACTGGTTGAAGCCCCAGTAGCCGAGGTTGGTAAGCCACATGGCACCCACAATCAGGACAATGCCCGGAAGAGTGAAGTAGGGATCATCGGCTATGTTGGGGAACAGGTCTGCCTGACGTTCAACCACCAGATTGAAGTGGCGGTCGCCCGGAATCTCTCCCAAGCGTTCCATGACCTGACCGAGAGCGGGTATGGCACCGTCAACACCAAGATGCGGGGCGATGGTCTTCAGGGCGAAGAAAGCGGTGATAAGGCCGCCGCCTACAAGGAACACTACCTGCATAACATCGGTCCATGCCACTGATGCCAGACCTCCGTAGATTGAATAGACACCGGCAACCAGATACAGGAAGATGATGATAAGGAGACGTACCGATACAGTAGTGCTTCCTACCATCAGTACTGCACCTTTCAGACCCAGGATCTGCTCTATGGCGAGAGCTCCGAGCCATGCAACCGATGTCAGGTTGATGAACACATAGAGGAAGAGCCAGAATATGGAGAATGCCAGACCCACTCCCTTGTTGTAACGGTTGGTAAGGAACTGGGGAATAGTGAACACCTTGTTCTTGATCATTACCGGCAGGATGAACTTGCCTACTACAACGAGAGTGATGGCGGCCATAAGCTCGTATGCGGCGACTGCGATACCGGAAGCGTATGCGGAGCCGCTCATTCCGATGAATTGCTCCGCGCTGATGTTGGCTGCAATCAGTGAAGCGCCTACTGCCCACCATGTAAGGGTGTTGCCGGCCAGGAAGTAATCGTTCGAACTCTTTTCCTTACCGTCTTTCTTTCTTGACACGAAGAAGCCGAGAAATATAAGTACGGCCAGATAAATAAAGAAAATCACATAGTCAACAGGTTTGAAACCATTGTTGGCCAGTCCTTGCATAATGCTGTTATCCATTTTTTTTATGTTAGTAAATTAATAATTCCGTGTTTATTCAACGCCGAACTGGTAGATGCAGTGGCTGTAGTACTGCTGGCCGGGAGCGAGCTCCGCGCTGTACCATCCGGGCAGGTTGGCCTTGTTGGGGCTGTCGGGGAACTTCTGGGTCTCCAGGCAGCAGCCGGTGCGCTGCTCCATCTTGTTACCCTGCTTGTCCGTGCCGGAGCCGTCCAGGAAGTTGCCTGAATAGAACTGTATGCCCGGCTCGTTGGTATAGACCTCCACATAAATACCGGTGATGGGACTGTATAGCTTGGCTGCGCACTTGGTGTCATCGCCTTTGGTGTCAAGAACCCAGTTGTGGTCATAGCCGTTGCCGTTCTTGAGCTGTACATAGTCATAGTTGTTTATCTCCTTGCCTATGGCCTTGCCTTTGGTGAAATCCATGGGAGTGCCTGCTACCGGCAGTATTTCACCGGTGGTCATGTATGTGTCGTCACATGGGGTGAAGTTGCTGGCGTTGAGGGTAAGGATATGGTTGGTGATTGGAATGGAGTGGTCGCCGTTCAGGTTGAAGTAGCTGTGGTTGGTCATGTTGATGACGGTCTTCTTGTCCGTGGTTGCCCTCCATACTATGTCGATGGCGTTCTTGTCAGTCAGGGTGTAGGTGACGGTTGCCACAACGTTGCCCGGGAAACCGGCCTCACCGTCGGGTGAGTTCATGACCAGTGTGATGCTGTTATCCTTGACCTCCTTGACATCATAGACAAGGTTCTGCCAGCCCATAGGCTCCGGCGTCAAGGTGCATCCGCCATGCAGGCAGTGGCCGAAATTGTTCTGCGGCAGCTGGTAAGTCACGCCGTCCAGTGTTATCTTGCCCTGGTTTATGCGGTTTGCGTAGCGGCCTACCGAAGAACCGAAATCACTGGCCTGGGTCGTGTAGTCCTTGATGTTGGAGAAACCGATGACGGCGTCCTGCATCTTGCCGTCGCGGTCGGGGACCGAGATGGCCACTATACGTGCACCGAAATTGGTAACCCAGACCTCGCATCCGTTCTTGTTGGTCAGTTTGTACAGGTCAGTCTTCTTGCCTGTAAACTGAGTCTGGAAGTCAGCCTTGTTGAGCAGCGGAGCTGACTCTTTCTGTGAACAGGCCCACAAGGTCAGCAGGCCTGCCAGCATGAAAAAGGTTGTTTTTTTCATTGTTTTGAAAATTATTTAGTTGGTTGATGAAATTTACAGCTTACGGGAACCGTCGCCGGTTATCACCCTATAGACCTTCGGCGTGATTCCGAATTTCCTGGAATAGTCCCTGGTGGCTTTGGATATGAAATTGTCGCGAAGGGTCCTGCGGACGAGGTTTATGGAACAGCCTCCGAATCCCCCGCCCATCATACGGCTTCCGGTCACGCCGCATTCCCGGGCAGTCTCCACGAGAAAGTCCAGTTCAGGGCAGCTTGCGGTATAGTCGCGGCTGAGGCCCCAGTGGGTCTCGTACATCTTGCGTCCCACGAGTCCGTAGTCCCCTTTGTTGAGGGCGTCACATACGGTAAGTACCCTCTCTTTCTCATCGAGGACATACCTGGCCCTACGGTAATCGGTTCCGGATATCTCCTCCTTTACGGCCTCCAGCATGGAATAGTCCGCGTCACGGAGGGTCTCCACTCCGCCGAAAACACGGTTCATGGCCGCCACGGCATTCTCACAGCTCTCGCGGCGTTCATTGTATTCCGTGCCGAGAGAGTGCTTTACGCACGAATCGATCAGCACGAGGTCATATCCTGTGGGGTTGAACGGGAAATATTCATATTCGAGGGAACGGCAGTCAAGCCTGATGAGACATCCCTTGCGGCCGAAAACCGAGGCGAACTGGTCCATGATGCCGCACTTGACACCGCAGTAGTTATGCTCCGTGGCCTGGCCTATCTTGGCGAGCTCGAACTTGTCAACGCGTCCGTCGGCGAACATGGTGTTCAAGGCGAATGCGAACACACTCTCGAGCGCCGCCGATGATGACAGTCCTGCACCGAGCGGTATGTCACCGGTGAATGCGGCGTTGAAACCGCCCGGATGCACTCCGCGCTTCTCCAGCTCCTTGCATACTCCGAATATGTAGCAGGCCCAGTGCCGGGAAGGTTTCTCCGTATCGTCCAGGCTGAACTCCACGTAGTTGTCCTCCTCTATGTCGATTGCCAGGAGACGCACCTTGCGTGACCCGTTCCTGCATATCTCGGCCGTGATACCTTTGTCTATTGCACCGGGAAAGACGAATCCGCCGTTATAGTCGGTGTGTTCGCCAATCAGGTTTATGCGTCCGGGTGAGAAATAAAGGTCACCTTCATGACCGAACTTGTCCCGGAATCTGTTTCTCAGAACAGTATTTTCCATGATGCAGGGTATTATTCCACTCCGAAACGGTAGATTGTGGTCTGGGTATAGACTTCGCCGGGATTCAGTACTGTCGATGGGAAGTATGGGTGGTTGGGACTGTCGGGGAAGTGCTCGGCCTCGAAGCAGATGGCGCAGCGCTTAGGCAGGTCGGAACCGTGGGCGCAGGTGCTTCCGCTGCAATAGTTGCCGGTGTAGCACTGTATGCCGGGCTCGGTGGTCCAGCACTCCAGGGTCCGTCCGCTGGCTGGGTCAACGCACTTGACGGCGAAACTCAGTTCTCCGGGCTCGCGCTTGTTGAGAACCCAGCAGTGGTCATAGCCGTTGCCGTTGCTGGTCTGCTGTCCCTTTCCGATGCGTTCCCCGACCTTGTGGGGCGTGCGGAAATCGAATGAGGTCCCTTCCACCTTGTCAATGGAACCGAGTGGGATTGCTGTGTTGTCGATAGGGATGTAATGGTCGGCGTTGATGGTGAGATCGTAGTCGAGCACTGTGGGAGGATTCTTCTTCATGCCGTTCAGAGTGAAGTAGGCATGATGTGTGAGGCAGACCACGGTTTTTTTGTCAGTAGTCGCTTCATACTCTATGACCAGCTCGTTGTCATCGGTCAGACGGTATGTGACATTCACGTCCAGATTGCCGGGGAATCCCTCCTCACCGTCCTTGCACAGATAGTGAAGGTGAAGTGTCTGGCCGTCGGTCTGTTCAGCATCGAAAACGCGTTTGTGGAATCCGGTGGGACCTCCGTGAAGGCTGTTCGGGTCGTTGTTGACGGCCAGCTCATACTGCTTGCCGTCGAGGGTGAACTTTCCGGCTGCGATACGGTTTCCGTAACGTCCGATGAGAACACTCAGGTACGTCTCCTGGCTGTTCATCACATGCTCGAGGCTGTCATGGCCCCACACCACGCTCTCCATCTTGCCGTTGCGGTCGGGCATCATGACGGAGAGCAGGGCTCCTGCAAAATTGGTTATCGCGATTTCACTGCCCTTCTTGTTCTTCAGGATGAAAAGGTCTGTCTTCTTTCCCTGGACAGTGGCCTGGAAGTCCTCTCTCCTGAGGCCAGCCAGATTGCCGTTTGTAAAGGAATTGCTCATTTGTATGAATTGCATTAATTGTGTTATATTTAATTACGCAAATTAAGGCAAAAATGTATAATGGAGCAAATAAAACGGCCAAAAATCAGTTTGAGGGTGTCATTTTCATCGATGAGAGGAGGTCGGCCACCACGAAAGTGCTGCCTCCCACAAAAATCAGGTCGTTCGGGCTCGAGTCCGAAAGTGCCTTGCCGTAGGCTTCCCTGACTGTGGGCCACGCCTCTCCCTCAAGGCCGGCGGCCATGGCCTTGGACCTTAGTTCCCGTGAGTCGGCCGCACGTTTTACCGATGCCTGTGTGAAATAGTACACCGCGTTGTGCGGGATGATCTCCAGGACATTTGAGATATCCTTGTCCCCGGCCATGCCGAGCACTATGCGCAGGGTTCCGAAACCGGGAGCCGAGGACATCTCTTCAAGCTGCCGGGCAATATATCTGAATCCGTGGCTGTTGTGACCGGTATCGCAGATCGTGAGCGGGTTTTCGGAAAGAGTCTGCCACCTGCCTGCAAGACCTGTCATCCTGCAGACATCGCTGAATCCTTTCCTTACATCCCGTTCAGTGATCGTGAAGCCCGATCTGACAAGGATATCGGTTGCTGTCAGGATTGTGTTGGCATTGTTCGGCTGGCAGCGCCCGGCCAGGCTGCTCTTGAGACCGGGATAGCCGGATGCTTCGTAAACGATAAGCCCCGGATTGATTTGTTTATACGAAAAAATCTTACAATTATCTTGGGCGAAAACAATCGGTGCACCTACTTGTGCGGCCTTCTCCCTGAACACACCGGCAGTCTCTTCACAGTGCTCTCCAATCACTGCAGGGACATGCGGCTTGATGATGCCCGCTTTCTCGGCAGCAATCTTGGAAAGCGTGTCGCCCAGCAGCTGAGTGTGGTCGTAACCTATATTGGTAATGATTGACAGGACGGGAGTTATGATGTTGGTGCAGTCAAGTCTTCCGCCAAGGCCCGTCTCAATGACCGCCACATCGGCCTTCTGGTCGGCAAACCAGCTGAAGGCCATTGCCGTGGTCACCTCGAAGAATGACGGGGAGAGGGGCTCCAGGAAGCTTCGGTTATTTTCAATAAACTTTACAACGAAATCTTTGCTCACAGGAATCCCGTCAACTTTTATCCGCTCTCTGAAGTCAACCAGGTGCGGTGATGTGTAGAGTCCTGTCCTGAGGCCTGAAGCCTGGAGTATGGCTGCCAGGGTATGTGCCACGCTTCCTTTGCCGTTGGTGCCTGCAATATGGATTGTAGGATAGAGCCTGTGGGGATGTCCTGTATGTGCGTCAATGAGAAAGGTGTTTTCCAGTCCCTCCTTGTAGGCTTTCGAACCTGTGTTCTGAAACAACGGTGTCTGGGTCATCAGCCAGTCAAGCGCTTCGCCGTAATCCATAATGTCAGTTGAAATAACTACGGAATTTCTTGAATATCTTTTCTTTGACTGTTGCTGACGGCTGGAAGTTGTCAGAGTTCATGAATTTCTCCATAGCCTGTTTCTCGTCTTTCGACATGCTTTCCGGAATATAGACGCTCACGTTCACTATCATGTCGCCGTGCTGGCTGCTGTTGATTACGGGCAGGCCTTTGCCGCGCAGCCTGAGCATCTTGCCGGGTTGCGTGCCGGGCTCGATCTTAAGCTTGACGGCACCGTCAAGGGTAGGAATCTCGACTGCGCCTCCCAATGTCGCCTGCGGAACAGAAAGCAGAAGGTTATATACCAGGTCGTTCTCGTCGCGTACAAGATTCTTGTGGGGTTGCTCCTCGATGACTATCAGCAGGTTGCCGTTGTAGCCGTTGTGCTTTCCCGCATTGCCTTTCCCTTCGACCGAGAGTTGCATCCCTTCGGCCACTCCGGCCGGTATGTTAACCTCGACAATCTCTTCGCCATAGACGACCCCGTCCCCGCTGCAATGAGGGCAGCGGTTCTTGATGATCTTTCCCTCACCTCCACAGCGGGGACAGACAGATTGGGTCTGTACCATTCCGAAGAAACTCTGCTGGGTGCGCAGGACGGAACCTGTACCGTTGCAGTCCGGACATGTCTCGGCTCCGGAACTTCCCTGTGCCCCCGTGCCGTGGCAATGCTGGCAGGGGACGAGTTTCTTGAGCTTGAATTTCTTTGTAACTCCTGTATTGATTTCTTCTAAGGTGAGCGACACCTTGATCCTGACATCGGAACCCTGCGACTTCCTCTCTCCGCGCTGGCGTGCACGGCTTCCGAAGTTCCCGAATCCGCCGAAACCTCCGCCTCCGAAGATATCGCCGAACATGGAGAAGATGTCATCCATGGACATTCCTCCGCCGAAACCTCCGCCTCCGAATCCGGATGCACCGTTCAGGCCGTCGAAACCGAACTGGTCGTATTTGGCGCGTTTGTCAGGATCGCTCAGGACACTGTAAGCCTCAGCCGCCTCCTTGAATTTCTCCTCGGCCTGTTTGTCGCCCGGATTCTTGTCAGGATGGTACTGTATGGCTTTTTTCCTGTAGGCCTTCTTTATCTCATCGGCTGTCGCGGTCTTTGGGACCTCAAGCACTTCATAATAGTCTCTCTTTGCCATTTTTCATAGGATATTGTCATTGGGCTACCGCCACTTTGGCATGGCGCAGCACTTTGTCGTTCAGTCTGTATCCGTCAATGGCACAGTCAACGACCATGCCTTTTGACTTTTCGTCGGGGGACGGTATCAAGGCTATAGCCTCATGGAAATCAGTGTCGAAAGGCTCGTTCTTGGGTGATATCTTCTGAAGGCCTTTCTGTTCCAGAATATGCATCAGCTTGTTGTAAATCAGCTCTATACCTTCCTTCAGGGCGGCGAAGTCCCCTGATTCCGAGGAATTCGCGACGGCTCTCTCCATGTCGTCAATCACCGGAAGGATATCGGTTATCACATCGGCGGAACCGTTCTTTATGATTTCCGCCTTCTCCTTGACTGTGCGTTTCCGGAAGTTGTCGAACTCTGCCACAAGGCGCAGATACTTGTCCTGCATGGATGCTATCTGCTCTTGCAGTCCGGTTATTTCCTGTTCCAGGCTGTTTTCCGGCTGCCCTGTCACGTTATCCGCATCGTTGCCGCTGTTTCCGGCATCAGGACCGGATTGTTCCCCGGCTTCCTGGCCGTTCCCTTGTCCCTCACTTTCCGGAACATTGCGTGAGGCTCCGTCTTCAATGTTAATGTTGTCCGGCTCCTCGGTTTGTCTGTTGTCTGACATATTATGTTTATGTTTTTTCCCGCTTTTCATAATCGGTCTGCATTTTTCTTTTCAGTCCTGCAAAAAACTTGCCACACCGCCGGTGTGACAGTGTGGCAGGTAACCAGAACGGTTTAACCTGCTGTATCTATTCCATGGAATCCGCTCCGAAACAGAAGGGCAGCAGCGTTGCCGTCCCGCCTTCTATCACCATGGTCCCCTGCTTTCCGTAAAGCAGCGTCCTGATGGGGACTCCCGAAAGCGATTCGGTTTCAGCCATGACCTGCCGGCACGAGCCGCAAGGTGTGACGGGCCGGTCTGTCCATCCGTTCGCGTTGCGTGCGGCAATCGCGAGGGCTATGACTTTCTTGTCCGGATGGTTGTGACCGGCTGCGAACAGGGCGGTCCTTTCGGCGCACAGGCCGGACGGATAGGCCGCATTCTCCTGGTTGCTTCCTGTCACTACTGTCCCGTCATCAAGCAGGACGGCGGCTCCCACCTTGAAGCCGGAATATGGGGAATGGCTGCCGCCGGTGGCGTCTTTTGCCGCTTCAACAAGGGCTCTGTCCTTCGCGTCAAGTTCATCGAAGCCGTAAACTCTCCATGAAAACACTTTTTTATACTCTTTCATAGACTGATCCGTTTTTTCAATCCGCTAAGTTATGAAAAACCGTGCATATTGCCCGCTTTGTGGGATGATATGTGGCTTTTTCTTCCACAAGCATTTGTCTTGTCATCTTTTTGAATTAAATTCGCGGTATGAGAAACTCAGCCATCCGCAAATCACTCTTTACCGTAACCGTGTTGCTCGTCTTTGCCTCCTGTTCCGTGACGAAGAGAGGCGGTTATTCCCGTGGCGGGACCGGAGACCCCTATTCGGAATATATTGCAAAGTACAGCGAACTGGCTGTAAGACACATGCAGAAGTATGGCATACCGGCAAGCATAACCCTTGCGCAGGGGCTTCTGGAATCCGATGCCGGGCGAAGCCCGCTCGCCACGGAATGCAACAACCACTTCGGGATAAAATGCCATAGCGACTGGCGCGGGAAGACCATGCTTTCGGATGACGACAGACGGAACGAATGTTTCCGCTGTTACAGCAGTGCCGCGGATTCATTCGAGGATCATTCCCTCTTTCTCGTGAACGGGTCAAGATACCGGAACCTCTTCTCTCTGGGTACCAAGGATTACAAGGGGTGGGCCAGAGGACTTAAGGCTGCCGGGTATGCCACCAGTCCGGATTATGCCGACAGGCTTATCGGATTGATAGAAAGATACGGTTTGGACAGGTATGACGAGCGCAGTTCACGCAGGCTTGCCAAAGGTGTCGTCCCCCACCGTCAGTTCGAGGTCAACGGTGTCAGATGTGTACAGCTGGGCGAAGGCGAGACATTGAGGGATATTGCCAAGGAGTTCAGCATGAGCCTTAGCCTGTTGCGCAGGTTCAATGATGTGGACCGCAGTTTCGTTCCGCCTGCAGGCAGTCTTGTCTTTCTTGAAAGGAAAAAGTCCCGTGCCGCGAAGGAGCAAGGGACCTATGTGGTGAAAAGCGGTGACAGTCTATGGTCTATCTCCCAGAAGTTCGGCATCAAGATGGACAACCTGGCCGGCCGGAACAGGATAACTTACTCTAATCCTGTAACTGTAGGGATGACCCTGAGACTCAGATAGACGTCGTTACTTCATGATACTACAGTGATTCAGCCGCACTCGCTATAGCCTTCTCAAGCTCTTTCCGGTTCATGTTGCCGTCAAGGCTGATGAATGTGAACCCGTCCCTGCTCGAAGCCGTGAGAATGAATGCGGTCACTGTTTTCTCGTTTCCTGTTATATACACCCTTACTGTCTCCCCCTGCTTCTTGGCTTCCATGAGCAGCTCCATCTTGTGCTTATCGATGATCTTGTCCACATCCTTCTTCATGTCGGCGCATACACGCTCATCGTTGCAGTCCATGACGAACATGCTGTTCAGGCTCTTTACAAGCGGAGCCATGTTTATCTCATCAGTCGATTCGCTGATGTTGATGGATGGCAGTTTTCCGATAAGGTTGAACATGGATGACGAAATGTAAACAGCGTTCACCTCGTCCATGTCAGAGTACTTCTTGTATATGCTTTTGGAGTCCTGGGCGGCTGCGTATGCCGCGAAAAGCAGTAGAACTGCTGTCAATGCTGCTGTCCTTTTCATTTCAGTACGTTTATGGTTTGCTGGAATACCGGTTCGGCAGAGCTTGCTATGCCTGCGCCGTAATTCAATTTCTCTGATATGTATGTGAATGTCCGCTCCATGCTGGCAAGTGCAATGGCGGGATCGTCGTATGTGTCCCGCGGCACTCTTGCCGATAATGAGCAGATGACCGCGATGACCGCAGCCGCTGCGGCGGCTGAGGGGAAGAGTATTATTCTCCTGTTCCTTTTTGATGGCGTTTCAACGGTCTGTGTCCCGTTCAAAAGTTCCAGGACCTTTGCTGTCCGGACTATTTTTTTGTCCAGACCGTCGGGTGCAGGGACAGTCTTGTCGGATGCTATCCGCTCCAGTTCTTCTGACCCAATCCTTCCGATATCTCCAATCCGTTTCATATTTGCATTCTCAATGACTTCCGGGCATTGCTCAGGAGCACCCTTAGCGTCAGGTTAGACATTCCGGTCTTTTCACTTATCTCATTGTATGACATCTCCTCGAAAACATACATCCTGATCACTTCCTGCTGACGGCGCGGAAGCCTGTCTATGGCTTTCAAAACCCGTTCCAGCGTCTCTCTCCCTATAACCTCATCCTCTGTCATACGGTTCTCCGCAAAACCGGTTTCCGCAGGTACTGTCTGCATCCGGGTCTCCTTGCGTATCCTGTCTATGCAGAGATTCTTCATGAGGGTGGTACAGTAGGCATTGAAGTTGACCACTGTATCCAGCCTGTCACGGCCGCTCCACAGTTTGAGAAAAAGGTCCTGGACGGCATCCTCGGCGTCGGTTTCAGACTCAAGGATATAGTATGCCACTCTGAAAAGCCTGTCGCTCTGTGCCCTGAATGCCTCAGTCAGGTCTTCCGATGTCATATTATTCCTCTCTGTTTTTATGTTTCCGTAAGAATGACGTAAATATCCGGAAAGTGTTAATAAGGGAGGGTGGGGAGTCAGACAAGTTCGTGCTCCTCTTTCATGTATATTTCCTGGCCGTCAGAGTCTTTGATGGAATATGCGAGGAAGGCAAGGCTCTGGTCCGGAATGATTCTGACCCCCATGCCGTATTTGAGGTGCCATTTCCTTTTCAGTGAGAACACGCCGCTGTTGATGTAGGAATAAACATAAGGATGGATATGCAGCGTGAATCTCTTGACACCTATCTTTTCTGTCAGATAGGCTATCTTGCTCTCCAATGTGTCAGTGAAGAGGATTGAAGGGCCGATGGTGCCCTTGCCGAAGCAGGTAGGACATGTCTCGTCAACAGGTACATCCATCACCGGCCGTACCCTCTGGCGTGTTATCTGCATAAGGCCGAATTTGCTCAGAGGAAGGATGTTGTGCTTGGCGCGGTCCCTTTCCATGTTCTGGCACATGCGCTCGTAAAGCTTCTGCCTGTCCTCTGCCAGAGCCATGTCAATGAAATCCACGACTATTATACCGCCCATATCCCGCAGCCTGAGCTGCCGGGCAAGCTCGTCGGCTGCTCCGAGATTGACTTCGAGGGCATTCTCTTCCTGCGTTCCGGCCTTCAGGCGGTGTCCGCTGTTCACATCCACCACATGCAGGGCCTCGGTGTGCTCTATAATAAGGTATGCGCCGCTCTTGTACGAGACAACGCGGCCGAAGGACGATTTTATCTGCTTGGTTATGGCGAAGTGGTCAAATATGGGGAGTTCCCCTTTGTAAAGCTTGACCATGGCGATATGCTCGGGCGCGATAACCGATATGTAGTCACGTATCTCGTTGAAAGTCTTTTCGTCATCCACGTGGATGGACTCGTATGAAGGATTGAGGAGATCCCTTAGGATCGCCAGGGTTCGGCTGGTCTCCTCAAATACCAGTTTCGGGGGTTTCTCGCATTTGCAGATCGTGTTCAGGGCATCTTCCCACCTGTGGTAAAGGGTAGTGAGCTCATTGTCAAGCTCGGCCACTCTCTTGCCTTCAGCCACGGTCCGGACTATCACCCCGCAGTTTTTCGGCTTGATGCTTTGTAAAAGCTGTTTGAGGCGTGCTCTCTCCTCGGGGGATTTTATCTTCGAGGAAATCGACACCTTGTCCGTGAAGGGGATGAGTATGATAAACCTCCCGGCAAGTGAAATGTCGCCCGTCAGTCGGGGCCCTTTAGTGGAAATGGGCTCCTTTGTTATCTGGACAAGGATTTCCTGTCCCTGTTCCAGTGCGGTCGAAATATTTCCGTTCTTGTCCTCCTGGCCGGATATCTGCGCCTTGCCGAAAGGATACGTCTTCTTCCGGTTGCTACGGACCTGCTTCACGTATTTCTGGATGGAACCGAACTGCGGGCCGAGGTCCTGGTAGTGGAGAAACGCCTCCTTGTCGGACCCGATGTCAACGAAACAGGCATTCAGGCCGGGCATCAGTTTCTTCACCCGTCCAAGATACATGTTGCCCACAGCGAAAGTCATCTCCCGGTTCTCTTTCTGGTATTCCACCAGGTTGCCGTCCTCGGTGATAGCAGTCTGGATGCAGTCCGTCTGGACATTGACGGTCAGTTCACTTGTCATCAGTTTTCTTGAGTATCAATTAAAACAAAGAACAAACCCGCGCGTACTGATCACGGCAAGTTTGTTCCTTGTGGTCTTTTGTCAGACTAGATTATTTGCTCTTATGTCTGTTCTTTCTCAGTCTCTTCTTGCGCTTGTGCGTTGACATCTTGTGTCTTTTCTTCTTTTTTCCGCTTGGCATATTAATGATTTGTTAAAGTTGATAGAATCACTTCCTGACTTCTGCGGCGAAAGTCTTTGCAGGCTTGAAAGCGGGGATGTTATGCTCAGGAACAGTGATTGTGGTGTTCTTGAGGATATCCCTTGCAGCCTTTGCCGCTCTTTTCTTGATGATGAAACTTCCGAATCCTCTCAGATAGACATTCTCTTCATTGATAAGTGATTCTTTTACCACTTCCATGAAACCCTCCACGCAACTCAGGACATCAGCCTTGTCAAGACCTGTCTTCTGCGCGATTTCCTTAACGACTTGTGCTTTTGTCATAATTCTATTCTTTAATTCAATAAGTCTTTATGTTTTAAACAGTCCGCAAATTTACTCCAAAATAATCGTAAACAAAACATATTCTTGATTTTTTTTTACTTTTGAAAAAAATTCGTGTTTCTCTTGCAGTCCGGGAAATGATTCATTATATTTGTCCTGTCTAATTTTAATACCTATTTTATATGTCAGTAAACAAAGTAATTCTTATCGGTAATGTGGGAAGAGATCCGGATGTGAGGTATCTGGATAACCACGTGTGTGTCGCTAATCTCACTTTGGCCACCTCTGAGCGCGGATATACCGCCCAGAACGGCACCCAGGTTCCGGACAGGACGGATTGGCACAATCTGGTGTTCTGGCGCGGACTGGCCGAAACCGTTGAAAAATACGTCCACAAGGGTGACAAGCTCTATATCGAGGGCAGTATCCGCAGCCGCAGCTACGATGACCAGAACGGCGTCCGCCGTTATGTGACCGAGATTTTTGTGGACTACATGGAGATGCTTAATACAAGGCAATCCCAACGTCAGGGTACACAGGACAGCGCGTCGCCTGTCCAGAACCAGCAGGCTGCGACGCAACCGGGTACCGGAGAATCCGGAGTGCCTTTCTGATTTAAAACCGGAGAGCCATAGCACCTTTCATTGATATTATAGCCGGTTCAACGGGAACGGCGGCCTTTCAGGGGCTTTCGTTCAATGCGCCTACGGCAGGGTCGGTCATCGCGATAGTGACAGCCCTGCTTTTTCTGTTCCTGTCAGGTTTTGTCTCGGCATCGGAGACATCGTTCTTTTCGCTGTCTCCCGAGGATCTGAATACCGTGAACAATTCCGGGGATCCCCGTGACCGCAGGATAGTGGCCCTGACATCCGATTCGGAAAGACTTCTGGCGTCCATTCTCATAACCAACAACCTTGTCAATGTCGCCATAATACTGCTTCTGGACCTGGCTATCGGTCAGATGGTTGATTTCGGACAATCGGTATGGCTTGAATTCGCGGTCATAACTGTTCTCCTGACTTTTGTGCTGCTCCTTTTCGGGGAGATTGTCCCCAAACTGTATTCATCGAACAACTCCCTTTCGTTCAGCCGTAGGGCGGCTCCGGTCCTCTCAGTGCTGGTCGCGCTTTCCAGACCCTTCTCATCCCTTCTCGTCCGATCAAACGCCATAGCCCGTCATGTGGCCGTGAAGAACGCCTGCAACATTTCGGTCGATCAGCTGGAACATGCCCTTGAGCTGACCGATTCAGCGGATATCCAGGACGAACAGCAGATGCTGGAGGGGGTTATACGTTTCGGTGACGAGACGGCAGCCGACATCATGACCTCCCGTCTAGACATGGTTATGCTTGACATCAAGGCGTCATACGCGGATGTGATGAAGTGTATCAATGACAACTTCTATTCCAGGGTTCCGGTCTTTTCCGGGACATCAGACAACATCAAAGGGGTGCTATATATCAAGGACCTGCTTCCTTATCTTGAAAAAGGGGATAATTTCAGGTGGCAGTCGCTGATAAGACCTGCTTTCTTCGTTCCCGAGACCCGCCGGCTCGACGATCTGCTGCACGACTTCCAGACCGGCAGGATACACATGGCCATCGTGGTTGACGAGTTCGGCGGTACGTCGGGACTGGTCACCCTCGAGGATGTGATAGAGGAGATTCTCGGAGAGATAAACGATGAATTCGACGAGGAGCCGGTGCGTTACAGGAAAACAGGTCCGGATACATACGTGTTCGAAGGCAAGACGCCTCTTCCTGACTTTTTCAGGATTACCGGACTGGATGAGGACGAATATGCCCAGTATGTCGGCGAGGCGGACACGCTGGCCGGCTTCCTTCTGGAACTCAAGGGGGATTTTCCTGAAAAATATGAGGAATTGACTTGCAAAGACCTGAAGATGAGGGTGATGGAAAAGAAAGAACGCCGTATCTCCGGAATCAGGGTGGCAGTGTCGCGGTGACAGTGTTCCCGCCTGTCCGGCAAGGTTGAAGGGTAGGGACATGCACGTACTGAATCCGGTTCCGGCGGTAGGGATAATCAAAATAATTGTCTTAAAGAGAAACGGTTTCATTTGTTTTGTTTATTTTTGTCCACATAATTATTAATTCAATTACTCTTCAAGTATAATGAAACATCTTTTTTCTGCGGTTGCCGTCTCTCTGTTATGT
This sequence comes from Bacteroidaceae bacterium, assembly GCA_017612875.1. Taxonomy (GTDB): domain Bacteria; phylum Bacteroidota; class Bacteroidia; order Bacteroidales; family Bacteroidaceae; genus Colenecus. Next base: position 4,257 of record JAGAEZ010000136.1, on the reverse strand, counting down.
CTGCAGGCAGCACATGCACAGACAACGGAATACGGTTTTTTCAATCATCTTGGAGTAGGTGTGTCAATCGGTACCGGCGGATTGGGCTTCGATGTGGCGGCACCTGTCACTGACTGGGCGGCCGTACGTGCCGGTATGTCAATGTCCCCTGGCGCCAAATATTCTGCCGATGTGGATATAGATGTGGATTCCAAGTCTATAACCACTGACCAGCTTAAGATAGAGGGCAAATTGAATATCAATGATTACAAGCTGTTGCTTGATCTATATCCGTTCAGGTCAGGTTTTCATCTGACAGCAGGTGCCTTCTATGGCCCGAGGAAGTTCATTTCGTTATATAATGCCGAGCCTTTCCTTGCCAAGGAGGACTGGGGGACAGCCGGAGTCAAAATAGGGGAATACCGTTTGACCTCCGATGAAAACGGTAATGTGGAGGCCAACATCGAGGTTAAAGACCTCAAGCCTTACGTGGGTCTCGGTTTCGGCCGTGCGATACCGAAGAAAGGCCGCGTGGGCGTGTCCTGTGACTTCGGAGTGAAATTATGGGGAACCCCCGGCGTATATACTTGGGCGGAGGACAACTTCGGCAACCGTGAATATAAGGAACTGACCAAGGAAGGTGTCAATGAAGAGGATTTCAATGATGCCTTTGACATCATGTCCAGGATCACGTTCTACCCTGTGTTGAATATCCGTATCTGCGGAAGAATATTTTAGAATCCGGAAACTGACAAACAATAGATAAAATGAAGAAAATCCGTTTTTATTATCTTGCAGTGGCTGTCATGACAGCCATGTGCCTGATTGCCTGCAATGACAATGACGAGGAAGGCGGGAAAGAGAACGAGGAGTCGGCCATTGCCACTCCCAAGTATGCGGAACAAGCCTGTAAGTTCGTCCTTGACGAACCCGTCCTGATGAGCGACGGCAGGAAGCTTTCGTCCATTGAGATGACTGAGAGCGGCAGGATTTATGTGGAGCTGAAGGATAACAGGAACAGGATTGCCTATTACAGCGACAGCTACAGGTACAATAATGGTGTATATACCTGTGCAGGCAAGCATATCAAGGGAACTGTTACGGAAGTGCTGACGCGTGCAGGCGAGAGGACTTCCATAAAGGTCAACCTTACTGTAATATTGGACTCGGGGACATTGACGATGGAGACAACCGCTGATGTCGCCTTGGCGGTGATGAAGGTCGTTTCCGACAAGCACGGGGACAGCGATATCATCTCGACATGGAAGCCGCGTGCCGTTGTCATAGACATTGACGGTGTTTTCAAGGAGTTCCCCGGAGGAGACCTTGACAATATACGCAAGGAAGCGGAGGCCCAGGGCGTGGAACTGAACGAGGAAGACAGGAAAGTCCTGAAAAAGGTTGTCGAGTATGTGACTGTCAGCACCAACATGCTTTCGATTGATTATACCGACGGAACAAGCGATGTCGCCGACTGGGACTGGGTCAACTCCATCTACGACAAGATCGACCTGAAGCTCAAGGATGCAGGAATGGGCAACAAGTTCATCGTCGATGATCCATCTGTCAACGTGGAGTTTTCCAAGCCGCAGGGGTACATGAACCTGACAATCAGTGCGACGATTACAGACAGCAAGAAACACGAGGCCGCAATGACGTTACGCCTCGAACAGGTTCGTGAAGCTAAATAAGGCTTTGGAACAGATATTTTGCAGATGAGCGGTGATTCTATCTTTGAGATTGCTCTCAAAGGTATGGCGATAGGATTTCTGGCAGCAGCCCCGACAGGCCCGTCGGGGGTGCTTGTCATTCAGAGAACACTTAACAAAGGCCGGTGGAAAGGATTTCTTACCGGTCTTGGTGTGTCTGTGAGCGATGCTGTCTATATTGTCATCACCATGATGTGCCTGTCTCTGGTCCTGGGCTATCTGGAGGATCCGATGGTGGCTACTGTCGTCAGGTTCGCGGGATGTGCCTTGCTGCTGGTCTTCGGTGTCACGACCGTAAGGAACAATCCGCTTGCGGCTTCTAGGGAGGTTACTGTGAAGAAGGATTCGCTGGGACAGATTATGCTGACGGGATTCCTTGTGGCCATTGTAAACCCTCTGGTGATATTCTTTTACATGGGACTGTTTGCGTTCTTTTCTCTTCCTGTCGATGATTTCAGCGCCGGGCATAAAATGCAGACATTCCTCTTCACGTTGCTTGGTGACATCTGCTGGTGGTTCACAATCTCCACAGTCATAAACAAGCTGCGCAACCGTTTCGACCTGCGGGGGCTTTGGATAATAAACAGGGTGCTTGGAACCATCCTTATCGTGTCGGCCGCCGCATGGTGTGCTGTCATCCTTGTAAACATCTGAAATGTTTGTCCAGAGAGAACTGAGAGAGAATAATATAGCCGAGTACCTGCTCTACATGTGGCAGGTTGAGGACATGATACGTGCCGCCGGTCTTGACAGTGACCGGTTGTACGGTACTGTGATAAAAGAGAGCGGTCGCAGTGATGCCGAATGCAGTGAATGGAAGCAGTGGTATGACGACCTTATCGGGATGATGCGTTCCGAGGGTAAGACTGCCGCCGGTCACCTGCAGGTCAACGAGAATGTGCTTATGCTGTTGGAGGAGCTGCACAGGCGCCTGCTTGACTCAAACAGGCAGCCGGCCTACAGGGAGCTTTACTACAAGGCTTTGCCGTTCATTGTCGAATTCCGTGCCAGGAATCACAGTACTGCCGACGGGGAGTTGCGTGACTGCTTCAACATGCTTTACGGGGTTTGGCTGCTCAAGGTGCAGGGTAAGCCTGTCAGCACTGGAACCGGGCAGGCTGTCAGGGCTGTATCGGCATTGATCGGAAAGCTTGCTGCGCTCTACCGTGAGGACAGGGAGGGTACGTTGGAGTTAGAGTGAATATTGTAAAATGGAAGAGATAGAGAGAAGAAGGACATTCGCGATAGTGTCTCATCCCGATGCCGGTAAGACCACACTTACCGAGAAGTTCCTGCTGTTCGGCGGCCAGATCCAGGTCGCCGGAGCGGTCAAGTCCAACAAGATACGCAAGACCGCCACATCGGACTGGATGGACATAGAGAAACAGCGCGGGATATCTGTCACCACATCGGTGATGGAGTTTGATTATGAAGGTTACAAGATAAACATACTGGACACTCCGGGCCACCAGGACTTTGCCGAGGATACGTTCCGCACCCTGACTGCTGTTGACAGCGTCATCATAGTGATAGACAGTGCCAAGGGCGTGGAGTTGCAGACCCGTCGCCTCATGGAGGTGTGCCGGATGCGCAAGACCCCGGTGATAGTATTCGTCAACAAGCTCGACCGTGAGGGCAATGACCCCTTTGACCTGCTTGATGAACTTGAGGAGGAACTCCGGATACATGTACGTCCCCTGAGCTGGCCGATAGAGAAGGGTGCCCGCTTCAAGGGTGTATATAATATTTACGAGCAGAAACTTGACCTGTTCACTCCTGATAAGCAGAAGGTGACGGAGAAGGTTGAAGTTGATGTAAACAGTTCGGACCTTGAAGCCCATGTGGGCGAGCGTGAGGCTCAGAAACTGCGCTCTGACCTGGAGCTGATTGACGGTGTCTATGAACCGTTCGACCGTCAGCAGTATCTGGACGGGGAGCTTGCTCCTGTATTCTTCGGTTCTGCACTGAACAACTTCGGCGTTCAGGAGCTGCTCGACTGCTTCGTGCAGATTGCTCCCAGTCCGCGTCCCACGCAGGCGTTGGAGCGTATGGTAGAGCCTGAGGACAGCAGGTTTACCGGATTCATCTTCAAGATAACGGCTAATATCGATCCTAACCACCGCTCATCGGTGGCATTCTGCAAGGTATGCTCGGGTAGGTTCCGGCGTAACGAGCCCTACTATCACGTGAGGTTGGACAAGACTTTCCGGTTTTCGTCGCCCACCCAGTTCATGGCGCAGCGCAAGAGTACCATAGAGGAGGCCTGGCCGGGCGATATCATCGGCCTTCCCGATACGGGTAACTTCAAGATTGGCGATACTCTCACACAGGGTGAGAAGCTTCATTTCAAGGGGCTGCCCAGCTTCTCGCCCGAGATGTTCAAATATATCGAGAACGCCGACCCCATGCGTGCCAAGCAGCTCGCCAAGGGCATAGACCAGCTGATGGGCGAGGGTGTGGCGCAGATGTTCGTGAGCCAGTTCAACGGACGCAAACTTATCGGCACGGTGGGCCAGCTCCAGTTCGAGGTTATCCAGTACCGTCTGGAGCATGAGTACAACGCCCTGTG
>JAGAEZ010000135.1 GCA_017612875.1 Bacteroidaceae bacterium | reverse complement strand
TGGACCTATGCTTCCAAATGTTCGCTGAAGTCAGAGATGTAGATGAACTACTGGACATGGTAAGGTCTACATGTCTCACTGACTATATCAGACTCGATTTAAATGGAGATGGAGATACCAACGATACCTATGATGGTCAACCTGAAACTCAGCCCCTCCAACTAATCAATCCTGCATGATTTATCCAAAAATACCTCATGCCATCAGACTTACCAACTCAGATACAATCATGAGAAATCATATCACTAGAGAAGTGATACTATAAATGAGTCGTCTTTGATATCCCTTGAGCTGAGGTAAATATTAACTGAGAATGGATAGCTTATGCTGATGCTAATAAATCAGTAGTAAAAAATCAGAATCCTTTCAGTCTTGAATGGAGGCTGAACGGCACACTGCTGCGCAAGTTAGGCTACAGTAGCGGTGATACCGTAACCGGAAACGTCATTGTCGTTGATGATCAGTGGCACGGTCTCAACATCACTTCCGAGATCAACCTACAGATAGAATAGTTCTACTCTGTGTCCGTGTCGCTTATAATGATGACTGTTCCTTTTCCTTCAGAAGATACTCTGACAGATACGGTACCGCAAACACCAGTTCGCCTCGCCGAGGTGTTTCTATTACGCCTGTTTCAAGCAAACGCTTCCTATAAGGCTGTATGGCCGGCCCTTTCCGTCCCAGCGCTGCTTGTAGCTTAGCTGTTGATACCTTCTTTTATTCTCTTTTATTCTTGTTTATTCTCTTTTATTCTTTTCCCATTCACAAAAGTACAAAATATTTTTCAATTATTGCCACGACAGAGTGAGTAAACTCCTTCTGTTTGTCTGACTTATAGTAAATATTCTCAGTCAAAACTGACCTCCATCATTTCCTCAGAACAATACTGGATGACAGTTGACAAAAATAAAGCAACTGCTGACAGGGAACCGCCAGCCGTTGCATTGTTTGTTGTATTAATCAATACTGGAATGTGCCGTACTCGCTGTGGATGGTCAGGTGAGTGTGGTCAGAGGGCTCGATGCGGCCGATGATCCGGGCATCGATGCCGAAAGACTTGCTTATGTCGATTACCTGCCGTGCATATTCCTGTGGCAGATAAACCTCGAAGCGGTGGCCGCAGTTGAATACCTTGTACATCTCTTTCCACTCAGTACCGCTCTGCTCTTGGATGGTGCGGAACAGGGGCGGGATGGGGAACAGGTTATCCTTGATTACGTGTACGTTCTCCACAAAGTGCAGGATCTTGGTCTGGGCACCGCCTGAGCAGTGAACCATTCCGTGAATCTGCGGGCGCAGGGCATCGAGCAGTTTCTTTACCACCGGAGCGTATGTGCGGGTGGGAGAGAGTACCAGCTTGCCGGCATCCAGAGGAGAATCCTGTACCTTATCAGTAAGGTTCAAGCCGCCTGAATATACCAAATCCTCAGGAACAGCGGGATCGTATGTCTCAGGATACTTCTTTGCCACCTGTTTGCCGAACACATCGTGGCGGGCGCTGGTAAGGCCGTTGCTGCCCATACCGCCGTTGTATCCCTTCTCGTAGGTAGCCTGGCCGAAGGAGGCAAGGCCTACAATCACATCGCCCGGGCGGATGTTCGCGTTGTCAATCACATCGCTGCGCTTCATGCGGCAGGTAACCGTGCTGTCAACTATTATGGTGCGTACCAGGTCGCCTACATCGGCAGTCTCACCGCCTGTGGCGTATGCACCAACTCCCATCTCGCGGAGTTCGGCCAGCAGCTCGTCGGTACCGTTGATGATGGCGCTTATCACGCTGCCGGGCACGAGGTTCTTGTTGCGGCCAATGGTGGAGCTTACCAGGATGTTATCGACGGCACCTACGCAGAGCAGGTCGTCGATGTTCATAATGAGGGCATCCTGGGCTATGCCTTTCCAGACCGAGAGGTCGCCCGTCTCTTTCCAGTAGGCGTAGGCCAATGAGGACTTGGTGCCTGCACCGTCGGCATGCATGATGTTGCAGTACTCCGGGTCACCGCCCAGAATGTCTGGGATAATCTTGCAGAAAGCCTTGGGGTACAGTCCCTTGTCTATGTTCCTGATGGCGTTGTGGACATCCTCCTTGGATGCCGACACGCCCCGCAGCATATAACGTTCGCTTGACTCCATCAGAATTCCACTACCGGGGCTTTGTTTGCACCTGCTTCAGCCTCAAAGTATGGCTTCTTGTCAAAACCGCGCATATTGGCTATAATGCTCTGCGGGAACCTGCGGATGTAAGAGTTGAATTTCTGGGCCTCCTCGTTGAAGTTCTTGCGTTCCACTGCAATACGGTTCTCTGTGCCCTCAAGCTGTGCCTGTAGTTCCTTGAAGTTCTCGTTGGCCTTGAGCTCGGGATATGCCTCGCTGATGGCTATGAGACGACCCAGTGCGCTGCCCACCTCGCTCTGTGCCTGCTGGAATTCTTTGAGTTGCTCGGCTGTCATGTTCTCGGGGTCAACAGTGATGCTTGTGGCCTTGGCGCGTGCGTTGACGACTGATTCAAATGTGGAGGCCTCATGCTGGGCATAACCCTTGACGGTGTTGACCAGATTCGGGATGAGGTCGGCACGACGCTGATATACGTTCTCCACGTTACCCCAGGCCTTGCTGACGTTCTCTTCCATTGTTACCATGCTGTTGTTGATGCTGATTCCCCATATTACAAAGAGTGCAATCGCAGCAATGATGATCCAAGTACTTTTTTTCTTCATAATTCAATTTATTTGATTGTAATTCTGTTTATCCGGTTATTAAAAACGTGATCCGGCACCGCCTCCGCCAAAGTGCCCTCCGCCGTAGCTGCCTCCGAAATGACCGCCGCCTCCCGAGAATCCGCCGCCGAAACCGCCGCCTAGATGCGTGCCGCCTCCGTTCCCGGTGGAATAGTACGAGGTGCGGTTTCTTGTGGTGATAAAGCCGCAGTGTGAACACTTGAATGTGAGCAGCTCTTTCTTGACCCCGTTGCTTTTCGATATGGTTGATACGCCGACTTGTTTAAGGGCAATGTTGCCGCATTTGGGACACTTCCGGCTTTGCCGGTCCAGAATCACGACAAGCAGTATCAGCAATCCGAACATAATAAAGCCTATTGCGAGCGCAAGCAGGATCTGCCTGTCACTCGGTCCCTCTTCGAGGTCGGAATATCCGCTGCTGAGAATTATGTCCCTGAGAGCCTCGGCTCCTGCCACCATGCCCTCGTCCCACTCCTCATTGGAGAAGTGGGGGTTCATGTAACGTATCTGGACCCGCTTGCAGATGGCATCGGGCAGGATTCCTTCCACTCCGTAGCCTGTGGCAAACTGAATGCAGCGCTCTTCGGTGCTGAGCAGGATTACCAGACCGTTGTTGGTGCCTGATTTGCCTACTCCGGCTTTTTCACCCAGCAGGTGCGCGAACTCGAAGCAGTCATCAGGCTCTATCTCGTGTACCACTGCCACAAGAGCCTGAATGCCGGTGCTGTCCTCAATGGTACGGAATGCGGCATCGATACGGCTGACCGCATCGGCCGAGAGAATGCCGTCGGGGTTGGATGTATAGCAGTTCCTGTCCTGAAGGTGTACGAGCGGAATGTCGGCCGGGGTATAGACCTTGGCCGGCAGGAGTCCGCAAAGCAGGAGAAGAATCAGCAAAATGACGGGTTTCCTCATATTTCCGGGCTGTTCCATATATTCCAGGCTGCCACGGCCTGCTGCTCCAGCATATCCTTGCCTCCCTTGACTGTGGCCCCGTGCTCGCGGCCCTTCTGCATGAAGAGCGTTTCGTCAGGATTGGCTATCACGTCTAAAAGCAGATGCTTCTCTGACAGGAATGTGTAGGGTATGTCAGGGCACTGCCCGGTGTCGGGCCACATGCCGAGCGGGGTGCAGTTGACAATGACATCGAATTCCTCCATGACCGAAGGTGAGAGCTCATAGTAACCCATGATATCGAATGTCGAATTGCGGGATACGTAGCGGTTCTCTATCCCAAGCTGGTCCAGAGCATACTTGACGGCCTTTGACACTCCCCCTGTTCCGAGAATGAGCGCCTTGCAGTGGCCTTCAAGCAGTCCCCTGAACGATTCCGTGAATCCGATCCAGTCAGTGTTGTAGCCTATGAGTTCTGTCCCTGATTCCTTGTGTATCACCCTTACTGTGTTGACGGCTCCGATGGCGCTTGCGGTCTCGTCCATCCGGTTCAGGAGAGGTATGATCTCCTCCTTGTACGGTATTGTCACGTTGAAGCCGCACAGGTTGGGATTGTCCGAAACCAATGATTTGACCTCGTCAATGCTGTCAAGTTCAAAATTCTCATAGTGGGCGTTCAGACGTTTTTCGCGGAACATCTTGTTGAACCGGACCTTGGATGCGGAGTGGGCCAGCGGCTTCCCCACGAGACCGAACAGGCGGTCGTATGACCTGAGGGGTTTTTCCTTGGGCTCTTCCGGACGTTGTGGTCCTTGCCTCCGATCGGGCTGCCGTGAAGGCTGTGGCTTAGCCTTCCTGTCATCTTCCGGTGGGGGCAACGGCTCGAACTTACCCTCATTCACGTCCGTCTTCGTCTCCCCGGAGGCGTTGTCGTCCAGGGTGGGGTCATGAGGATGGTTCAGCGCGGTGTTGACTGCCTTCAGGAAAATGACCACTACGGCAATGATGAATATTACTGAGAATCCCATTATCTGTTTTCAAGCCAGTTTTTTACGTTTTTCTCAATGCGGGCGGCCGGATCCGGTCCGCTCTCCTTCACGAACTTCTCGCCTACAATGTGCTCGTAGAGCTCTATGTAACGTTCCGATACGCTCTCTGCGTAGGCATCGGTAATCTCAGGCATGACCTGGCCGGGCTGGTTCATGAAGTCATGCTCTATGAGCCACTGGCGGACGAACTCCTTGGAGAGCTGTTTCTGGGGCTCGCCCTTCTCGAATTTCTCCTGATAGCCGTCAGCGTAGAAATAGCGTGAACTGTCGGGAGTATGAATCTCGTCAATCAGATAGACCTTGCCGTCA
>JAGAEZ010000134.1 GCA_017612875.1 Bacteroidaceae bacterium | reverse complement strand
GATGGTACTGCGCAAGTGGGAGAGTAGGTCGCTGCCGTTTTTAAAAGCGCTTCAGGAAATAACCTGAGGCGCTTTCTTTTTTGTATATGCTCTTATGTATGTGGTAGTGATTCCTGTTAAGGCGCTTTTAAAAACGGCAGCGACCTACGACCCGCTTAAGCAGTACCGGGTATTCCTTTCTTTTATTCCCGCGATTACCTTTATACATTTAGGAACAGTAGGTCGCTTGTTTTAGTTTGCCACAGGCAAACGCGCTCCATTCCATTTCGCTTGGCGGCCCTCCGGGACCGCGGTCTCGCTCCAAGCATTCGCTCGCTCCAATACGCTGTACCTGCGTAGGCAGCGTGCAAACGTATTATTTTTCGTCTGGGTTACTGACTCGGTTGTGATTTGCAGGAGCGTGACTTGGGTACCAGGGACCATCAGTGGAGTGGCGTTAAGCGGAAGGCCTTGGAGGATCCCGTTAAGAACGGCGCTTCGTTTAACGACCGTTAGGCCCCGTAGGGGACTAAAAGGGAGGCGTTCGCCGTTTAGGGTCCGGAAAGGTCTGGAGTAGCCACGTAACGTTGCGTACCTGGTACCCAAGTCACGCGGTTCTAGAACTTGTTGTAAGTGAGCCAGCGGTAGAAGGATTCGCGCCAAGTGCCGCTGGTGTTTCCGGGATCGTCGGGACCGAAGGGGCCTGTGCCGTCGTCGTAGAGGTGCATTTCGGCGTTGGCTCCGGCGCGTTTCCAATCGAGGTAGAGGGATACAAGACCGGCTGCTACGTTGTGATGGTCACCGCGGGTGGCGATGAACAGCTTGGGAGCGTTCTCAGGAACATCAACGTCTATAAGGGATGGACCGTAGATGGTAGCCATGAAGGCGGGACGGTGCTGGGCATCTGCCCTGACGGTGGCGCCAATTCCTACGCCGCCGCCGGCTGAGAAGCCCAGGTAGCCTATCTTGTCAGGGTTGATATGCCATTCGGAGGCATGCTCGCGAACTATTTCCATTGCGCGAAGGGCGTCATTGATGGCGTTGTCAATATTCTTCACTCCGCTCTCGGAGGTGTCGGGGTTGTCGTTTGACTTGCTGATCTTGGAGAACTCGGTGACTGAGGCGCTAAGCGACTGTCCGCCGCCACCCATTCGCGGGCCGCCTGCACCGCCCATCACACGTGTCCGGTATTTGAGGCCGATGGCCGCGATGCCGCGCTCATTAAGCCAGCGGGCCATATTGATGACATCGGTGCCCCATGAGTGTGACATCAGTCCTCCGCCGGAGCAAAGGATGACAGCGGTACCCGTGGCCTTGTCGGCATCGGGCAGAAAGACGGTGATTGAGGGGGTGACTACACCCGATATGCTCTGGATGCTGCCGTCGGGGGCTCGGTTGATACGCTCGTTGTCCTGAACGCCTTCACTGCCGGGTGCAACACCTTCATATAAACGTACCTCCTGCTGGGCAAATGCACTGACAGAGAGTGCAAGTGCCAGAATAGTTATTGCTCTTTTCATTTTTGTGGTTTGTAATATATCAAAGGTATGAATCTTTTGTAAAAAAGTATACTAATACTGTATAATGTTTATATTTGAGCCATAATAGGATATTGGACTAACAAATTATACTTATGGGTAATTATGTTTGGAAGTTTTCCACTATAGGTGGAAAGAACCGCGTGGCTATTAAGAGCGGTGAGGACATTAGACATCTGGGTGAACTTGACCAGAAGTTGTGGACAGTTCTGAGCTCTCCTGTTGTGGGTCTTGAATTCGATGCCAAGACTCTTAAAATGCTTGATTCCGATAATAACGGCCGTATCCATGTAAATGAGGTTGTCAAGGCTGCAGAGTGGATTACCTCTATGCTTAAGGATCCTGACATGCTTCTTAAGAAGGAGGATACATTGCCTCTGTCAGCAATCAATACCGAGAATCCTGAGGGTGCCCGTCTGCTGGCATCGGCCAAACAGATACTTAAGAACCTTGGACTTAAGAAAGACAGCATATCGGTCGCTGATGCCGATGACAGCGTGGCTATATTCGCCAAGACCGGCTTGAACGGTGACGGTATCATTACCGAGCAGTCAAGCAGCGATGACGAGATCAAGAAGACCATTGCCGCTATCGTGGCAACAATTGGCGGTAAGACTGACCGTAGCGGACTCCAGGGTGCCGATACTGATTCCATCGAGACTTTCTACAAGGCTTTGGCCGACTATTCGGCATGGCAGAAGAAGGCTGCCGATGATAAGGCTATTTTTGCTTTTGCAGACAATACCCCTGCAGTATATGATATTGTAAACCAGATCAAGGCCAAGGTGGCCGATTACTTTATGCGTTGCAAGCTGGCTGTATTTCATGCAGGCAGCGTGAACGCTCTGGATGTATCGGTCGCTCGTATTGAGACCATCAGCGATAAGGACCTGTCACAGTGCGCCGATGAGATATCGTCTTATCCTCTGGCCCGTATCACAGCAAACAACACTCTGCCCATAGACGGACGAATCAACCCGGTTTGGCAGGGTACGTTTGACAAGCTCAAGGCTATGGCTCTTGACAAGGAGTTTAAGGGAGCCGCCGAGATTACCGAGGAGCAGTGGAACGCTTTCGTAGCCAAGCTGAGCCCCTATGAGGCATGGCTGGGTGAGAAGGCGGGTGCCGAGGTGGAGAGTCTTGGCCTGGATGCCGTCAACGCATTCCTCAAAGAGGACCGCAAGGCCGAACTTCTCAAGATAATCGATGATGACAAGGCTCTTGAGTCTGAGTCTCTCTCTATCGATGAGGTTGCCAAACTGCTTCATCTGTATCGCGATTTCTACACATTCCTGTGCAACTTCGTCTCATTCCGTGACTTTTATGATCCCGACGGCAAGGCCATCTTCCAGGCCGGTGAACTCTATATTGACGAGCGCTGCTGCGAGCTCTGTATCAAAGTGCCTGATATGGGACCGCACGCCACTGCAACTTCACTCAGCGGCATGTACATACTGTACTGCAACTGCCTGAACAAGATTACCGGTGAGACTATGATCATAGCTGCCGTTATGACCGATGGCGATGTGGCCGACCTTCGTGAGGGCAAGCACGGCCTGTTCTATGACCGCAAGGGTGCAGAGTGGGATGCCACCGTATTCAAGATTATTGAGAATCCTATCAGCATACGTCAGGCCTTCTGGGCTCCCTATCGCAAGATTGGACGCTACATTGAGACCACTATAGAGAAACGTGCCGCCGAGAAGGACAGCAAGGTTATGGCCGATATGACCGCCAAGGTTGACAGTGCCGGAAAGGACGGTGCAGCCGGAGCTGAAAAGAAGAAACCGTTTGATATCGCAGCATTCGCCGGTATCTTTGCTGCCATCGGCTTGGCTGTCAGCGGACTTATGTCTGCACTGGCTAAGATGTCGGATTCTGTGTCAGACTGGTCATGGTGGAAATGGCTTATCCTGGTTATTGCCGTCATGCTCGTGATATCCGGTCCGTCCATGATCCTGGCTTGGCTTAAGATCCGCAAGCGTAACCTTTCTCCGCTGCTTAATGCCAACGGATGGGCTATCAACGCATCGGTCAAGGTCAATATGACGTTCGGTGCCACCCTTACCGAGATGGGCAGGACTCCTCTCAAGGCAGAGCCCGATCCGTTTGCCGACAAGGCTCCATGGTGGAAGAAACTCCTCTACTGGCTCATTGGACTGGGTCTGCTATTCTGGATTTGCTATTCTCAGAACTGGATCGAGAAGTGGACGGATAACTCCAAGTGGCACTACGAGAAGAAAGACAAGAAGACTCCCGCACCTGCCGAGAACACCGAGTCCCTTCTCATCCTCACCGAGGACACCTTCCGCGCATAAATCCGGTACTCCCCCCACTACGCAGGTACAAACCTCACGCAAGTACAAACGTGTTGGGGCGAAGCGAGTATGCGAGCGAGAGCGGCCGGGTAGGCCGCCTGTTCGCAGAGCGAACTAAAAAAAGGTATGAGGGGAGCTCCGCTCCCCCGAATCCTTTCTCCACAAAAAAATTCGGGGCCCCAAATGGGACCCCGATTTTGTTGCGGAGGAAGGATTCGAACCCCCGACCTTTAGGTTATGAGCCTAACGAGCTACCTCTGCTCCACTCCGCGATTTCGTTTTGCGAGTGCAAAGATAGTCCTTTTGTGCATTATGAGCAAACTTTTTCCTGCAAATATGTGGTAGTTTCACAATTTTCGTATTTTTGTAACCTCGTTTAAAGTTATGGAAAATCCTAAGACAAGAGCACAATTCATTGAGGCTGCGAAAGTTCTTTTCGTAAAGAAGGGATACGACGAGACTACAATGATAGACATAGCCCAGGAAGCCGGGCTGAGCCGCCGCACACTGTACGCATATTTTGAAAGTAAGGTTGAGGTGTTCCAGGCGGTAATCAACAGTGAAGTGGAGAAGGTTGTTACGGGACTTGCGGAGATTGCCAATCTCAACATGCCCGCTCAGCAGAAAATCGTAGAGTTCATTTTCGGCTATTTCCGTCTGGTAAAGGAGACGGTGGATCGCAACGGAACCCTGAGGTCAGGCTTTTTCCGTAACAGCTGGGGACTTGAGCATTTCCGTAAGGGATTCGACCTCAAGCAGAAACAGATGCTTCAGGATATCATATCCGAGGGTAAGACGAGCGGAGCGTTCAATGTGGTCAGCGTACGCCGTACCGCCGAGATCATGTATCACTGCATGAGAGGCTTCGAGGCCCCGTACATCAGAGGTAAACTCTGGCAGGGCAATACAAGAGAAGAGATCCGTTTCGAGGCACGCAGACTTATCTACGGTGCCTTGGGATATTCAGAACCAAATAAACAGTAAAAATCTATGGGAAAACTGACAGGAAAGACGGTGCTCATTACAGGAGCAACGCGTGGGATAGGTCTTGCCATGGCCAAGCTCTTTGCAGCTGAAGGAGCAGACCTGGCATTCGTGTACATCAACAGCGTAGAGAAGGCTCAGGCCCTGGAGACAGAGCTTAGCGCAAACGGCATAAAGGCTAAAGGCTATCGCGTGGACGTAGCAAGCTATGAGGGCGCAGCCCAGATGGTGGATGAGGTGGTAAAGGAGTTCGGTCGCATAGACATCCTTGTAAACAACGCCGGCATCACCAGGGACGGCCTTATGATGCGTATGAACGAGCAGCAGTGGGACGAGGTGCTTGATACCAACCTCAAGTCCGCTTTCAACTTCATCAAGGCCTGCACTCCGCAGATGATGCGTCAGCGGAGCGGTAACATACTTTGCGTGTCATCAGTGGTAGGCCTTCACGGCAACGCTGGTCAGACCAATTATTCAGCTTCCAAGGCCGGTCTGGTGGGACTCACCAAGTCCGTAGCCAAGGAGATGGCATCACGCGGTATACGTGCCAATGTGATAGCTCCGGGTTTTGTGCTCACCGAGATGACAACCGGCAAGATCCCTGAGGAGAAACTGGCTGAGTGGTGTAAGGCAATTCCCCTGCAGCGCGGTGCGCAGGTTGAGGAGATTGCCAAGGCGGCTCTGTTCCTTGTGTCCGATGACAGCTCATACGTGACCGGTCAGGTCCTCCAGGTTGACGGCGGAATGAATATGTAATTGATAATTAATAATGACTCCTTTATACGAGGATAATCATATTATTATTGTCTCAAAGCGGTCGGGTGAGATTGTGCAGGGCGATAAGACGGGCGATGTTCCATTGTCCGACACCGTAGGCGCATATCTCAAGGAGAAATACAACAAGCCCGGCAACGTGTTTGTGGGGGTGCCTCACCGTCTGGACCGTCCGGTCAGCGGACTGGTGGTGCTGGCCAAGACCAGCAAGGCTCTCTCGCGTCTTAATGACATGTTCCGTGTGGGGAGTGTCGACAAGCGTTATCTTGCCATCGTCAAGAACCGTCCGGCGGCTCCTGAGGGAGAGTTGGTGAACTGGCTGGTGCGCAACGAGAAACAGAACCGCTCCTATGCATATGACCGTGAGGTTCCCGACAGCAAGAAGGCTATACTGAGATACCGTCTGGTAGCCAGCTCCGTGAACTATAACCTTCTGGAGGTGGAGCTGCTTACCGGAAGGCATCACCAGATCCGATGCCAGCTCGCCAAGATGGGGTGCCCCATCAAGGGTGACCTCAAGTACGGGGCGGAGCGGTCTAATCCGGACGGAAGCATATCGCTCCACGCATTCCACGTGACGTTCGAGCATCCCGTATCACACGAGATGATAGACGTCAAGGCACCTCTGCCGGCCGATCCTTTGTGGCAGAGTTTCAATGAGATAGCAGAGAAACTGTGATTTATTGCTGAGGCGCGGCCCCGGCATCTTCAATAACGTACGCCCTAATGATCCTGACATCAGGATTGGGGCGTCCGTTTTTTCCTGCGGCAGGCAGGTTGGATATGGCCTCGACCACATCCATTCCCTCAGAGATTTCACCGAATACGGTGTAGAGTCCGTCAAGGGTATGGGCGCCGCCTACGGTGGTGTACTCCTTTATCTGCTGCTGGTTGTATCTGAAGTGCTGTCTGCGCTTGGCCAGTATGGCATCGGTCTCGTCATTAAGCTGCTGGTTGAGCTTGCTTATCTTTTTCTTCTCACCGTATTTCTGCCATGTCAGGATATCCTTGGCGTGAGGCTGGGTGAGGGTATCCTTGAGGGCCTGGCGGTAACGCTTGTTGATGACGTTCTCCTGAGCGGTAAGGTTGGACTCCTTTACCTTCTTGCCGGTTATGATATAGAACTGCTGGCTGGTGGAGCATCGGAACTGTGAGGTGCTGGCCTGGCCTACCGCGCCGCGTTTGTGATAGAACCTGTAGGGGTTGATCTCGGACTGGATGGTGTCATCCTTAAGGTCGATGCCGATCTCCTGACCGGGCTTGGCGTTCTTGGAGTTGACGTCGCCGGCCTGGATCTTGTACCCTTTCTGGATACCGAAGAACAGCTGGCCGTCATAGAAACCTTTACGTGCCAGACGTACCATATTGTGACGGTGGAGCGGGGTCTCGCGGTAGAGTTTTATGGTGAAATTACCCTTGGAGGTCTCAAAACGTACATACTGGTCGGCATCAAGGATTATGGTGTCGGCATCGACCTCCTCTGTGGTCTGGCTTGAGCTTCCGTTCTTGCAGCCGAGTGCAAGAAACAGCGTCATAACCAGGGAAATTCCTATAAGATATCTTTTCATGACTGTAACGGTTTCTTGATGCGAAGATAACGTTTTTGATGGGAAAAAAAGTGTAATTTTGCAGTCTATTACAAACTAAGTATATGAAACCTGCACTTGTTGTTCTGGCTGCCGGTATGGGCAGCCGTTACGGCGGACTCAAGCAGCTTGATGCGCTTGGTCCCAGTGGTGAGACTATAATGGATTATTCCGTGTTCGATGCTATCCGCGCCGGTTTCGGCAAGGTGGTATTCATTATCAGAAAGGACTTTGAGGATGATTTCCGCAATCTTGTACTCAAGAAATATGAGGGTCATGTAGAGACTCAGGTGGTTTTCCAGAGCATTAATGACCTGCCCGAGGGTTTCAGTTGCCCGGAGGACCGCACCAAGCCATGGGGTACCAATCATGCTGTGCTCATGGCCAAGGATGTAATAAACGAGCCTTTCTGCGTGATCAATGCCGATGATTTCTACGGCCGCGACTGCTTTGCGGTGATGGGTAAGTTCCTGAGCTCTCTGCCCGAGGGTTCCAAGAATGTTTACTCTATGGTAGGATTCCGTGTAGCCAACACCCTGAGTGAGAACGGCAAGGTGTCACGCGGCGTATGCGAGGTCAACGCACAGCGTCATCTGACCACCGTCGTAGAACGTACCGAGATACTGCGTCGCGAGAACGGCGTATGCTACAAGGACGGCGATGAGTGGGTACGCATTGATGACAACACTCCCGTGTCAATGAACGTTTGGGGATTCACCCCTGACTATATGAAGTACTCCGATGATTTCTTCAAGGGATGGCTTAAGGATAACATCAACACTCTCAAGTCAGAGTATTTCATCCCGCTCATGGTCAATGAGCTGATCAACAACGGCACCGCAACCGTTGAGGTCCTTGACACTACATCCAAGTGGTTCGGCGTGACATATGCCGAGGACCGTCAGGGCGTTGTCGACAAGATTGCAGAACTGGTAAAGGAGGGCGTATATCCCGCCAAGCTTTTTGCATAAGGACTGATTCCAGGTGTTTTCGGTAGAGAATCTTAAGGTAGAGTTCGGGGCACGCCCGCTGTTTCACGATGTCAGCTACGTGGTAGGTGACAAGGACCGTATTGCCCTTGTGGGTAAGAACGGAGCGGGCAAGTCAACCATGCTCAAAATCATAGCCGGTCTGCAGCAGCCTACATCGGGCACGGTATCCATTCCCAAGGAGATGACCATAGGTTACCTGCCGCAGGTCATGAAG
>JAGAEZ010000133.1 GCA_017612875.1 Bacteroidaceae bacterium | reverse complement strand
TCTTGTTGAGGAACTGAAGCCGTTCATAGACAAAAAATATTCCACTTACAAGGACAGGGACCATACTTTCCATATGGGATCCAGTATGGGCGGTCTTATCTCAACCTATGCCGTGGCCAAATATCCCAAGGTGTTCGGCGGCGCAGGCTGTCTCTCCACTCACTCCGTTCTCTATATCACCAACTATGATTCGGAGCAGGAATACATCGACCCCGCCAACCAGTGCTACGTGGATTTTCTGCGGGCTAATCTCAAGCCCAACAGCTGCAAACTGTATATGGACCGTGGTGACCAGACTCTCGATGCCCAGTACCCGAAGTATCAGGACCGTCTGGACAGGATGTTCCGGGATGCAGGTTGGGACGAATCCCATTATGTCAGCAAGGTGTTCCCGGGCCTTTCACACACTGAAGGTTCATGGGCATCACGACTTGAAGAGCCTGTTCTCTATCTTTTAGGAAAATAAGAATCTGTAAGGTTTTTATGGAAACAAGTTTAAACAGATTCTAAACTATAAGGAATAAATATGAAAAGAAGACTGATTATCAGTGCGGCTCTTGTAATGGCTTTGTCTTTGGAGGTCAAAGCACAGCCGCAGCAGACGGAGATTGTCTCCAAGGCCGACAGGACTACGGTAGAGTTCGTGGTCCGCGACGGCAAACCCATCTTGATGGATATCTATCAGTTCAAGGACCGGACAACAGAGGGCAAACGGCCGGTATTCATCTATTCATTCGGGGGTGCATGGGCCATGGGATCCAGGGTGGATGCCCTCTGCAACCCTCTTTATGACCATCTTTGCGAGAAGGGTTGGGTATGTGTGGCCATTGATTACCGCCTTGGCTCCGCCCGCGGCAGGGACGGTAAGCCGCTTATCACGCCTCCTGAAGGATACAACGCTTTCCAATACTCCATCGACATCGGTGCCGAGGATATCTATGCAGCCACCGCATGGCTCATAAGACATGCCGATGAGTACAACATCGATACCGGGAAGATAGTCATCAGCGGCAGCAGTGCCGGTGCCATAAACAGCATGAATGCAGAGTACTACATCTGCACCGGTCACAGGATTGCCAAGGATAATCTTCCTGCCGGTTTCAACTATGCCGGCGTGGTTCCCATGGCCGGTGCGGTCTATCTGACCGGTCAGAATGACACTGAACTCAAATGGGACAGTAAACCCTGTCCGATGTGTTTCTTCCACGGCTCTGCCGATCCGACCGTGACATTTAACGTGGAGAACGGTCCCGGCCGTCACGGATTCGGCCCCGCATACATAAGCCGGCAGTTGGATGAGATGGATGTTCCGTATATGCTCAACGAGTATGATGGCGGCGACCATTGCATGGCGCTTCTTCCCATCAAGTGGTTCTGGAATGAGATAGATTCGTTCCTTGACAGGATTGTCCTGGGCGGACAGGATCTCAAGGTCCATTCCATAGAGCGTTCATCAAAGCCCCGCACGGATGCCAACTGGCTTGAAACCGTGCGCCCGGGTCAGTACAGGGCCGTCAACCGCGGGCGCGGTCAAGGTGTTCCTCAAGGTGTTCCTCAAAGATAAAATGAAATATTATGAAAAGACTGCTTTTGATTTTATCCGCTATAGCTTTCTCCACAGGCGTGTTTGGCCAGACGGAGATAATCCGTCTGTATGAAGGCAGGGCTCCCGGTTGTGAGAACTGGACCCAACAGGAGTTCCTGTTTGAATATACCACGTCCATGAATCCGGGTGAGGTGGGCCAGTGTATCCTGAACGTAACAGATCCTGAACTGTGGGCCTATCTTCCCGAGAAAGGAACTGAGACGGGTACGGCTGTTGTGGTTTGTCCCGGTGGAGGATTTACTGCGCTCTCCTGGCATCAGGAGGGTCCGAACGTAGCCAAATGGTTTGCCGCTCACGGTATAGCCGCTTTCGTGCTGAAATACCGTATTGCTTACTCTGGCGCTGACTACGAGGAGGCCAAATACGTGGTTGACCACTCATACGGCAATCAGGGACGTGATGCGCGTATGCGTGAACTTACTGACAAACACGCCAAGATTGCACAGGAACAGGGCTATGACCGTTCCATGGCATGGGATGACGGCCGTGCAGCCATTACCTACATCCGTAAGAATGCTCAGAAATACGGCATCAACCCCAAGGCTATCGGCATTATAGGTTTTTCAGCAGGTGGCAACATAGTCTATCATGTGGCGCTCGAGCATGATGAGATGAGCCGTCCGGATTTTTTAGGAATGTTCTATCCTGCATGGTTTGAGGATAAGGTGCCTGCCGACCCTATGCCGCTGTTCATTGCCGCAAGTACCAGTGAAGCCTCGTCATCCAACGGATTCGGTGATACGCCCGCTCTCTACAATGCCTGGAACAGGACCCGTCAGCCATTAGAGATCCACTCGTTTACTAAAGGTTTCCACGGTTTCGGATACCGGGACAATGGCCAGTCAGTGTATATCTGGCCTACATTGTTCTGTAATTTTTTGGAAAACTGCAACTTGCTGCAAAAATAGTACAGTCTGATGAAAAAACCGTTTAGCGTTGTCTTGCTGATATTCCTAACGCTTTCCTGCAGCAGAAGGCCGGAGGGACGTTACCTGATTCTGCCGGTCAGGGAAGCCAATGATGAGATAGTGCTTACCATTGAAAAGGGAGGTGAGACACTCTATATAGCCGATATCCGGTTGGCTCTGCCGGGGCAGGAGGCCGATTACTGCGTGCCTATGGATCTGGAGCATTTCGGTGCAGGCAGGCGTGATGTCCGTTTCACGGGCATCGATGACAAGACAGCATGGAGCCTTATCTCTTTTTCTGACACACTTCCGTCAGTTCCGGCAGACAAGTACCGGCCCAAGTACCATCATACCCCTGAATATGGCTGGATGAACGATGCCAACGGACTGTTTTTCAAGGACGGTGTGTACCATCTTTACTATCAGTATAATCCGTACGCTGCGGTATGGGGCAACATGCACTGGGGACATTCTGTCAGCACGGATCTGGTACACTGGGAACACAAGCCCGTGGCCATATACCGCGATGACTACGGTCACATATTCTCAGGCAGCACTGTGGTGGATTATAACAACACCGCAGGGTTCGGCAAGGGTGCGGTCGTGGCTTTCTATTCCTCTTGGAATACGGCACGGGAATACGTTCAGACACAATGCATTGCCTATAGTCTGGATGACGGCTTGACTTTCACGAAATATGATGGCAATCCTGTCCTGGTCCCGTTTGACGGCATCAAGGATTTCCGTGATCCAAAGGTGTTCCGGTATGAGCCGGAGGACAAGTGGATCATGATTGTATCGGCCGACAAGGAGATGCGTTTCTACACATCTCAGAATCTCCGGGATTGGGAATATATGAGCGCCTGGGGTGAGGGCTACGGTGTGCAGCCGCGCCAGTTCGAGTGCCCTGACTTTTTCCAACTGACTACTGCGCAAGGTGAGACCAAATGGGTGATGATTGTCAACGTCAATCCGGGGTGCTATTTCGGCGGCAGCGCAACGCAGTATTTTGTGGGCGATTTTGACGGCAGGACCTTCACCTGTGACTCTCCCAAGGAGACGGTCAAGTGGCTGGACTGGGGCAAGGACCATTATGCCACGGTCTGTTTCTCCAACACCGGAGACCGCGTCATTGCAGTGCCCTGGATGAGCAACTGGCAGTACGGTGCCATAGTTCCCACCAGGTACTACCGCAGCGCTAATGCAGTGCCGCGTGAACTGGGCCTGTTCAAGGACGGTGATGAGTTCTACGTGAGTGCCTGTCCGGTGCCTGAATTGTCCAAACTTGACAAGGAGTCGCGTACGGTTTCCGGTATTACTGCTGTTGCAGGCAAGTCTCAGAACGTGAAACTGTTTGACCGTACCGACGGAGCGTACAGGCTGGATATGGAGATCAATGTGCCTGCATCAGGCAAGGCAGGATGGCGCTTCACGAACGCAGCCGGCGATGTGGTTGACATGTATTTTGATACTGCTCTCGGGCGTTTCGTGATGGACCGCAGCAGGAGCGGCATGGTGGACTTCGGTAACCGGAGCACAACCCATGAGATTGAGAACCACGACCGTCGCAAGACCATGTCCATGAACTATGTCAACGATTTTGCACTTGCTACCTGGGCGCCGGTGAAAGTGGCCGGAAAGCACAGCGTGTGTATTCTCTATGACCTCTCGTCATTCGAGGTGTTCATTGACGGCGGAAAGGTGGCCATGACCAATCTGGTCTTCCCCAAGGAGCCGTACACCGATATGGAAGTGTATTCCGATAAAGGCCGTTTTGTGATAGACAGACTGCGGATTACAGCACAAGGTCTGTAGATTTTTATGGAAACAATTTAAACAGATTCTAAACTGACTATAAACAAATGGAAGCAAAACAATCCGATCTTTCCAAACTGGTGCCTATCATGTTCACGTTCTTCACGATGGGATTCGTGGATATGGTCGGCACTGCGACCAATTATGTAAAGGCTGACTTTGCGCTTTCCGATACGGTGGCCAATTTCCTGCCGTCAATGGTGTTCCTGTGGTTCTTCTTCCTGTCAGTACCAACCGGACTGATGATGAACAGGATAGGCAAGCGCAAAACAGTACTGCTGAGTCTTGTCGTGACGGCTCTTGCGCTGGCATTGCCCATGTGCTCGTTCTTTATCAAATCAATGTACACGTTCCCTGTCATGCTGGTTTCCTTCTGCCTGCTGGGCATCGGAAACACATTGATGCAGGTATCGCTCAACCCGCTTATCACCTGCATAGTAAGCGGTGATAAACTGGCCAGTACACTTACTTTCGGACAGTTCATCAAGGCCATCGCATCGTTCGTTGCTCCGCTTATTGCAAGCTGGGCATCGGTCAGATATCAGAGCTGGCTACCGTTATGCCTGATATTCCTGGTGTTTGCCGTCGTTGCCGTGTTCTTCCTGGGTGGCACCAGGATAGAGGAGGAGATACAGAAAGACAAATCATCAAACTTCATTCAGTGTCTCAAGTTGTTGGCCGATGGCACTGTGCTGCTGTTCTTCCTCGGAATCGTGGCGCATGTGGGAATTGATGTCGGAGTGAACACCTGCGCCCCGAAGATAATCATGGAACGTCTTGAACTTCCGCTTGAGAAGGCCGGCATAGCCACCAGCATATATTTCCTGTTCCGCACGCTGGGTTGCTTTTCCGGTTCATTCATTCTGGCCAGGTTCCCGCTTAAGAATTTCTTTGCCGTCAGTGTCATCTGTATGGTCCTTTCCATGGCAGGACTCTTTGTATGCCATTCTCTTGTCGGTCTGTACATAGCTATAGCCTTGGTGGGATTCGGCAACTCCAACATCTTCTCAATGGTATTCTCCAAGGCGCTGCTTTATATGCCTGAGAATAACAACGAGATGTCCGGCCTGATGATCATGGGTCTTATCGGCGGTACGGTCTTCCCGTTGCTGATGGGTGTAATGTCCGATGCGATGGGTAGCCAGGCGGGTTCAGTCATAGTAATCAGCATAGGTGTCGCGTATCTTGTTTATCTGGCCACAGTATTATTCAAAAAAGAGCGTGTATGAAAAAGAAAGTAATAGTAGGGATAGGTGAGATCCTGTGGGATATGCTCCCTTCAGGCAAGGCCTTGGGCGGTGCACCTGCCAACTTCGCCTATCATGCACAGCGCCTCGGTGAAGAGGGGTGGGCGGTCAGCGCCATCGGTGATGACACGCTCGGGACTGAGATCATGGACATTGTTAATGAAAAGAAGCTTCACAACATCATTGCCGTGACAGACAAACCCACCGGTACGGTCCAGGTGGAACTGGATGACAAAGGTGTGCCCAGTTACAACATCATGGAAGACGTGGCCTGGGACAATATCCCGTTCACCCCTGATATGGAGGCGCTCGCGGCCCGTGCCGACGCGGTCTGTTTCGGCTCTTTAGTGCAGCGCATGGGTTCGCGAGACTCTGTGCTCAAGTTCCTTCGGGCTACTCGTCCGGAAACCTTGCGGGTGTTCGACATCAATCTCCGCCAGCACTATTATTCACCGGAGCTGGTTGATGAGTCCTTGAGGCTCTCGGATATCCTGAAAATCAATGATGAGGAGATCCGCATAATAGCTGATATGTTCGGAATTGAAGGCAATGACACTGTCGTCTGCCGTACACTCATAGACCGTTTCGGCATAAAGCTGGTTATTCTGACCAAGGGTGCTGACGGAAGTGAAGTCATCACTGCAACCCGGTCGGTTCCGCAGAAAGCCTGCAAAGTGAAGGTGGTGGACACCGTAGGCGCCGGCGATTCATTCACCGCCGCTTTCGTGGTAGCCTATCTGCGCGGAGACTCATTGGCCGATGCCCAGCGTCTTGCCAATGAGACAGCCGCTTATGTATGTTCCTGCAAGGGAGCCATGCCTGTTTAATGAATTAATTAACACTTCACAAATGAAAATCAACCATATTCCTGCCATTTGTGCCATACTGCTTGTTTCCTCAACGGCAGTCGCACAGAACCATTTCCGCGGCCAGCTGAAAGCAGGTGCGGCCAAGGTAAATGTTACTCCTGCTCCGGACCAGCTGGGGCGTAATTCCTACGGTGTCCTGGACAGCACGCATGTGCGCGTCATACTCTTTACCAACGGCAAGACCATAGCCGGTCTGGCCAATGTGGACGGCAATCCCAACCAGCGTGTGGTTGATGCCGTGAACGAGCGCATCCAGAAAGATTTCAAGATTCCTGCCGGCAATATCTTGTGGAACGGCACCCACTGTCACTCCACGGGAACCGTCCCTCAGAACGAGCTGATAGAGCGTTCATATCAGGCCATTAAGACGGCCTATGAGAATATGGTGCCGGCCAAAGTCGGTGTGGGCAAAGG
Organism: Bacteroidaceae bacterium; assembly: GCA_017612875.1. GTDB lineage: Bacteria > Bacteroidota > Bacteroidia > Bacteroidales > Bacteroidaceae > Colenecus. Next base: position 4,696 of record JAGAEZ010000133.1, on the reverse strand, counting down.
TGTCAGCTACCTGAATGTCAAGCGTGACCTGTTCGATCCTGAGCGCGGCACTTGGTGGGAAGGCCCAGATTATGACGGCAAGTCCGACAAGACTGTAGGAGTGATTTATTTTGAGAGTCTTGACGGCAAGCCCATCGCCACCTATTACAATTACGCCATGCACGCCGTAATAACCGGTCAGTTGGATATGATTACCGGTGATTTTCCGGGCAAATCGGAGGAATACATCGAGGACCGCTACGGCAAGGATTTCGTGGCGATTTTCGCTTCAGGCGCTGCCGGTGACCAGAACCCGCTCTATTTCCAGCAGACGTTTGACCTGCGCGACATCCGTATCGCGGACTATGCCAGGCGCGGTCAGGACATCTCAAACGCCATGCCGCCCGGAGGAACCGGCCTGGACCGCAATGATCCCGAGACGCATCGGCTCATGGAGGAGCAGAAACGCATGGCCGAGAGCTATGGCCAGCTTTTAGGCGAAGAGGTCAAGTACGTCATAATGATGATGCGCCGCTTTGAGTCAAACGTTACGTTGGAGGCTGCCCGTTCACACGTTACCTGCCCGGGACGCCGTCAGGTCAACGGCGGCGGACGTGCCGGCTATGCCGGAGAGTATGAAGATGCTGATTCTATCACGCTGGAGCTCGGACTGGTGATGCTGGACGATATACCCGTCTGCGGTGTGAGCGGTGAGCCGTACAACCAGATTGCGGTAGAACTTAAGAATAAGTCTCCGTACAGTTTCACTATGATGACCACCGTGACGGACGGCCACAACAAGGGGCGCGGCGGCTACATCCCTGATGATGAGTCATACGGAGCCCAGGTTTTTGAAGTGCTCAGTTCCGGCTACAAGCAGGGATATGCCCAAAGCGCTATCGTGAACGGTCTGCTGGACATGATCCACGATGCAACACACTGATGCATTGACAAAAAGGCTTTTGAGGAATTTCAATGACCTTATTTCGTGTCAATCTGCAGCCTTAGCTCGCGGAAGGGCCGGGTGGGGTCGTTGGTGGTGAGGTTTATTGAGCCCATAGTGGTGGAGTGGGGTTCACTGGAGTTGGTTACTGAGACCTTTACTGTCATCTCCTTTCCGGGCTTGATTACCTGACCGGTTCCTATGCTTATGTCTGTGCCCTCCATGGGCTCGACGTTACGGAATATGAGGTCGGCATTACCGGTGTTGCCTATCACTATGCTCTTCTTGTATTTCTTGCCGGGAGCTTTCTGGCCGAACTCTACATAGGCCGGTTCGACCCTAAGTGACGGTTGGGGGGTGTTCTTGTCCTGGGAGAACTTTTCTACGCGGATGGCGCTTACAGCTATCGGCTCCTGGCTGCGTGTGCCGTCGGCCACGACCCAGACTGTGTCACGGGCCATTCCGAAATAATTCATGCCCGTAGGAATGGTATAGGTTATGCGTATGCTTACAACGTCCTGTGGAGCAATGCTTTCGGGACATTCCACACTCATACCGTAGCGGTTGCCGGTGGTGATGACCGAGAGCTTTGAGTTCTTGTCACCTACATTGGCAATCCTGACAACCTTGGTCACGGTTTCACCTTGTGTAATGTATCCGAAGTTGCAGCGTTTGGCATTGGTCTTGACGGTGCCTGCCAGCAGGTGGGGGTAAAGCTCGTTGAGTCCCATGGGTATGGGATTGACATCGGCGGTTATCATAAGGCTGGCGTAGTTGCGGCGGTCCTTGGTGAATACTTCAACTTCACGCAGGACCTTTCCCTCTGTACGGGTGGGATCAAAGGTGACGGTTATCTCACCATAATCGCCGCCGTTGACGGGCTGTGTGGTGTAGAGGGCGGTTGTGCAGCCGCAACTGGTGGCTATGTTGTCTATCTGGATGGGGTTGTTGGACACGTTGAGGAATCTGAATACGTGCGTCACTATGCCGTCGGCCTCATCGATTTGGCCGAAGTCCCACTCATAACTGTCGAACAACATGGCGGAGTTGAGTTCGTCCTGCGCTCGGGCGGCGCTGAGTGACAGTATGACTGTCAGTATGGTAAGTAATCTTTTTGCTTTCATAATCAGTAAAACAATTTTTCGTGTTTGATTGTGGTGGCCGGTCCGTGTCCGGGATATACCACGGTATCGTCAGGCATGGTGAGCAGTCTGGTCCTGATACCTGCCATCAGCGAGTCGTGACTGCCGTCGGGGAAATCGGTGCGGCCGTAGCTGCCCTGGAATATGACATCGCCGGTAAAGACGCAGTTCTGCTCCTTGTTCAGGAACACTATGCTGCCTGGTGAATGGCCGGGGATGTGAAGCACGTGCAGGGTGGTGTTCCCGAATGAGACAGTGTCGCCGTCGCGGAGCACGTTCTCAGGCTCTATGGGATTGACATGGCCTTCGTAGTTTATCCCGAACACTGCCAGTCTTCGGCTCATGGACTCTATCCAGGGCATGTCCAGGTCGTTGGCTCGGGCCTTGACTCCGTAGGTCTCCTCCACGAATGCGTTGCCGAACACGTGGTCAAAATGCAGATGGGTGTTCAGGAGCAGCTTCACCTTCAGTCCGTTGTCACGGATGAATGCGGCCAGTCGCCCTGTCTCACCGGGATAGAAACAGCCCGGGTCAATGACTGCGGCTTCCCCCGTATCGTCCCATATTACATAGGTGTTGACCGGGAGGAAATTGAACTCCATACACTTGACCTGCATCATATCTGTACGTAAACCACTTTCTTGTCCTTGTAATACTCTTCACTGAAGAACTTGTCTATGCTGATGGTCTCGGTCACCTTGCGGAACCGGGCTGTCTCGGCATTCAGGTCTCCGCCCTTGAGACAGATGACGCCGTTAGGGTAGGCGTTGCGCTGTACCTTGCGGTCAATCAGACGGCCGGCTAAGGAGCACAGGTCGGGCAGGGGCATCACGCCGCGTGACAGGATGAACTCGAAACGCTCCTTCTCATCCTCAGCACGTTCGTGCCGGCAGACCACGTTCTTGAGTCCTGTCCTTAGTGCCACATCCTGTGCCACGCGCACTTTCTTGCCGATGCTGTCAATCAGCGTGAATCTGCACTCGGGGAACATGATGGCCAAAGGGATGCCCGGGAATCCGCCTCCTGTGCCTATGTCAACGATATTCGTGCCCGGAGAGAACCGGATAACCTTGGCGATGGCAAGCGAATGCAGCACATGATGCCCGTACAGGTTGTCTATGTCCTTGCGGGATATGACGTTTATCTTGCTGTTCCAGTCAGTATAAAGTGCACCTGTCTGTTCAAACTGTGACAGCTGGATGTCAGTGAGTTCCGGAAAGTATTTCCTTATCAGCTCCATTATTTAAGGTAATAGGTAACCGATGTCACGACCCTCACGTTCTTGATCCACGGGGTGTTGGAGTCGCGGTCGTTGATGGAGAACTGTCCCTGGGAGGCGTTCTGGATCTTGCCCAGTTTGGAGCCGGAGTCATCGGCGAACTTCTGGGCCACCTCGCGGGCGTTGCGTGTGGCCACCTCCACCATCTGAGGCTTGAGCTCGTTCAGCCCGTTGAAGTCATACTGCACCTGATACTCGTAGTCGTTGCTGGTTATGGCAATGCCCTTCTTGAGCAGCTCTCCCTGCATGAGGATAAGCTCGCGTACCTTATCTACATTGTCTGAACTTACTGTCACCACCTGCTGCATCTGGTAGCGGTGGGCAATGTACTCGTTCGAGTAGCGGTTGGCGTTGCGGTCATATACGGTCGGGGCTGTGGTGCTTATCTCGCTCTCCTTGATGCCGCCGTCCTTGAGGAACCTGACTATCTCCTTGGACTTGCTGTCCATGGATGAGTAGAGCTTGACCAGGTCATTGTCCACATCCTGGATCACTAACGGCCATATCACATGGTCGGCCATCACCTCCTGGGTGGCGAGACCTTTGACATTGACCACACGTTTCGTGCCGGTGAATTTCCCTACGGCGAGGATGATGCAGACACCAAGTGCCAGCAGCCCCCAGAAATTGCTTGAACTCTTCATATTGCCAGTCTTTTAGGTTTTTACAATCTGTGATTGTATCGTTTGTCCCCCCAAAGTTGGCAAATTTTCCGATACACCTGTTATTATTACGGCTAAAATAATTCCACAATCAGTTTTTTTGTCACAGCGGCACCACGGTTTGTTTTTTTCATTAAGTTTGCAATTGGACCAATTGGATTGCTAACCTTAACACAACCAATATGAATAAACTGCTAAAATGGACTGTTGCCGGAATGGCGCTTATGCTTTCCGGCATGAATGTATCGGCTCAGCCACGGCACACGTTCTGTAATCCGCTTGATGTGGTGGTGGGAAATGAACGTGCCGTACGCGGCGGCGAGCCGGTGGTGATAATCTATGAGGACAATTATTTCCTCTTTGTATCCCACAGGCGCGGATACTGGTATTCGCCCGATTTCCGCAACTGGACGTACGTGGATGCTCCCGGTTATCCGGCCGGTGTGGTGTCCGTGGTGGAGATGGACGGCAAGCTTATAGGCTGCTCCATGAACAACCGCAACGTGTATCGTGCCGTCGATCCGTATAAAGGCGAGTGGGAGAAGATAGGCGAGCTGTCAAGTGACCGTTACGGCGATGCCAACATGTTCGTGGATGACGACGGACGTCTGTACATGTATTTCGGATGGTCTCAGATAATGCCGTTCCAGGTGGTGGAGCTTGACAAGGAGACTTTCAAGGAGAAGGGTGA
>JAGAEZ010000132.1 GCA_017612875.1 Bacteroidaceae bacterium | reverse complement strand
TTTCAGCCCGAAAGAAACGCACCGTCACGCACCGCATGGCAGCCAAAGCCAACGCCAAAGCAAAAGTTTAAAAAAAATGGCGATAAAGTTCCAATATAACAAGACTTCACTTCAGCAGTTAGAGAAACAGCTGAAAGTACGCAAGCGCACCTTGCCTATCATCAAGAGCAAGGAGAGTGCGCTGCGTATGGAGGTGAAGAGATGCAAGGATGACCTGGTCAGACTTGAGGCCGGGCTGGAGGAGGGCATCAGCAAATACGACTCCATGTTCGCGCTTTGGAATGAGTTCAACTCCAATCTGGTCCGTGTAAAGGATGTTCACCTGACTGTGCGCAAGATAGCGGGAACGCGTATTCCTGTGCTTGACAAGGTGGATTTTGAGGTTGCCAAGTTCAGTCTGTTCAGTCAGCCGAAATGGTATTATGACGGCATCGACATACTTCAGGGCCTGGCTCATGACGCTATTCTGGTGGAGTTCACCACAGCTAAGCTGGGACTGCTCGAAAAAGCCCGCAAGAAGACGACCCAGAAGGTGAACCTGTTTGAGAAGGTCCAGATTCCGGGCTATGAGGATGCCATACGTAAGATTAAACGTTTCATGGAGGATGAGGAGAATCTTTCCAAGTCCAGCCAGAAGATATTGAAATCGCTGCTTGAGCAGCGTGAAACCGCTAAAGAAGAGGAGGCTGAGTCATGATTACCAAGATGAAGAAACTCTTCTTCCTGATTCATAGCAAGGAATACGAGCAGTTCCTGGAGCATCTGCGCTCAATAGGCGTGGTGCATGTGGTACAGAAACAGCAGGGTGCTGTGCAGAACCAGGCTCTTCAGGATGACATAAACCTTCTGGCCCGTTGCAAGACCGCGCTGAAGGTACTGGAGCCGCTGGCAAGTGAAGGACACAGTAGTGACGGTTCCCTCTGTACACTGAAGGAACCGTCCCTACCGTGTTCAGCTGAGAAGGTGCTGGAGCAGTATGATATTCTGGATGCAGAGAAGATAGTGCAGGAACAGACCCTCCAGTCTCTGAACCGTGACCGTGCCCAGATTGCTCCCTGGGGCGATTTTGAGCCGTCGTCGCTGGAACGTCTGGCTGAAGCCGGTTACAGGATCCGCTTCTACACCTGTCCGCTCCGTGCGTTCAAGGAGGAATGGGCTGACAGATACGGAGTGGTGGAGATAGAGCGGGACAAGCAGAAGGTGAACTTCATAACGCTGACTCATACTGATGTGATTCCCGATATTGATGCCGAGCAGGTTCAGTTGCCCGCAATGTCGTTGTCGGCAGTGGATAAGGATATAGCCAAGACAAAGGCTGCAATCGATGCCATTCCGGTCAAGATGGCTCAGCTGGCCGCGGTAGGCGTCCCGGTGCTTAAGAGCACTGAGACGGAACTGGAAAACAACATAGACTTCCGCCGCGTAAAGCTTACGGGTGAAAAACTGGCCGCTGACACGCTGCTTCTGCTGGAGGGCTGGATTCCGGCCGATAAGGTGGATGAGGTACGCAGTGAACTGGATATGAAGGGCGTGTTCTTTGACATTGAGGATCCCACGCCTGATGATGACATACCCATCCAACTGAAGAACAACAGGTTTGCAAAGCTTTTTGAGCCGCTCACCAAGCTTTACATGCTGCCCTCGTATCAGGAACTCGATCTGACGTTACTGTTTGCTCCGTTCTTCATGCTGTTCTTCGGTCTATGTCTGGGCGATACCGGTTACGGATTGCTCATGATAGTGGCGCTGCCTGTATTCACCAAGCTTTTCCAGCTCATAAATCCCAATTTCAGCAAGTGGCTGGTGGTGTTGTTCGGTGCAAGCACTATGCTGTGCGGCCTGCTATCGGGTACATTCTTCGGGTTCAATATGTATGACCTTGATATCCCGTTCGTCCAGAAGATGAAAGGGCTGTTATATACGGATAATTCCACCATGTTCACCGTCTCTTTGTGCATAGGCGTGGTGCAGATACTTTTCGGTATGGGTGTCAAGGCGTTCAATCTTGCTATTCAGTGTGGATTCAAGTATGCCCTGAGTACGATAGGATGGCTGGTGCTGCTTATCACTGTGGGTGTATCGATGCTGGCGGGAATATCCTTCAGTAACCCTGTAGTGGCAGGTATCCTTATTGTCGCCGCAGTGCTGATTTTCCTGTTCAACAGTCCGGGCAAGAATCCGCTGCTGAATATAGGCCTGGGCCTATGGGATACCTACAATATGGCTACCGGACTGCTGGGCGATGTCCTGTCGTACGTGCGTCTGTTTGCTCTGGGCCTGTCTGGCGGAATCCTTGCCAACGTGTTCAACAACATGGCTGTAGGCATGAAGCCTGATAACCCGGTGGCCGGATTCATAGTGATGGTGCTCATATTCGTGATTGGCCACGCTTTGAACATCTTCATGAACATCCTGGGGGCAATTGTGCATCCTATGCGACTCACGTTCGTGGAGTTCTTCAAGAATGCGGGCTACACTGGCGGAGGCATGGAGTACAAACCGTTTAGAATGACACAATAGGGTTGTTTGGAACTGAAAGTTTAATGTTTAAATAAATAATTGATTATGTCGAGTTTAGTATTAGCTTTTGTGGGCGTAGCCCTTATGATCGGCCTGGCAGGCATAGGTAGCGCATACGGTGTGACAATTGCCGGAAACGCAGCGGTAGGTGCATTGAAGAAGGTCGATAAGTTCGGTAACTTTATCGTTTTGACCGCACTGCCCGGTACGCAGGGCCTGTACGGTTTTGCAGGTTACTTTATCTTTGCCAACATGGCTTGTGACGGTGCTGGTGTCCTGAATCCGGAAATTACCGCTTTGCAGGCTGCATCGGTGTTCGGCGGTGGTCTGGCACTGGGTATTGTAGGCCTGTTCTCAGCTATCCGTCAGGGCCAGGTTTGCGCTAACGGTATTGCCGGCATCGCTCAGGGTCACGATGTATTCAGCAAGACTCTGATCCTTGCCGTATTCCCTGAGCTCTACGCTATCGTTGCTCTGGCCGGCGTCTTCCTGATGAGTTCAGCCCTCTGATCCTTTCGTGCGGCATTCCCGTCATCGGTGCGCGGTCCCTTCCCACCATCGGTGAATGGCTCTCCCGCCAAAGTGTCCCACATCGACCCCCTCTGCAAGCATTGTAGAGGGGTTCGTTGTGTTACACCCCCTCAAGATGAGCGCGTGTCCCACATCAACCCGCATGATAACGTATTCTCAAAGTTGTGCGTGTGTTACACTCTGGCAAAATGATGAACTAACGCACGTATTTTCGTATTTCTGTTTCAGGGAGGCGGCAGAGAGTGGCTAATTGGCGGAACGACAGATAATATTGTCTACGGAGTTCTTGAGCCAATCCAAGTCTTTGATTTGTATCCAACCATCGGGAGTCATGTTTGTGGTAGAGAGAATAGCATACCGCTGCGCTAATTTTCCTTGCTTCAATGTCCTCAATCAACATACCTCTCACTTTTGACATTTTGGCAACGATTGCATCGTCTTTCTTTTTGCTATTGGCTAAAAATACCCTATAGCAATTATGAGTCTGATAAATAGACTCGAATAGTTCAACATCGACATAATTATCCGGCAAAAGGAACCCGTTACAGACCAGCCAGTTATCAGGAACTTTCTTCCGTGAATGAAGCATCGACTCCTTTTGCCTGGCCGTAAGATTGCTTATCGGCATTGGATTATGAACGCAGCCATTTGCATCGACATACCATATCGGAAGAACATTTTCCGGTCTGAAGTATAGTGAACCACTGCCCCATATATAGTCAAACGGCATGACTTTTTTGCCATCTTTTGTTGCCTGAAATATGGTATATACCGCAACGTTTTTAAGATAATCTTCTGATTTTACGGGATATAGTTCGTAATTTAGAATTACATCATATAAACTGCCACGGTTTGCAGCAATATATCTGAGCGTAGAAGTAAGATAGGCGTTTTTGAATTTTACACAATCATGCTCAGTACCATAAAGTAATACATGAGGATGTGTATCTTCAATAGAGAATGATACTACTCGGGCCGATGAATTGGCCGCACATACACCCATTCTGTTAAACGCGGCGTAGAAGTCTTCTAATGAAGTGATAAAATTGCGTGAATCATCACCATTGGCAAACATGTGATAATAGGAACAATTGTTTTCCATATTTATGAAGTTATAGATAGTTTGTCGTTATTGGTATCAGTCGCCATTAATTGGTACTGGATTTTAATGCAAAGATGGTGGTTTATGTTGTATTATGCAAGCATTATTGCCACTTATTTGGCTCTTTGCCAAAGTGTAACACATATATCTTATTGAGAATATGCTATATCGCGTGTAGGCGTGGGACATTGGCTCATCTTGAAGGGGTGTAACACAGTGAACCTCTATACGTGCGTTGTGAGCGGGATTGTTGTGGGACACCTTGGCGGAGGTGCGCATTTGTTGATAAAAGTGTGTTAATGATGTGGTGTCGAGTGTGGAAAAATAGTAATTTTGCAGACTGAAAATCTGATAAAAAGGATTATGGGTAGTTCCAAGAGCAAGGCTAATTGGATTTTTTCCGTGAGCTGGGAGGTCTGCAACAAGATTGGAGGCATCTATACAGTGCTCTCGACCCAAGCCAAGACGCTCCAGAAGGAGAGTGGCGCAAAACTCATCTATATCGGCCCTGATATATGGGAGGGAAAGAACAATCCTCTATTCATTGAAGACAAACTGCTGTTTGCAAACTGGAAGGATTACGCACGTGATACTGACGGGATACCTGTCCGTACAGGTTATTGGAACGTGCCGGGGCGTCCCATAGTCTTTCTGGTCGATTTCATGGCCAACTATTCGTTCAGGAATGAGATTTACGGTCGTGCATGGGAACTGTTCAAGGTGGATTCAATGCATGCATACGGTGATTATGACGAGGCTTCGATGTTCTCGTATGCGGCAGCCATGGCTGTGAAGAGTTTCTATAACTATAATATAGCTCCTAACGACACGGTTGTTTACCATGCCCATGAATGGATGACCGGCTTGGGTGCACTGTTCCTGAAACATTCCATTCCGCAGATATCGACAGTATTCACGACTCACGCCACGTCTGTCGGCCGCTCCATCTGTGGCAACGGAAAGGCGTTGTATGAGTTTTTCAAGGGCTACAACGGTGACCAGATGGCGCGTGAACTGAATATGGAGGCTAAGCATTCCGTAGAGAAACAGACTGCCCATCAGGTGGATTGCTTCACTACTGTGAGTGACATAACCGCCCGTGAGTGCACCCAATTGCTTGAACGTACCCCCGATGTCGTTACCGTGAACGGTTTTGAGGACGGTTTCCTGCCTGCACCCGACAAGTCCGATGCAGTCCGTCGCGATGCCCGCCGATGTATCCTTTCGGTCGCGAACAGGCTGTTCGGTACGGATTGGGGCGATGAGACTGTGATTGTGGCTACCGGTGGCAGATATGAATACCGCAACAAGGGTATCGACCTGTTCATAGAGTCGATGCGTCGTCTGCGTGATGGCGGCAAGACTGCCGATGCGCATATACTGTCACTTATAAACGTGCCTGCCTGGGTGATGGAACCCCGGCGTGACCTTCAGGACCGTGTGAATATGTGCGATGCGGACACTTCCCCCCTGCCTATGCCGCTTGTCACCCACTGGCTGCACAATATGAGTGAGGACCGTGTGGTATGTGCCCTTCAGGCGCAGGGATTCCGCAACGCACCGGATGACAACATAAAGGTGTTGTTCGTGCCTTGTTACCTGGACGGCAATGACGGCATTTTCAACAGGACATACTATGACCTTCTGATAGGTCAGGACATGGCGGTGTTCCCGTCATACTATGAACCGTGGGGCTATACTCCGTTGGAGAGCGCAGCTTTCTGCGTCCCCACTGTGACCTCCGATCTGGCAGGTTTCGGACTGTGGGTGAATACGCTGCTTAAGCGTGAGGCCCAGCTTGAAGATGGCATAAAGGTGATACACCGTACTGACAGCAACTGGAATGAGGCTGCCGATGATATATGCGATCAGATTGTCAAATGGGTTGAAAAAGATTGTTCCGAACGCGAGTCTATACGTCTTAAAGCCGGCAAGATTGCGAAAAAGGCTCTCTGGAAGCATTTTGTCAAGTATTATTTAGAGGCGTACAGTGTGGCTCTTGACAAGACATGGAAAAAGATACACTCAGTCAATCAGGAACTCCGCTCCTGACTTCTGCCGTGACCCGGCCACAAGACTTGATGGCTCCTCACTGCACCAGAAGTCGGGAATTGTAAAAGTAACACGTTTTTTAGAGACAGAATATGAAGATTAAAGCATGTAATTCAAATCAGCCTTCATGGCGGGAGATTTATATCAAATCCAGTGTGCCGGAGGCATTGCAGAAACTTGATGAACTGGCTCACAACATCTGGTGGGTTTGGAACGAGGACGCAAAGGCCCTCTTCAAGGAAATTAACCCGGATCTCTGGACCGAGGTGCGCCACAATCCTATCATGATGCTCCAGCGTCTGGGCTATGAAAAGCTGGAAGAACTGGCCGGTGACAGGATTTTCCTGGACAAGATGAATGCTGTTTATGACAAATTCCGCAAATATATAGACGTCAAGCCCGACCGGAACCGTCCGTCAGTGGCATACTTCTGCATGGAGTACGGCCTGACCCACGTTCTCAAGATCTACTCGGGCGGTCTGGGCGTTCTGGCCGGCGACTACATGAAAGAGGCCAGTGACAGCAACGTTGATATGTGCGGCGTAGGTTTCCTGTACCGTCATGGCTACTTTACCCAGACACTCTCTATGGATGGTCAGCAGATAGCCAACTATGAGCCTCAGGATTTCAATACAATGCCTATCGAGCGTGTGTATGACAGGAACGGACAGCCCATGACAGTGGCAGTCCCTTACATCAATTATACCGTTTATGCCGCTATATGGAGGGTTAACATAGGTCGTGTGCCTCTGTACCTGATGGATACGGACATAGACATGAACAGCGAATATGACCGTCCCATCACGTCGCAGCTTTATGGCGGTGATTGGGAAAACCGCCTCAAGCAGGAGATTCTGCTGGGCATCGGGGGTATGCTCACCCTTGAGGCCTTAGGTATCAGGAAGGATATCTACCATTGCAACGAGGGCCACGCAGCCCTGTGTAACCTGTATCGTCTTACACAGTATGTAAAGGAGGGCCTCACATTCAACCAGGCAATGGAGGTGGTCCGTGCATCGTCACTCTACACCGTGCACACTCCCGTTCCGGCAGGCCATGATTACTTTGACGAGGGCCTGTTCGGCAAGTACATGGGCGGGTATGCACAGCAGCTGGGTATCTCCTGGGCTGAACTGATGGATATGGGCCGTACTAATCCGGGTGATCCGGGTGAGCGTTTCTGCATGTCAACATTCGCGTGCAACACCTGCCAGGAGGTCAATGGCGTAAGCTGGCTGCATGGTGAGGTGTCCAAGAAGATGTTCGCAGGTATCTGGAAAGGCTATTTCCCCGAGGAAAGCCACGTGGGTTACGTGACCAACGGCGTACACATGCCTACATGGGCATCCAAGGAGTGGCAGCAGCTCTATGCCAGGTATTTTGACAGGAACTTCCTCTCTGACCAGTCAAACGAGAAAATGTGGGAGGATATCTATAAGGTTCCTGACAAGGTCGTCTGGGATCTTCACAATGACCTCAAGAACCAGCTCATTGAGTTCATACGCAAGCAGTTCAAGGACAGCTGGCTCAAGAACCAGGGCGATCCTTCACGTATCATGTCACTGATGCAGAAGATTAATCCGAATGCCCTGACAATAGGTTTCGGCCGTCGTTTTGCCACATACAAGCGGGCTCATCTGCTCTTCACTGACCTGGACCGTCTGTCGAGGATCGTGAACAATCCTGACTATCCTGTCCAGTTCTTCTTCACGGGTAAAGCTCACCCGCATGATGGTGCAGGCCAGGGACTTATCAAGCAGATCATAGATATCAGCCGCCGTCCGGAGTTCCTGGGCAAGATCATATTCCTTGAGAACTACGACATGCATCTGGCACGTCGTCTTGTGTCGGGCGTCGATATCTGGATGAACACTCCTACAAGGCCGTTAGAGGCATCGGGCACTTCGGGTGAGAAAGCTCTGATGAACGGTGTGGTGAACCTGTCTGTCCTTGACGGATGGTGGTACGAGGGCTACCGCGAGGGTGCCGGCTGGGCTCTTACCGACAAGCGTACCTACCAGAACCAGAGCTATCAGGACCAGCTTGATGCAGCCACCATCTACGGCTTGCTTGAGAACGAGATACTGCCGCTATACTACAACAAGAATTCCGAGGGCATATCCGAGGGGTGGGTCATGACAATGAAGAATTCGATTGCCCAGATAGCCCCCCATTATACCATGAAACGTCAGCTTGACGATTATTTCAGCAAGTTCTACTGCAGGATGGCTGCCCGTTCCAAGGCTCTTATGGCTGATGATTACGCTAAGGCCAAGGAGATTGCCGCCTGGAAAGAGGTGGTGGCTGAGCGTTGGGATGCTATTGAGGTGGTCGGATGCAGGAAGGAGAATCCGGATCTGCAGGGCACTTTCGCCTCAGGCAGGTCATACTCAGTCGAGTACGATATAGATGAGAAGGGACTTGACAATGCTGTTGGCGTTGAGATGGTTCTCGTGGGTGCTGATTCTGACGGAAATGACAAGTTCCAGAAGACAATCCCGTTGAATCTCGTAAGACGCGAGGGCAATATCTATACATTCCGCGGTACGGTCAAGAATGACTATCCCGGTGTGTTCAAGGTGGCTTACAGGATGTATCCCTTGAATGCGGACCTGCCGCACCGTCAGGATTTCTGTTTCGTTCGCTGGTTTGACTGATGAAGAAGACTGTTACTTTCGGTGAGGTCATGCTCAGGCTTGCCACCCCGGGTTATGAGCGTTTCGGCCAGGGAAATCTCCTTAATGCCACTTACGGAGGGGGTGAGGCCAATGTGGCTGTATCGCTTGCCAACTTCGGACTTCCGGTGTCGTTCGTGACCAGGGTCCCTGACAATGACATAGCTGCCGCATGCCTGCGTGAACTCCGGGGGTTCGGGGTCGATGTAAGCGATGTGGTCCTGGGTGGTGACAGGTTAGGCATCTATTTCCTTGAGACCGGTGCAGTCTGCCGTGGAAGCAAGGTGATATATGACCGTGCCGGTTCTTCCATTGCCATGATCGAGCCTGGTATGATTGACTGGGACAAGGTGCTGGCCGATGCAGGCTGGTTCCATTGGACAGGTATTACGCCCGCTATCTCGGAAGGAGCGGCAAAAGTCTGTCTTGAGGCCCTGAAGAAATGCAATTCCTCGGGCATCCCGGTCTCATGTGACCTCAATTACCGCAAGAACCTCTGGAAATGGGGAAAGAAGGCATGTGAGGTCATGCCTGAACTGGTGGCTTGTACCGATATAGTCCTGGGTAACGAGGAGGATGCCTCTATGGCTCTCGGAATCAGGCCGGAGGGAGTTGACGTCCATGCCGGCAGGGTGGATGCCGATGCCTATCTGTCCGTTTCAAGGCAGATAATGGAGCAGTTCCCGCGTTGCCGCAAGGTGATAACCACGCTGCGCGGCTCTGTCAACGCCAACCACAACAGGTGGACGGGAGTCCTCTATGACGGCAGTAATCTGTTAAAGTCAAGGGAATACGATATCACTGACATCGTGGACCGTGTAGGCGGCGGCGACTCGTTCATGGGCGGTCTGATATATGGCCTGCGCGTATATGATGATGACCAGAAGGCTCTGGATTTTGCGGTGGCGGCATCATGCCTTAAGCATACTGTCTATGGTGACTACAACCGCGTTACCGTAAGTGAGGTGGAAAAACTGATGGGTGGCGATGCCTCAGGCCGCGTTGCCCGCTGACACTATAAAACACTATGAGCAGATTCAAGAGATTACAGGTGCTGAACACCTTCGTGAGCACAGGGATAGTACCGCTGTTCTACAGTAAGGACACGGAAATTGTAAAGAACGTTGTAAAGGCCTGCTATAAGGGGGGTGCCCGTGTGTTCGAGTTTACTAACCGCGGTGACTATGCCCACGAGGTGTTTACTGAGGTTAACAAATGGTGCGCCGTTGAGTGCCCGGAGATGATTATGGGTGTAGGTTCGGTATGTGATCCCGCCACTGCCGCCCTCTATATACAGTCAGGTGCAGGATTTATCGTTTCGCCCAGTCTCAACCCTGATATGGCCAAGATGTGCAACCGCCGCAAGATTGCCTGGATTCCCGGTTGCGGTACACTGACCGAGATCAATACCGCGGAAGAGCTTGGTTGTGAGATTGTCAAGATATTTCCGGGTGCCGAGGTGGGCGGTCCGTCATTCGTGAAGGCCATAAAGGGTCCGTGCCCCTGGACCGAGATCAT
>JAGAEZ010000131.1 GCA_017612875.1 Bacteroidaceae bacterium | reverse complement strand
GCAAGAAAGCTGCCTAAACTCAACATGTTCATCATACTTGACGCAATTATAAATAAGGTATAAGAATCTTTTCATACAAAGTTAACGATTCTGGACATACATTCCACCGGTAACACCAAAAAAATTATTATCTTTTATTACCTTTGCGCAATGGATTCACCGATATTCGACACCTTGAAGCAACTTCCGCTGTTCCAGGGAATGGCAAACGACGACTTCAACACCCTCCTGCAGAAAATCCGGCTGGACTTCGTCAAGTACCCGGCGGGAAGTTTCATCTGCAGGACCGGTGACAGATGCAGCCATTTCACGTTCCTGATAGGAGGAGCCGTGGAGAGTTCGCGCAGGGGTAACGCGGACAGGTTCGTGTTCCACGAAAGGATCAGCTCGCCACACCTGATAGAGCCCTACTCCATGTTCGGCGCCACCGGCAGCTACCGCAGGGACTACGAGGCCGTCGATACATGCAGTGTGCTCAATGTCGATAAGCAGTACGTCTATACAGAGATAGGCAAGTACAATATATGCAGGATGAATCTGCTGAACATTATCAGCGGAAGAGTCCAGCAGGCTGACCGGCACACGTGGGACATCGATGAATTCAACCTGCGCCACAGGATAGCAAGGTTCATTTATGGATTATCGGACATACCGTACGGAGAGAAACGTCTCTCCATAACAATGAATGACCTGGCCGCCCTGATGGACACCACGAGACTGAACGTGTCACGGGAACTGAACGCCCTCTCCGCCGACGGACTCATCGCCCTCCGGCGCAAGGAGATCCTCATTCCCGCATTGGAAAAAATAACTACATGACTGAGCTGAAGCCCGCCGGACGGAGCCAAAGCCAAAGCCAACGCCAAAAATGGACGAAGCCAGGAAAGCGGCCTTAGACTGCCGCTACGCAAGAATGGCCCTGATATGGGCCGAGAACTCATACTGCGAGCGCCGCAAGGTAGGTGCTCTGGTGGTCAAGAACAACATGATAATTTCCGACGGGTACAACGGGACGCCCACCGGATTCGAGAATAAATGCGAGGACGAGAACAATGTCTCCAAGCCATACGTGCTCCACGCCGAGGCCAACGCAATAACCAAGCTTGCACGTTCCTCCAACAGCAGCGACGGAGCCACACTCTACGTCACCGCGTCCCCATGCATAGAATGTGCGAAACTCATCATACAGTCAGGAATAAGGAAAGTGGTCTATACCGAACAGTACAGGCTGACTGACGGAATAGACCTTCTCAAACGCGCCGGGATAGAGGTGGTATATCTGAATATCGGCAACTGACATCAAAACCATACTTAAAAAACGCAATGAAAACACTCAAGAAGATTCTTTTGGGACTCACCATACTGATAGTGGGCTTCATAATCGGAAGCCAGGTTGTGGTTCATCTCTGGAAAAGACAGAACAGCAGGATCGAGAAGCTGATTCTTTACCGGCCGGACAACAAAGTCAGCGCACTGCTGCAGGCCATAGACAGCAAGTACGTGGATGTGATTGACATGGATTCGCTCATCGACAAGGCGCTGCCCGTACTGCTTGAGGAGCTGGACCCCCATTCCGCATACTACCCCGCCGAGGAGACTCAGGACAGCAATGACGAACTGCACGGCAGTTTCTCCGGAATAGGCATACAGTTCACGGTTCAGGACGACACAGTCCGGGTCAACAGCGTCATCCGGGGCGGCCCTTCGGAGAAAGTCGGCATCATTGCCGGTGACCGCATCGTGCTGATCAACGACTCCGTGTTCGCAGGAAAAGGCATCTCTTCAAACGAGATAGTCAAGAACCTGAAAGGCCCCAAAGGAACGGAAGTCAAGGTGGGTATAATGCGTACGGGAGAGCCCGGAATCATCGATTTCAACATTGAGCGCGGTGACATACCCGTCAAGAGTGTCGATGCCGCCTATATGATCTCACCCTCCAAGTCCATAGGCTACATCATGATAAACAAGTTCGGCGAGACCACATACAACGAGATGATGACCGGTCTGGCAGAGCTGAGCAGCAAGGGCATGAAAAGCCTCATTGTTGACCTTAGGGGCAACACCGGAGGCTATCTCGGCGCCGCCATCCAGATGGCCAACGAGTTCCTGCCCAAGAACGACCTGATAGTATATACATCAGGGGCCCACAGCAGCATCGCGCGGCAGTTCGCCAACGGCTACGGACACTACTCATCCATCCCGCTGGCAGTGCTGATCGACGAGTCGTCGGCATCGGCCTCCGAGATATTCTCAGGCGCCATTCAGGACAATGACCGCGGAACAATCATAGGACGCCGCTCGTTCGGCAAGGGACTGGTCCAGGAACCCTTGATGTTCCCGGACGGCTCCAGCATAAGGATAACTGTGGCCCGTTACTACACCCCGTCGGGCCGCTGCATCCAGAAGCCCTACGGTGAATCCGATGAGGATTACGCCTTGGACATAGTGAAAAGGTACGAGCACGGGGAGTTCTTCACGGCTGACAGCGTGCGGCAGGATGAGAGCGAGGTATTCAAGACCAAGGGAGGAAGGACTGTATATGGCGGAGGAGGAATCATGCCCGACATATTCGTGCCGCAGGATACCACCGGTTATTCCGACTATTACTCGGAGGTGGTCCGCAAGAGCCTTGTGAACAAGTTCGCCTTCCGTTTTGTAGACAGTCACCGCAATGAGATTTCGGCACTCAGGAGCGCATCGCAGATAGAGGCCTACTTAGACAGGAACAATGTTCTCGGCCAGTTCTACGACTATGCCGCCCGCAACGGTATCAAGCGCGACCATTCCCTTTCGGGTCCGGCCCTGAAACAGATGAGGACCTCGCTCTACGGGAACATCATCTATGACTCGCTCGACATGGAGGACTACATAACATTCTTCAACGAGACCGATGTGACAGTCCAGCGCGCCGTAAGCATACTTTCGGAGAAATAACCCTGTACCGGCAAGGGACAGACAGTTCAGCGAAGGACTATCTGGGTGATTACCTGTGCACCTACATGACCGTTAAGGCGCTTCACCAGATCGGTGCGGCGCATCATGAGTTCATTACGTACCACCGATGACGAGATTGTAGCGAACAGCACCTGGTTATAGATACGCAGGTCTTTGGTGTAGGATGATATGGAAGGTCCCAGCACCTCGCTCCATGCCTTGATTATGCGGTGCTCGTTGAGCGGAGTCTCCAGCCCGTTCTCACGGAGATACTGCAATATCACATTGCCCAGATGTTCTGAATCCTTGCGTTTCATATCACATTCCCGTTTTCGATGGTGAACACCTTGTGGTCTGTCCCGATACCCTCCAGGATCCTGTCGATGTGGTTCCTGTCAACATCGGTTATGAATACCTGGCCGAAACCGGGTTCCTGAGCCACGATCCGCAGTATCCGCTCCACACGTCCCGCATCCAGCTTGTCAAAAATATCGTCCATAAGCAGGATAGGCCTCTTGCCGCATGACTCTGCCAGAAGACTGTACTGAGCAAGCTTCAGGGCCGTAAGGAAACTCTTGTTCTGACCTTGGGAACCCTCGCGCTTTATGGGATAACCGCCGAGACACATCTCCAACTCATCCCTGTGGATGCCGTGAAGCGAATAGCCCACAATCCGCTCCTTGGCCCTTCCGGACTCCAACATAGCCGCCAGATCACCCTGTGAAGCATGTGAGCGGTAGTTCAGCGACACTTTCTCATGACTCTCACCTATCCTTGAATACATGTCGTCAAACAACAGTGCAAGTCTCTCCACAAGCTGGCGGCGTTTGGCATGGATACGCATCCCCTTCTCAGTCATAATCATCTCCCACATGAGGAAGAGCTCGGCATCGGGTCCGGACTCGCTCCTGAGCAGCACGTTCCTTTGCGTAAGGGCCTTGTTGTAGTCAATCAGGTCCTTAAGATACTCCTGATCATACTGGGATATCACAATATCCATAAACCGGCGTCGCTCCTCGCTTCCACCGGAAATAAGTTCGGAATCCTGAGGTGACAGCATAACCGCCGGGATGTAACCTATATGATCCGAAAAACGGCTGTACTCCTTGCGGTCACGCCTGAACTGCTTACGTCCCTGCGGTCGGGACATGCAGCCTATCACCGTCCTCTCCCCCGAAGGCATCGAATAGGTTCCCTGTATCTGGAAACACTCGGCCCCGTGCCTCACGGTCTGGGAATCCGAAGGGTTAATGGAGCTCCGGCAGAAAGAGAGATAGTATATGGCATCCAGCAGGTTGGTCTTGCCCATACCGTTATGGCCCACAAAGCAGTTCAGCCTATGGGAAAAATCCAGGTCAGCCTGGATGAGATTGCGGTAATCCTGTACAAAAAGATGCTCAAGTATCATAACTCCCGGCAGCGGTTGTAGCTTACCGGTTGCGAATATAGCCCCATTTTTTCATTCATTTTGTAATACAAAACCAAAAAATGACTATTTTTGCACCCGCAAATAATAGAACTATGGCAAAGAAAGCTACAAAACCAGCTGCGAAAAAGCAGGAGCAGGGCGGACTTGAAGAGGCTCTGACCCGTTCTGAGCAGTTTTTTGAACAGAACAAGAAGACAATCTACACAATCGTAATCCTCATCATCGCCATCATTGCCGGCGGCATGCTTTACAACAGCAAGGTGATCCAGCCGCGTGAGCTCAAGGCGTCGGAGGCCATATTCCCGGGTGAGACCTATTTCCTGAACGGTGATTTCAGGACCGCTCTCCAGGGTGACGCTTACGGCTTTGAGGGTTTCGAAACCCTGGCCGACGAATACAGCCGCACCAAGGCCGGCAAGCTGGCTGCCGCTTACGCAGGTCTCTGCTGCGCACAGCTCGACAGTTTTGAGGTAGCATCCAGATATCTTGACAAATTCAACGGCAAGGACCAGATGGCAAGCCCTGCTATCATGGGCGCTCTGGCCAACTGCTACGCCAATATGGACCAGCTTGACAAGGCTGTCGCCACATTCGAGAAGGCCGCCAAGAAAGCCGGCAACAACCTTCTCTCCCCTTACTACTACTTCCAGGCCGCTATCATCTACGAGTCACTTGATAAACCCGAGCAGGCCCTGAAGCTCTACAAGATGATCAAGGTCAAGTATCCTGAGTCCGTGGAGGGTCAGGAGGCCGACAAGTATATAGCACGCCTCACCAGCAAGTAATCCTGCTGCCTGGCGGCTTACGGGTGAATTCCAGAGTGGCCAAATGGGGCAGACTGTAAATCTGCTGTCTCTCGACTTCGGTGGTTCGAATCCATCTTCACCCACACAAAACGAATCAAGGCATCCTTCGGGGTGCCTTGGTTCGTTTATGTGCTCAATCATTTCACCAAAACCTTCTCCACACGGCCGTCGGCCCTGCGGATTATGTGCAGGCCGGGATACATTCCGTCATGTATTCGGTTTATACGCTTTCCGCTCAGGCCGTAAACCTCATCCATCTCCGCTACCCTAAGTGAAATGTCATCAGCCTTCATTTCCATGTCAGTAAGAGGTATCACATCCTTGAACAGGCTCCACACTTCTTGTCCTTTATATTCATCAACCACATTTGAAGGAACATGAAGAGTTTTATTCTTGATCCGAGAATTTTCGTATGACTCAGCAAATGACTCAGCAGTGACAACAGGAGATTTTTCCGCATAACAGTAGATATCAATCAAGCTCATACATCCGAAAAAAGCATATTCCTCTATTGATGTCACACTGCCGGGAACCACAATGGATGCTAATGACTTACAGTTTATGAAAGCATAACTATCAATAGAGATAAGGCTGTTCGGCATCTTGACGGTTTTTAATTTTTCACAACGACAGAAAGCATTACTCCCTATTGAAGTTACGCCCTCACAAATTTCAACGGATATCAGACCGGAGCACTCATAGAACGCTTGTTCACTGATTAAACTCACACTACCGGGAATCACCACGGATGTCAAGCTGGTGCATCTTGAGAAAGCAGCATTGCCGGTAGATGTCACACTATTTGGTATATTCACGGAACGCAAGCCTTTGCAACCGTAAAAAGCAAAATCTCCTATTGCTGACACACCATCAGGAATCGCCACGGATGTCAAGCCGGTGCAGCCATAGAATGCGCTCTCTCCAATTGATGTCATGCTGCCGGGAAAAATGACGGACTTCAATTCTGTACAGCCCCAAAAAGCAGAACCACCTATTGATGACACACCTTCAGGTATTATCGTGTTTTTGCAGCCTGCAACAAGTCTGTTGCTTTCTGTTTCTATCAGTGCATTGCAATCATTCCGTGAATCATATACGCTATTTCCACTTGAAACCCTTATTGACGCTAATTTGGTACAGCCAGCAAAAACATTCCCTCCTATTGATGTCACGCTATCCGGAATCACAATGGATGCCAAAACCACGCAACTGGAGAATGCATCAATGCCTATAGATGTAACATTATCACCGAGTGTGACCGTCACCAATCCGCGGCAAACATAGAAAGCCCCCTTACCTATCGTTTTCACGCTGGCGGGAATTTCAACGGATATCAAACTTATGCAGCCTCTGAATGCATCGTCTCCTATTGATGTCACGCTGCCGGCAATCTCAACTGATGTCATATTTCTGAATCCCCAAAAAGCCAGGTTTCCTATAGACATCACACCATCCTCTATTATTACCGTTTTTGTTTGTTCATACATACTGCCCCAAGGTGCGTCTGTCCAAGATAAGACTTCAGGGGTATCAGAAAATGATTGCAAAGAAAAACTATCCATCAATCCTGCACCGGAGATAGTCAAGGTTTTCGTCGAATCAACAAAGGTCCATGTCAGGTTTCCGCCGCATGTACCGCTCTCATCGGCCCAGGCAAATATAACGGCCATCGATAAAAATAAGGAAAAAGCTATTCTCTTCATAATTGGTTTGTATTTATAAAAAAATTGGTTGAAATAATTGATTAATAATAATCCTATATACCAGAAGCATTACGCTACTACAGCTGCATAAGCTGAAACAAAAGTATTTCTCATAAAACTAACTCCTTAGTGGTTTATGAAACAAATATCAGAATAAAATTAAATACGGACACAATTCTGTTAAAAAAATTCAAACACACAACATTGTGGAGTATAATCACAATGAAAAAAGTCAAGTCAAACACCCAAATCAAGTATCTGCCTGACAAGAGGGACCACTGCGGACTTGAGGGATTTGTCGTTCAAGCGGTGCTCGCCCTCAAAACGCTGGGCGTGGGTGTAGTGCTTGCGGAACAGGTCGTAACAGTTAACGGTTGTGTCACGGGTCCCGAACAGGCCGTATGTGTTCTCGCGGTCAAAATCGGTTATTCCCTTGAACTGCTGACGTTCCATAGCGTTGAAGTTCTTGACTATCTGTCCCGTAATCCTGAATTCCTTCTGCCCGTCCTTGCGTCCGTTCTGGAAAGGATAGGTAGTGTTGGCCTTCATCACCTTGGACATGGTGGACATATTGAAAGACGGGTTCACGCATATCTTCCTGAACCCGAACATCTGCTGGGCATACATGGCTCCCATGGATGTTCCTACAATTATATCGGGTTTCAGCTCCTCACAGTATTGACGCAGGTAAGGAAGCGCTTCGGCCGGATCCACAGGTATATCCGGAGCACAGACCTCCAACTCCGGAAGCATCCGGCGCAGGCTCTCCACAGTCCCGCTTGCCCCGGATGACATGAATCCGTGGAAATATACGAGACGCATCATTTTCCGGCCTTGAGTCCCTTGATCACTGCGTTGGAGAACCCGGCCTCCTCCATAGCGTTCAGCCCCTTGATGGTTATTCCGCCGGGAGTGGTCACCTTATCCACCTCCTGTTCGGGATGGGTCCCGTGTGCCTGCAACAGTTCCACAGCACCCTTTATGGTACCCAGCACTATTTCCTGCGCATCCTTGGGGTAGAAGCCCATCTCCACTCCGCCTTCCACGTTGGCGCGTATATAGCGGAACACGTAAGCAATTCCGCATGAGGCAAGGGCTGTTCCGGCGGACATCTGTTTTTCCTCCACCTGCTTGGCGAATCCCACCTGACCGAACAGTTTCTGCACCAGGTCAAGACTCTTCCTGGTGGCGTTGGCCGTGCAGTAGAAGAACACTCCCGCACCCACCTCCACAGCTATGTTAGGGATGAGATACACAATCTGGGGCAGTGTCCCTTCCCTGCTGAATAACTCAGCCAGTCTCTCCGTACCTACGCCTGCGGCTATTGATATGATGAGTTGTCTCTTGTAGTCCAACGCCTCCTTGACCTCCTCCACAGCCGCAGGGAGGATCCACGGCTTTACCGCGAACAGCACTATGTCAGCACCCTTCACGGCCTGAACGTTATCCTTTGAGACGCCTATCCCGGGCACATCCTTGCTGAGTGCCTCAAGCGTAGCGTCGCTGCGGTCACAGCAGGTTATATTCCCGGCTGCAAACACTTTCCCGGCAGCAAAACCCCTGGCTATTGCTCCGCCCATATTCCCGGCACCAATAATCGTGATTTTCATATCCTTAAACTTTCAGGTTGATAATACTCCCGCAAAAATACACATTTTCAGGAAATACATGGTCCTTAAACGGTTTTGTTGCAGGATTTGGAATCGATTGGACACAGAAACGGACCAAGGCACCCCGAAGGATGCCTTGGCTCGTTGAATACATTGTGAGATCACTTGTACAGGAAACGGCGGATGCTCTTCTTGGGAGTCTTCTCGAAAGGCTCGGACCTGTACTCCATCTTGGAGAGCTGCGAGTAGGTGGGTAGCTGCTCATTGATGGCCTTGCGGCTGTCATCCAGGGATTTCCTGACCTGCTCCTCACTCAGCCCGTCACTCTTGCCGGCATCATAGTCCGGAACTATCAGGGCCACGAGCTTGCCGTTGCGGTCAACCACGAGCGATTCAGCCACATACTTGACATTGTTCACTATATCCTCAATCTCTTCCGGATAGATGTTCTGGCCGGAAGGTCCAAGGATCATGTTCTTGCAGCGGCCCTTGATGAATATGTTGCCCTGACGGTCAATTGTGCCCATATCGCCTGTGTGGAACCAGCCCTCGGGATCGATAACGTCACGTGTGGCGTTGGGATTCTTGTAATATCCTAACATGACATTGTCACCCTTGACCAGGAGCTCGCCCACATTGTCCTTGCGGTTGTCGCTGAACACATCCACCTGTGTTCCGGGAATGGCCACACCGCAGGAGCCGCGCCTGTATTTCTCCCAGTCCACGTATGAGATGAGCGGTGCGCACTCGGTGCTGCCGTAACCCACGGTGTAGGGGAACCTTATCTTGCGCAGGATTTTCTCCACCTCCGCATTCAGGGCTGCGCCGCCCACGATGAGCGAATCAACATTGCCGCCGAATCCGGCCAGGATCTTGGAGCGTATCTTGCCTCCCAAGAGCTGCCTTATGCCAGGAATAGCCATCAGGATTTTCATGAGCGGTTTCTCCATCACGGGCTGGACATTCTGCTTGATGACCTTCTCAATCACCAGCGGGACGGTGATTATCAGCTTGGG
>JAGAEZ010000130.1 GCA_017612875.1 Bacteroidaceae bacterium | reverse complement strand
GGTGCGCATAATCCGTATGCGAAAGGTGCCGTTCATTGATTCAACAGGTGTGCACAACCTTTCCAACATGTGCCGCATGTGTTCGCAGATGGGCGTCAAGGTGGTCCTGTCCGGAGTCAACCCCCAGGTCATGAAGGTTATCCGGGATGCAGGGATGGATGAGATTGTGGGTAAGGAGAATATTTGCAGTCACATAAACATCGCCCTTAAACGGGCGGAGGAAATCCTTTCCGAGTAACGGGATTGCGGAAGTGCCGACAGGCGAAGGCACGTCACCCGTATCTCTGTGTTATGAACAGGTTGTTATTGGCCTGAACCGGTGATTTGACTGGCTCAGGCCAATTGTCTGATAGACAGTCGGCTGGGTTTTCAACAGACTGTTTAAAACTTTTTTATTTAAAAAGTGGGGAAAAGTGGGTGAAAGTGGGTGGATTTTGTATAACTTTGAAACCGATTATTGATTATCGGCAAAATATGAGTTTCATAGGCCAGTTTCCGGCACGTCTGGATTCCAAGAACAGGGTGTTTATGCCGGCCGGGTTCCGCCGCATTCTGCAGCAGTCCGGTCAGCAGACACTGGTGGTCCGCAAAGATTATTTTGAGGACTGTCTTGTGGTCTATCCTTCATCCCGCTGGGAGGAGGAGGTTGCCAGTGTGCGTGCCCGTCTGAACCGTTTTGACGGAAACCAGCAGATGGTCTATAGGAAACTGGTGTCTGAGGCTCAGGAGGTGCAGCTTGACGGCAGCGGCCGTATCCTTCTGCCCAAACAGATGCTTGAAAGGGTGGGGATAGATCAGGATGTCCTGTTCGTGGGCATGGAGCAAACCATAGAGATATGGGCTTCGAAGACCGCCGGACAGGAGAACGGCGAGGCTTTCCTGAATGATGATGAGTTTGCCGAGAGTCTTAAAAGGTTTATGACAGAGTGACACTATCAAAATACATACGGGAACTTTGGACATTAAAGGGACATATCACGTACCGGTCCTTCTTAAACAGAGTGTAGATGGACTCGTTACCGACCCTGACGGGGTCTATGCCGATGCCACGTTCGGCGGTGGCGGCCATTCCCGCGAAATATTGTCACGACTGAGTCCGAAAGGGCTCCTTTACGGATTCGACCAGGATGCCGATGCCCGGAATAACATACCCGGGGATTCCCGCTTCACATTCGTATATGGCAATTTCCGCTACATGCGCAATTTCATGCGATGGTACGGTCATGAACGTCTGACCGGGATACTTGCTGACCTGGGGGTTTCATGGCATCATTTTGATGACAGTTCACGTGGTTTCTCGTTCCGTTTTGACGGTCCTGCGGATATGCGTATGAACCGGAAGGAGGGATTGAGGGCTGCAGATGTGCTGAATGACTATACGGAGGAGAACCTGGCCCGGCTGTTTTGGCTTTACGGAGAGCTCTACAACGGTCGTCAGTTGGCGAGGGCTGTGGTGAGGTATCGCACAAACAGGCGCATAGAGACCGTAACCGAACTGGTGGAGGCAGTACGTCCGGAGATAGGACGTGAGCGTGAGAAAAAGGACCTGGCCAAAGTGTTCCAGGCAATCAGGATGGAGGTGAACCATGAGGTTGACGCGCTGGGGGAGATGCTATGCTCAGCTGTCGGACTGCTCGAAAAGGGAGGAAGGCTTGTGGTTATAACCTATCATTCCATTGAGGACCGCATGGTGAAGAACCTGATGAAGAGCGGAAATATAGAGGGTGAGGTCAAGACGGATTTCTACGGTAACAGGGAGGTGCCTTTCCGTTGTATAGGAAAGCCTGTGACACCCGATGCAGGAGAGCAGGCTGCGAACCCACGCTCCCGAAGTGCAAAACTCAGAATCGCGGAGAAAGTATGAGAGAGGAGAGGAAAAAGGAGAGCAGGAAGCGGTTGGAATCGCTTACAAGCGACAGGATATCGGATTTCGTGAGAAGGAATCTGCTGCTTGTCGCCGAGATCCTGCTCTGCATTGTGGTTTATATCGGCAACAGGTACGGATATCAGCGTGACCAGGTCTTGGCCGAGAGATTGCGCAGGGAACTGGTGGATCTGGAGTATCAGGCCCTGAACACCACCAGCGACGTATCCGCCAAGAGCAAGCCGTCATACATAGAGAAGATAGTCACCACCAACGGTTCGGGATTGGTTATCGCCACTGAACCGGCATACAGTCTGGGAGAGTAGAAACATGTCCGCAAGAGTCAAGGAGAAGAGTTCAGAGAAGAAAAGGGTGTCGCGCAGATACCTGACCATGTTCCTGTTCGTAATGTTCTGGGGCATCCTGATAATTGCCAAGATGGCTATCGTGATGTTCGGTGAACGGACGTACTGGAACGATGTGAAGGAGAATCTTGTCCCGGCCAACAGGGTCATTGACCCGAGGCGCGGCAACATCCTTAGCGACGAGGGGCTGCTGCTGGCAAGCAGCATGAAGCAGTACCGCGTGTTCCTGGATTTCGCCACCTACGAAAAGAACGAGAAACGTGCCCAGTCTGACCAGTACAGGAAAGACACCCTTTTCGACAGGCACATCGACGAATTCTGCCAGCAGATGCACGGACTGTTCCCTCAGTATTCCGTTTCACAGCTCAAACAGCACTACACAAGCGGAAAGGCATCCAAGACCAGACACTCCTGGCCTCTGCTGCCCGGTGTGTCGCGTAACTCATATCCGATTTCATACAACCAGTATAAGACTCTGGTGGGATTCGTGTGGCTGAGGCCCAGGAACGAGGGGTGGTTCTATAGCGCCGAGTCCAAGATTTCAAGGCAGAAGCCCTTCGGGGCTCTCGCCTCCCGTACATTGGGCGATATGTATGCGGGAAAGGATTCGGCCCGTTACGGACTGGAGCTGTCATTCGATTCCTTGCTGAGAGGAACTCCCGGAGTGGGCCATATAGAGAAAGTGCAGAATGTGTCCCATCTTGTGGCCGACATTCCCCAGATTGACGGATGCGACATTGTGACCACAATAAACGTGGATATGCAGGATTTCACGGAGGTGGCTCTCCGGAAGGAGCTTGAACAGGTGAATGCCGTTTCGGGAATAGCTGTCATCATGGAGGTCAAGACGGGTGATATCAAGGCAATAGCAAGCATGAGCAAGACTGACAACGGCTATCAGGAGATACAGAACAATGCCGTCAAGGATATTTTCGAACCGGGTTCCACGTTCAAGCCGGTATCGATGATGGTTGCTCTTGATGACGGGAAGATATCGCTTACGGACAGTGTGTTCTGCGAGTGGGGCAGATATACAGGGTTCGGAGGAGGTGCGGTGATGACCGATGCAGGTAACGGCTACGGATGGCTTGACGTGCCCGGGATAATAAAGAAATCGTGCAATATAGGTACCTCCAAACTTATAACCGCCGCCTACAGGAACGATCCGGAGTCATTCGTGGACGGTATCTACAGGACCGGGATCAACACCCATTTCGACTTGCAGTTGATAGGTACGGGTGCGCCTGTCATACGCAGGGACGGTTATTGGGATGCCACACGCCTGCCTTGGATGTCGATAGGATACAACACCCAGCTGCCTGTCATAAACACCCTGGCTTTCTACAACGGGATAGCCAACGGAGGAAAGATGGTGGCGCCCAGGCTCGTTACAGAGGTGCGGCATGAGGGTGAGATAGTACAGAGTTTCCCTGTCAGTGTGGTGAGGGAGCAGATGTGCAAGCCCAAGACCCTTGAGGAGATAAAATTTTTGCTTGAGGGGGTGGTGGATGTAGGAGGATCCGGACACAGGGCTGCCTCAAAGCATTTCAAGGTGGCGGGCAAGACCGGAACAGCGCAGCTCTCGCAGGGGGCGGCAGGATACAAGAACGGAACGAGGACCCACATGGTGTCGTTCTGCGGATATTTTCCGGCCGATGACCCGCAATATACCTGCATTGTGTCGATAAGGACTTCAGGAGGTGCTGCCGGAGGTGGAACCATGGCTGCCCCCGTGTTCCATGAGATATCGGAGAAGGTCATGGCGAGCCGTAACCTTCGCTCCGTTGCCGAGGCCGCCGATACTATTCACGAATTCATGCCCAGAGTGCTTTCCGGTGATATGAACAGCACACGTACGGTGCTCAGGGGACTCGGCATGAATGCGGAATGGAAGGATAAGGATTCCATTGTGTGGGGCTCGTATGCATTGGATTCGGCAGCATACCGCATGACCAGGATAGTGGAACAGGAGAATATGGTACCCAATGTGATAGGAATGGGTGCCCAGGATGCCCTGTACATACTCGAGAATGCCGGATTGAGGGTGGAGTTGCAGGGCGTAGGCAGGGTGAGAAGCCAGAGCCTGCCGGGAAGGGCTCCTTTCCGCAAGGGTGACAGA
Organism: Bacteroidaceae bacterium; assembly: GCA_017612875.1. Lineage (GTDB taxonomy): Bacteria > Bacteroidota > Bacteroidia > Bacteroidales > Bacteroidaceae > Colenecus. The sequence goes on along the minus strand of JAGAEZ010000130.1, from coordinate 10,187 downwards.
ATATATTTATCGTTGTCAATGTGACGGATATGATGATAGTTGATGAACTTGTCCAGGATTTGAAGGGTGTCAGGATTACAGGTGATGCAGGTGTCCATGTCACTGATATCCAGCTTGACTCAAGGAAGGTCACGCAGGGTTGCCTGTTTGTGGCCATGAGAGGGACCACGGTTGACGGACACCGGTTCATACCAAAGGCAGTGGATGCCGGTGCGGTGGCTGTCCTATGCGAGCAACTGCCCGAGGAGACGGCACCGGGCGTGACATATATCCAGGTGCCTGACTGTGAGGATGCTGTGGGGCCGGTTTCGACCCGTTTCTTCGGAAACCCGACTGACAAGGTCAGGCTTGTAGGTGTTACGGGAACAAACGGCAAGACCACGATAGCCACCTTACTATATAATATGTTCCGCAAGATGGGATACAAATGCGGCCTGCTCTCCACGGTGTGCAATTACATTGACGGCGAACCCGTACCTGCCGACCATACAACCCCCGATGCCGTGACACTGAACAGGTTGCTGGGACGCATGGCCGATGAAGGTTGCAAGTATGTGTTCATGGAGTGCAGCTCACACGCTATTGTCCAGAAACGCATAGGCGGCCTGAAATACGCAGGTGGTATTTTCACGAACCTGACCCGTGACCACATGGATTATCACAAGACTTTCGAGAACTATCTCAAAGCCAAGAAGATGTTCTTCGACTCTCTCGGGAAGGATGCTTTCATGGTGACTAACCTCGATGACCGCAACGGGCTTGTCATGGCCCAGAACACCAGGGCCAAGGTGACTACCTACTCACTCAGGAGCATGAGCGATTTCAAGGGCAGGCTTCTGGAATCGGGGTTTGACGGGATGCTGCTTGAGATAAACGGCCGCGAGGCTTTCTTCCGTTTCATAGGGAAGTTCAACGCGAGTAACCTGCTGGCGGTGTACGGGACGGCATGTATGCTGGGACGCGACCCGATGGAGGTGCTCACTGTCATGAGCACCCTGACTCCGGTGAACGGGCGTTTCGATGCCATACGTTCACCTAAGGGATTCACCGCAATTGTGGATTATGCCCACACTCCGGATGCCTTGACAAACGTGCTTACCACCATCGTGGATGTGATGGAAGGCAAGGGAGAGATAATCACGGTAGTCGGTGCCGGAGGCAACCGTGACAAGGGGAAGCGTCCGCTCATGGCTCAGGAGTGCGTAAAATACAGTGACAAGGTGATAATAACATCGGACAACCCGAGGTTTGAGGAGCCCGGCGACATAATCGGTGACATGCTGGCAGGTCTTTCAAGGGAGGATATGCAGAAGGTGTTGACCATCGTGGATCGCCGGGAGGCCATACGTACAGCCTGCATGATGGCGGGTGCAGGCGATGTGGTTCTCATAGCGGGAAAGGGACATGAGGATTATCAGGAGATAAAGGGTGTCAAACATCATTTTGACGACCATGAGGTTGTCAGGGAATCTTTCTTGAACTGAAACAGATATGCTGTACGGTCTATTGGATTATATCAGGAACAGGGGTATAGACATTCCGGGCGGAGGAATGTTCCAGTATGTTACTTTCCGGTCGATATTCGCGCTTGTGGTGTCGATAGTCGTGGCGAGCTGGTTCGGCAGCAATTTCATAGACATGCTCAAGAGGCTGAACATTTCCGAAACCCAGCGCGATTCCAAGCTGGATCCGTTCGGCGTGGAGAAGAAGGGGGTGCCTACCATGGGTGGAGTCATCATAATAGTGGCTATCCTGGTACCGTGCCTGCTGATAGGCGATCTCCGGAATGTTTATATGCTGCTCATGCTGATAACCACCCTCATACTGGGCGCGATAGGTTTTGCCGATGACTACATAAAGACTTTCCGGGGTAACAAGGATGGTTTGAACGGATGGCTCAAGGTGACGGGACAGCTCTTCCTCGGCCTGATTGTGGGTCTCACTCTGCGTTACAGCCCCCAGGTGGTGATAAACGAGAAAGTGGATATCAGGATTGAGGACAATGTTGAGGTGCTGGTCAAGACTCCCGATGTCAAATCGACCCGTACCACCATCCCTTTCCTGAAGAACCACAACCTGAACTATTCCGATGCTTTCGGCTGGTTGGGTGAGACTACCAAGTATAAGGCAGGCTGGATATTCTTTGTTTTGCTCACCCTCTTTGTGGTGACAGCCGTATCGAACGGCTCCAACCTGAACGACGGTATGGACGGTATGGCTGCAGGTAATTCGGCAATCATAGGCGTGACGCTGGGTATATTGGCTTACGTGTCCAGTAATGTGGTGACTGCAAGCCACTTTGACCTTATGTATATCCCGGGCAGCCAGGAGGTGGTGGTCTATCTGAGTGCCTTTGTGGGTGCTTTGGTGGGATTTCTTTGGTACAACTCCTATCCGGCACAGATATTCATGGGCGATACTGGCAGTCTGACCATCGGCGGTATCATTGCTGTGGCTGCGCTCTGCATACATAAGGAGTTGCTGCTGCCCATATTGTGCGGTGTGTTCCTGGTGGAGAGCCTGTCGGTCATCTGTCAGAGATTTTATTACAAGAGCGGCAAGAAAAAAGGCGTGCACCGCCGGCTTTGGAAGCGTACTCCCATCCATGACCATTTCCGCACCAGCATGGAACAGGTGCAGAAATGTGATCCTGGCAGTACTGTCAGGTTTGCGGGCGATGACTCCAGACTTCAGTTCGAGACGAAGATAACGCTCAGGACCTGGATCATAAGCATAGGTCTTGCAGCACTTACAATATTGACCTTGAAAATCAGATGAATGCTATGGCGCAGAAGAGAATAGTGGTTTTAGGGGCTGGCGAGAGCGGTACTGGTGCCGCCATATTGGCCAAGACAAAAGGATTCGATGTCTTTGTCTCGGACCTTTCGGCGATAAAGGATTACTACCGCGATGCACTGGATACCCGGGGGATAGAGTGGGAGCAGGGACATCATACGGAGGAGCGTATCCTCGCGGCTGATGAGGTTATCAAGAGCCCCGGCATACCTAAGGAGGCCCCGATCATACAGAAACTCATGGCGCAGGGTACACCCGTCATCTCCGAGATAGAGTTTGCCGGACGATACACGAACGCTAAGATGATATGCATTACCGGATCCAACGGCAAGACCACAACCACATCGCTTATCTACCATATTTTCAGGATGGCTGGCATGAACGTGGGCCTGGCCGGAAACATCGGCAGCAGTCTGGCATGGCAGGTGGCTGAAAAGGAGTATGACTACTATGTGATAGAACTGAGCAGTTTCCAGCTGGACAACATGTATGATTTCAAGGCCGACATAGCCATACTGATGAACATAACCCCGGACCATCTGGACCGTTATGACCATGAGATGCAGAATTATGTGGATGCCAAGATGCGGGTTATCAGGAACCAGACGAGCGATGACGCTTTCGTGTATTGGAGTGATGACCCGATAATAACCCGCGAGCTGAAGAGATACGGCCTCAAGGCAACGCTATATCCGTTTGCCGAGGCCAAGAGAGAGGATCTGGCTGCATACGTGGAGGACGGCAGGCTCTATTTCAACAAGCCGTATGCGTTCAACATGGAGCAGGAGTCCCTGGCCCTGACCGGGAAGCACAACTTGTACAACTCGATGGCGGCCGGTATATCGGCCAACATTGCCGGCATCAAGTCCGAGACCATACGCAAGGCTTTGCAGACATTCCAAGGCGTGGAGCACAGGCTGGAGCGGGTTGCCAGGGTGAACGGCATAGATTTCATCAATGACTCAAAGGCTACCAATGTGAACAGTTGCTGGTACGCCCTCCAGAGTATGCCGGTCAAGTGCGTGCTGATCCTGGGTGGCAAGGACAAGGGAAATGACTACAACGAGATAGCGGATTTAGTGAAGGAGAAGTGCTGCGGACTGGTTTATCTTGGCCTGCACAATGAAAAACTGCACGGATTCTTTGACGGTTTCGGTCTTCCTGTGGCCGATGTGCAGTCAATGAAGGATGCCGTGAATGCTGCTTATCGCATGGCTAAGAAGGGTGAGATAGTGCTGCTCAGTCCGTGCTGCGCGAGTTTCGATCTCTTCAAGAGCTATGAGGACCGTGGTGACCAGTTCAAGGCATGTGTCAAAGCGCTTTAACGGATGGAACGTATTATGGAACCTGTAAAAGAAAAGAAAAAAGGACTGCTGTTCAAGGGTGACATATACATCTGGATCGCAGTGCTTCTGCTCTGCAGCATTTCCCTTGTGGAGGTGTTCAGCGCAAGCAGCCGCCTTACGTTCGGGAAAAGCAGTTATCTGACTCCGATACTCTCGCATGTGATTCATCTCGGTATGGGTATAGTGGTGATGTATGTGCTTCATCTCATCCATTACAGATGGTACAAGTTGTTTCCGGTAGTGCTGGTACCGCTCTCGCTGGCTCTGCTGGCTTACCTGTCGTTCCTGAGCAAGCAGTCGGCGGGAGCCGAGCGGTGGGTCGATCTGGGTTTCTTCAAGCTTCAGCCGTCGGAACTCGGCAAGGTGGCTGCCGTGATGACCGTTGCTGCCTTGCTGGCCAAGCTCAAACCCGATGACGAACAGAGTCAGTCCAATGTCTTCATGAAGATTCTTGCCGTGACAGGAGCTTTCTGTCTGCTCATTTTCACGGAGAACCTTTCCACGGCCATATTGCTGGGTGCTGTGGTATATATAATGATGATCCTGGGTGGAGTTTCATGGCGCAGGATGCTGGGGCTTACGGGTGTCATTTTTGCCTTCGGTCTTGCAGCGTTGCTGATCCTGGTGCTTGTGCCGCCCAAGACATTGAGCGATTCCCGGTTCATACCTGAAAGAGCCCTGACCTGGCAGGCGAGGATACTTGATTTCACGAACTCAGGCTCCGAATCCAAGGAGACGGCCTACGAATATGCAAGGAACACCGCCCCTGAGAAACCTCAGGAGACCCATGCCAACATAGCGATAGCATCCAGCCATTTCCTTGGCAAGGGGCCAGGTAACTCCTATGAGCGCGACTATCTGCAGGAGGCCAGCTGTGACTTCATATATGCCATCATAATCGAGGAATTAGGTATGGTGGGAGCCGTATTTGTCCTGATTGTCTATATAGTCCTGCTGTTCAGGATAGGAAAGATAGCCATGAGGTGTACCGACAAGTATCCGGCGTATCTGGCTATGGGACTCGGGATGATGCTGGGATTGCAGGCTTTCATAAACATGTCCGTGGCTGTAGGGCTCTTCCCGGTCACGGGACAGCCGTTGCCCCTCATAAGCAAGGGCGGCACGTCGGTCCTGATGGCCAGTTTCTCGATAGGGATGCTTATAGGCATAAGCAACTCGCTTGACAAGGAGGCTGCCGGGGAGAGCCGGATGACAGCCGATGCACCGGTCGGCACGGACGAGGTGGATGAGGATGCCGTAGATGAAGAGGTTGATGATATGTAATCCGATATAAGACAATGGATATGGAGAACGAGAAGAGACCGCGCATAATAATCAGCGGAGGCGGAACCGGGGGACACATCTTTCCTGCGGTTTCGATAGCCCTCGCGGTGAAATCGCTATGCCCGGAAGCCGAGATACTGTTCGTAGGAGCGGAGGGCAGGATGGAGATGCAGCGTGTTCCGGCAGCCGGATTTGAAATAAAGGGACTGCCTATCTGCGGTTTTGACAGGAAGAATCCCCTGAAGAATATTGCGGTGCTTTTCAAGATAATGCGCAGCCAGAGAATGGCCCGCCGGATTATCAGGGAGTTCAAGCCTATGGTTGCCGTGGGTGTGGGCGGATATGCAAGCGGACCGACCTTGAGGATGGCAGGAAAGATGGGGGTACCCACCCTGCTTCAGGAGCAGAACTCATACGCTGGCGTAACGAACAAGATCCTGGCGAAGAAGGCACGCAGGATTTGCGTGGCGTACGACGGGATGGAACGATTCTTTCCTGCGGACAAGATTCTGCTGACAGGCAATCCGGTACGTCCCAGCCTGACGGAGAATATGACAGGAAGAGAGCAGGCTGCACGCAGCATGGGACTCGATCCCTCCAAGAGGATCATACTCATTATAGGTGGAAGTCTGGGGGCCCGTTCGTTGAACGAGAGCGTGATGGGTAACCTGGAACTTATACGCATGTCGGATGATATCCAGTTCGTATGGCAGACCGGCAAGTACTATTTCGATGAGATGAAGAAACGGCTGTCCGAGACAGTTCCCGTACGCAATCTGTTTCCGACGGATTTCGTACAGGACATGGATCTGGCGTATGCTGCCGCGGACCTGGTGATATCGCGTGCCGGTGCCGGAACCATATCCGAACTCTGCCTGTTGGGCAAGGCTGTGATACTGGTCCCCTCACCGAATGTGGCGGAGGACCATCAGACCAGGAACGCCATGGCTCTTGCCGACAAGAACGCGGCGGTCCATATAGCTGATGCCGATTCCAGGAAGGAACTGATTCCTGCTGCCGTGGATCTGGTTAAGGACAGGGACAGGCTCAAGTCACTCAGGGAGAATATCCTTAAGCTGGGAATTGACGATTCGGCCGTGACGATTGCCCGTGAAGTGCTGGCCCTTGCAGGTTACAACGCCGGAAAGGTGGCTCTGCAGGATATTAAGGCGGTCTATTTCATTGGTGCAGGAGGGATAGGGATGAGTGCTCTTGAGCGTTATTTCCTTTCCCGCGGATGTGTGGTTGCCGGTTATGACCGTACTCCTACGGACCTTACGTCGGAACTGGCGGCCGAAGGGGCCAGGATTCACTTTGAGGATGACCTGAATCTGATTCCGCCTGAATTCAAGGAGAGGGAAAAGACACTGGTTGTTTATACTCCGGCTATAAAACCATCGGAAAACAGGGAACTCAGGTGGTTCCGGAGCAACGGTTTTGACGTACAGAAACGGGCACAGGTACTCGGGACGCTGACCCGCAGCCTTGACGGACTGTGCGTGGCGGGAACCCATGGCAAGACCACGACATCGGCCATGACCGCACACATACTTCACGGGATGCCCGGAGGGTGCAACGCCTTTCTTGGAGGTATCCTCAAGAACTATAACAGCAACCTCCTGACAAGTCCCGACAGCAGGTACGTGGTCATCGAGGCCGATGAATATGACCGTTCATTCCACCATCTGAGGCCTTTGAGAAGCGTGATTACGGCCATTGACGCAGACCATCTGGACATTTACGGTAATTATGGCAATTACGTGGAGAGCTTCCGGAAATACACCTCTCTGATAAAACCGGGTGGAGCGTTAGTGTTGAACAGCTCGCTTGAGGAGTCATTCAAGCCCGACCTGCAGGAGGGGGTGTCGCTCTATACATACGGAGTTGAAAAGGGTGACTTCCATGCTTCCGGTATTGTAATAAAGGACGGGGAAATCAGGTTCGACCTCATTTCACCGTTGGAGTGCATATCGGACATAGAACTCGGGGTGCCGGTTCCCGTGAATGTGGAGAATGCGGTGGCCGCTATTGCATTGGCCCAGCTGAGCGGTGCCGGTGAAAAGGTGATACGTGAAGCCATGAAGAGCTTCAGGGGATGTGACCGCAGGTTCGACTTCAGGCTCAAGGGTGAAAAGGTGTTCCTGACAGACTATGCACATCATCCTGCTGAGCTCAGACAGTGTGCGCTTTCACTGCGGAAGCTGTATGAGGGGCGTCGGATCACCGCGATATTCCAGCCGCATCTCTACTCCAGGACAAGGGATTTCTACAAAGGATTCGCGGATAGCCTGTCATTGTTCGACGAGGTGTGGCTCACCGGAATATATCCTGCGCGCGAGGAACCGATTCCGGGTGTATCGAGCAGTCTGATAGCCGACAACATGAAACCGGGGGTGTGCAAGGGGATTATCGCCAAGGACGATGTTGAGGAACTTGTCAGTTCCATCAGAGACGATGTCCAGGTGCTTGTGACAGTCGGCGCAGGTGACCTGGAGGATTATGCAGACAGGATAACCGCAATACTCAAGACAAAGTGATGAAGAAGATTCTCTCCATAGCTGCGGTCCTGATACTGACAGGATATATGGCTTTCTCCATGATGTTCATGTCAGGTAGCCATGAGGATACCCGTCTGTGCAAAGGGGTCGAGGTGGTTTTGAGGGACAACTCGGACATTTCGCTGGTTGACAGTGAGATGGTTCTGAAATTACTTGACTCCGAGGGCATGGATCCTGAAGGGGAACCGTTGGCGTCGGTCGATACAAAGGCCATGGAGGAAATGCTTTCGCATTATCCGCTCATAGAGTCTGCCCAATGTTACAAGACTTCGGGCGACAAGGTGAAGATAATTGTATATAGCAAGGTTCCTCTGCTCAGGGTACGCAGCAACAGCGGGGAGGACTATTATGTGGACAGCAAAGGTGACATACTGAATCACAGGATGCTGTCGCTTCATCTGCCGGTAGCTACCGGGTATATTGACCGGAAATTCGCATCAGACGATCTGAGGCGGGTGGTCCTGGCCATTGACCGTTCCGCTTTCTGGAGGGCGCAGGTGGTTCAGATTAACGTGAACAAGGACCGCCAGATAGAACTGGTACCGCGTGTGGGCGGACACCTTCTGATACTCGGTTCGGCCGAGAACGTGGAGAACAAGCTTGACAGGCTCTACTCTTTCTACGAGACTGGATTGTCTAAGATAGGATGGAACAAATACAGTTCTGTAAGTGTGGCTTATGAGAATCAGGTTGTATGCAAGAAACGATAACGAAATATGGAAACCGAAAAACTGATTGTCGCAATTGAACTTGGCTCGTCCAAGATTTCGGGCGTTGCCGGACAGATCCTGTATGACGGCACGCTCAAGGTGATGGCTTACGCCTATACGCCTTCGTCATCGTGCATAAGGCATGGTGCAGTCTATAACCTTGACAAGACTGCCAACGCGATAGCGGAGGTGATAAGCCGTCTGGATTCAATGCTGTCCGCCAAGATTAACAAGGTTTATATCGGCTACAGCAGCAAGAGTCTGCGCTCTGAAATCAACACTGTAGAGAGGACTTTTACAGCGGAAACAGTAATCAGTCAGGAGATTATAGACAGTATGTTCTCAGAGTGCGAGATGATGGAACGCCCGGGATACCAGATCCTTCTGCAGGAATCGCTCGAGTATGTGGTGGACCACAAGCGCGGTACCGAGACCGATCCGATGGGTGTGGCCTGCACTTCATTGCAGGGCAGTTATCTGAGCATTCTCCTCAAGAAACAGATTTCGGATTACATGGCCCAGTGTTTCTCAACGGCGGGAATAACGATTCTGGACGGATTCGTGACACCTGTCGTGGAGGCTGACGCCATTCTGTCCGCTGAAGAGAAACATCAGGGTTGCGCATTCGTTGACTATGGAGCCGATACCACCACGGTTTCGGTCTATAAGAACGGACTGTTGCGTTACCTGAGAGTCATTCCTTTAGGCAGTACGTTGATAACAAGGGATTTGGCTACTGTCCTGAAGATTGACGAGGATCAGGCTGAGAAACTCAAGTGCACATACGGACTCTGCACCCTGATAGGAGGCCAGGACATGGAGGAGACTGTTGATGCTGGTGGTCATAAAGTGACTCTCAAAGAGATAGGCGGTATCATAGAGGCACGCAATGAGGAGATTGTCAAGAATGTGTCAGCTGTAATCAAGGCTTCCGGCTATTATGATGTGCTCTACTCGGGACTGATAGTCACCGGCGGGGGCTCCAAACTGCGTCAGCTTGACAAGGTGTTCTATTCAGTCATGCCGGACCTGAGGACTCCTCGTTTTGTAGTTGAACCTTCATTCGGTGTAAACTGGAACGAGTCGCTCTGGAATAGAGGTGACGGTTCCCAGGTGTCATTGCTTTCGGTCATGGCCAAAGGATCGGAGAACTGCTGCGAAGCTCCTGTAATGGACAGGATAGACAATGTATCTCCTGCCGATCTGGATAGGATGGAAATGAACCAGCTCTTCAATTCCGAAGGCGAGAGTGCCCAGGCGGACAGGGACAGGGAGCAGTTACTGAAGAAGGACTCCCCTGAATCCGTAAAGAAGGATTCTTCCGACAAAGCCGATGCTGCCAAGGAAAAGGAATCAGGAGGCAAAAAGCGCAGGAATTATTTCAGAAGGATAATCGACAACATAATGAATACTGGCGAAAAGTTCTTTGACAGCGACCAGGATTTCAAGTCTTAACCTTAAAACCACGAAACTATGAACGATGAGATAAAAGC
>JAGAEZ010000129.1 GCA_017612875.1 Bacteroidaceae bacterium | reverse complement strand
GAGTTGTTCATCACGTCCCAGACCCGGAACATGAGCCGGTGCTTGCCGTCAGGGAGTGAAGGCAGGCTGAACACCACCCTGCCTCCGGTATATCCGCCGTCGTCGGAGGTGAAATAGCTGTTCAGCACCCACGTATAGTTGGGATTATTGTCTATGACGAGCAGTATGTCATGACCCAGCCCGTTTCCGGAGGTGTTCAGACCGCTCTCGTCATACAGGTCGGCCACGAACAGCGGAGTTGAGTTCACGTGTCCGCCATAACGGAACGAAGGCGTGTTCAGATACATGCTGACCGACGGGCCAACAGTATCCGTTCTCAGATACGGGTCTGTCCCGCCTACCCTGAAGTTCTCGAAGAAACCTGCCGCGGAGACCTTGCCGTCACGTCTGTCGGCATAAAGGCTGATCCTGCCGGGGTCACCCGAATAATTTATGTCCAAAGGAACCGGGAAAGAGAGCCTGAACTCCCCGTGACGGACTGAGTCCGTGCCGGAGAACAGGATACGGTCACGGTTGATGAAGGTGAAAGGCTCATCGGCCGTCTTGGCATTGTCAAGACAGACCACCTCACGCTCACTGTCAAAGACCGACATGTAAAGCTTTCCGTCAAAGCCGGTGTCTCGGACCGAATCAGACCCTATATGCCCGTACACCTCAATTACCGAGCCCGCCATGGCGGTGAGGCTGTCGGAGAAAGCCGGCTTATGGGAGAACGAATCTATCACCGCCGTCATCCGGGCCATCCCGAGACGGAGTGCGGGATCACCCATCAGGACATAATGGATCTTGTTCTCGGAGTAATCGGAATATTCACCCCCGCCTGTGACCAGCTCGTTCTTGGCAAGACGCAGGGCACGTCCGAGCGTGTTCGGACTGCCGTTGTCATCAGAAGAGAACAAGTATTTAGTGAAACAGTTGTTTATAAGTCTGTTGTGAGTTGAATACACTGTCCTTGTGGTGGACAGAAGGCCTATCGCCCCGCCCTTGTCATTGTTCATCAGGTTTATCCCGAAACTCTCCATAGGGGAATCGAAGGGGGCTATGTCGCATGAAGCCGTTATCCAGAAGGGCAACCTTGGCGAAGTGAGCGCGGCGGCATCGGCCTTGTTCACCACCAGTTCATGTGACAGCACGTCAGGGCTGCCGTGGCCCGTATAATTCACCACAAGCGCACCCTTGTCCAACTCCTCGAGAAGAAGTTTACGAACCGAAGGATAGCCATTGTAGGAGGCATTGACCTCCATCTTGAAAGCGTCCCAGTAAATCTTGGTCTGGTCCAGCACCGGATATAACTCGCGGTAGATGGAAGCTACCCCGTCGGCATCGCGCATGTGGGTGTTGTTGTCACCGTCATCGCCAAGGATGAGCACCCTGTTACGCCATGCACCGGAATTACGGCCATCCATATAACCGATTATCCTGTCAACCGTTTTCTCCGCCCTGTCAGCTGTATGCACGGGAAGACGCCCTACCCCGATGTCAACCTTCTCCCTGAGCAGCGACTGGCCCTCATTGTCATCCAGAAGACCGAAATAATCCTCCATCACGTACGATGCGGTATGGCTCGTGGAGTTGTATGATTCATAGCAGAGCAGATAATCATCAGGGGAGATCCCTTTCCAGTCCGGAACGAGCATACGGTTGTCCCAGGCCCCGTCGCCCATCAGCAGCAGATATTCAGGAGCCCTGACTGAATCACCGGCCCTGTCATATAGCATTTTCATGAAACGGCGTATGGCCGTGGCATCGGGAGTGCCGGATGAGAACTCGTTGTAAACCATATCGGCCCTGACCACCTCCACACTGAGGCCGTCCTTTTGTCTGTGGGCTTCAGCAAGACGGACAGCCTGGGCGGTGAGCCTGCCCGATGCAGGCACTACAATCACCATATCGGCCTGACCTATCCCGTGCAGGTTCTGGTTCGCCACATTTCCCACCACCGCAGGTTCTGGCAGCGAGGCCGTCACATCCACAGCCACAAGCTCGTCATCGACCGCAAAATCCGATGCAAGTGTTACCGTCCGTCCCTCCCCGTAGAGTGAAGGTATCACGCTCACCGTGCCATCGGACGAGATTCTCCACACCTTGACACCGGCATTGGAACCGTCGATGCTGAAACTGACATTCTTCATCCGCGCTCCCGGCCGGAACAAGGTGTAACCGCCATTCATCGAGAGCCTGCGTATGAAATTAAGGCGTATGAAATCAAGATGACCCGAAGGGTTTCCCTCACGCTCATGCACGAGCTTGACACTGCTGCGGTCAGAGAACAGGCCACGCACCGTGAACGTGTGCTCAGCCACGGCAGCCACATCATTGCCGCCCTTTATACCGATGGTCATTAGACCGGCCACAGTACCGTTGACATAAGCTGACAGCTTGGAGTCATTGTCACTGTCGGAAGAGAATGCCACGGTCATCAGCACGCTGTCCGCAACGATGCCGTCAAGCTGGAAGGAATACGAGCGGGAGTTTCCGGTGGAATAGTCGTATGACTCGAAGAGACGGCGTCCTGAGCGGTACCAGCTGAATTCATCAGGGTCATAGAGCATACGGTCCGGAAAACTGCCCACGACAGTCCCCTGAACGGAATCCGTCTGTGCCTCCGTGAACAGGAGAGCCTCACCGGGAGCGTCATCGGTCAGGAAATAGTATCCCCAGTCGGAATAGGTGTTCCGCTCCTGGACATACTCGCCCTTCAAGTTCTTGTTCCAGCTTACCGGCCCCTGCCCATAGAAGAGCAAAGCGTTTCCGGTGTGCCATAACGGCTGTTCAGGAAGGTCATCCGCAAGATTCTGGAGCCTTGTCTCAGGCAGCACCGCTCCTCCGTAACCGAACAGCCTGACTTTATCAGGCTCATTGAATCCCATGGAACGCAATGCACTGAATGTAAGCCTATAGACACCTGTCTCGGGAATGCGTATCTTGACCCATCGGCCCTGCGAGAGTTTCGATTCTGTGGTATAGCGTTCAGAAATGTCTCTTGTCGGGGTTCCTCTCTTCAGCAAAGCCTCACGCTTCACCACCGGCTTGTACGAGTTCACGGCCATCAGCCTGCCGTCACGCTTCATGACGGGAATAAAGCCGATATCCAGCATGGCAGAACCCCGGGACACGCCTATGAAACTCTCCACTTCCGGCCATTCCGGAACATCATCAGCCTTCAGGCCCCATCCGGTAACGGTCTCATCGGGAATCGGGACCAGTTCCGGGAATTCAATGACGGCGGAATAGGATGTATCGGCCCAACTGCCTGAGAGAGGAATGCTCAAACCTGTCCAAGGAGCCACAGAATCATTCAGGGAGAGCCGCCACCCTGTTTCCATGACAGGAAAATCCTGCGCCACCACCTTCTGAGCAGTGAGCAGAAGTATCAGGATATATGTCAGTAACCCTCTTCTCAAATCTTACCTTATATGAAAATCAAGAACTTTCTCACCCTCAAGGAATCCCTGGAGATGCTGTCCTATGCTCACAGGCCCCACACCGGCCGGAGTTCCTGTAAATATCAGGTCCCCAGTCTTGAGTGTGCAGAAGCCGCTCACATACTCTATTATCTGCCCCACAGGGAATATCATATCGGCGGTATGCCCCTCCTGGACCGTCTTTCCGTCTATGTCAAGATTGAAATGCAGGTCCTGAAGTTCGCCTGTCCGCTCCTTGGGGATCCAGTCACCGATCACAGCCGACTGGTCAAAACCCTTGCACAGCTCCCATGGCAACCCTTTCCTGCGGAAATCATCCTGCATGTCGCGAGCCGTGAAATCTATGCCTAAAGTTACCGCATCCCAATAACGGTCAGCAAAGCGTGAGCTTATGCACTTGCCCAACCGGTTTATCCGCACCACAACCTCCGTCTCGTAATCCACCCGCCCTAAACGTTCAGGCAGGAAAAACGGACGGCGGTTCCTCAAGACTGATGAATCCGGTTTCATGAAAATGACCGGACTATCCGGCTTTAATAACGTTTCCCCCAGTTCTTTATTGTGCCTGGAGTAGTTCATTCCCACACAGATGATCTTCATTTTTAACTTTGGCTATGGCCTTGGCTCCGGCTTTACCTGAGCTTGGTTGATATTACAAACAAAAGTAGTAATTTTGCTACAAAAGCGTACTGCAATGGGAAAAAACACGACTAATGACTGGAAGGACCGGCTTGGAGTGATGTACTCCACTAATCCGGATTTCAACTATCAGACTGACGATGAACCGGAACAGGAGCTCCTGCCGCCCCGGCAGCAGAAACTTCGCCTACGCATGGAGAAGAACGGCCGCGGCGGCAAGACCGTAACCGTAATCAGCGGCTTCCAAGGTCCTCAGGCCGATATGGAAGCACTGGCCCGCACTCTCAAAACCTTCTGCGGATGCGGCGGCTCAGCCAAGGACGGCGAGATCATTATCCAGGGCGATTTCCGCGAAAAACTCAAAGCCAAACTGCTCTCATTAGGATACTCCCAAACCAAAGGATAATTTTCTTAGCCAGACTAATATCTTAGAATTATTGTCTGGCAAAAAAAAAGAGGCTTCCGTCTGGAAACCTCTTTTTTATTTTATGGAGAAATCCTGAATTATTCTGACTTCAGAGTAAATCTGCGGAAGGCAGTTACGGTGAGGTCCTTGTCCAGAGCCTTGAGGTACTCGGCAACGGTCTTCTTCTCGTCAACGATGTACTTCTGGTTCAGGAGGCAACTCTCATCGTAGAACTTCTTCATACGACCCTCGGCAATGCGCTCGATCATGTTCTCGGGCTTGCCCTCCTGACGTGCCTTGTCGGCAGCGATCTCCTTCTCACGGGCCACGATGTCAGCGGGAACCTCGGCAGGAGTCACGGCGATAGGATTCTGGGCGGCAACCTGCAGGGCAATCTCGTGAACGTAATCCTTGTCGGCAGCCTCCTTGTTGAAGGCAACCAGGCAGCAGAGGAAGTTCTTACCCTGATGGTTGTATGAAGCAATCTCGGGAGCCTCAAGGAAATTGTAGCCGTCAAGCTCAAGCTTCTCGCCTACAATACCGGTACGCTCCAGAACGATGTCAGCCACGGTCTTGCCGTCAAAAGGCAGAGCCTTGACCTCGTCGAGCGACTTGGCCTTTGCAGCAACGGCAGCGTCCAGGATGCTCTGGGTCAGAGCAATGAAATCCTTGTTGTTGGCCACAAAGTCAGTCTCGCACTTAAGGGCTATGATAGCACCGAAGTTGCCGTCAACCTTAACCAGTACGCAACCCTCGGAAGCCTCACGGTCAGAACGCTTTGCAGCGACAGCCAGACCCTTCTTGCGGATTATCTCGATAGCCTTCTCAAAATCGCCTTCAGCCTCGGTGAGAGCCTTCTTGCAATCTGACATTCCGGCACCGGTCTTGGTGCGCAGGGCTTTAATATCATCAAGTGTTACAGCCATTTCTTTAAATGTTTTTGCGGTTAATAAAATCAGGCCTCGGCCTCCTTGGTCTCATCCTTGGGAGCGGCAGCCTTGCGGACACGCTTGGGCTTGGCGGGAGTCTCCTCGGCGGGAGCTTCAGCGGCAGCGGGCGCCTCCTCTGCAGGAGCCTCGGCAACAGGTGCCTCAGCAGCCTTGGGAGCCTCTTCCATTGTCTCTTCCTTCCTGGTCACCTTACGGATGCGCTCGCGGCGGGGCTTCTCAGCCTTTTCCTCATCGGAAGCGGCAGCCTCCTCACCCTTCTCGGCCTTACGCTCCTCCAAACCCTCGGCGATAGCGGCGCAGCAGGCAGTCAGGATAACATCGACTGACTTGGTGGCATCGTCATTGGCAGGAATAACGTAGTCAATGGAAGTGGGGTCGCTGTTGGTATCGACGATAGCGAATACGGGGATACCCAGACGGTTGGCCTCACGTACGGCGATGTTCTCCTTGAGAACGTCAATCACGAACAGAGCGGCCGGCAGACGTGACAGGTCGGCTATGGAACCGAGGTTCTTCTCCAACTTGGCACGCTGACGTGTAATCTGGAGAATCTCACGCTTTGAGAGGTTTGAATATGTTCCGTCCGATGTCAGCTTGTCGATGGTAGCCATCTTCTTGACAGCCTTGCGGATTGTGGGGAAGTTGGTCAGCATGCCACCGGGCCAGCGCTCGATAACGTAAGGCATACCTACTGCCGAAACCTTCTCGGCAACAATATCCTTGAGCTGTTTCTTGGTACCCACGAAAAGGATCTTCTTTCCGTCACGGGCCATACGCTTGAGAACCTCGGCAGCCTGGTCAATAGCGGCTACAGTCTGGTTCAGGTCTATAATATGAATGCCATTGCGCTCCATGAAGATGTAAGGAGCCATAGCGGGATTCCATTTGCGGCGCAGGTGGCCGAAGTGGCAACCAGCTTCGAGAAGCTGTTCAAAATTTGTTCTTGACATAAATTGTTTGTTGTTTTGTTTACATTCTTTTTTATCAACCGCCGGGTAGCTGTCCCTGTTCAGGCAGATCCCGACAGTTTAGATACTAAACACCGGTCCCGTAGGCCTGCCTGGTTTCAATTGACAATTGTAGGATGACAGGCATGGGAATATATCCAGAGCTTAACGCTTGCTGAACTGGAATCTGCGGCGTGCCTTGGGCTGACCGGGCTTCTTGCGCTCCACAGAGCGTGCATCGCGGGTCAGGAAGCCTTCCGAGCGGAGAGCCTTTTTGTCCTCAGGGTTGATCTTTACGAGAGCGCGTGCAATTGCAAGACGCAGAGCATTGGCCTGTCCATTGTAACCGCCACCGTCCAGGTTCACCTTGATATCATACTTCTCGGCCACCTCAAGTTTCTTAAGAGGCTGGAGAACTACGTACTGAAGCAGTGAAGACGGGAAATAAACTGCGAGATCTCTCTTGTTGATGGTAATCTTACCGGTACCCTCAGTAACGAAGACACGTGCCACGGCGCGTTTTCTACGGCCTATTGCATTGATTACTTCCATTCTCTTTCTAATTAACTAAGTGAATTGATATCGATTG
>JAGAEZ010000128.1 GCA_017612875.1 Bacteroidaceae bacterium | reverse complement strand
GGAGTCAGTTCCTGACAGTGATATCCATGTGGGGATAGTCGAAACGGAATCCCATCTGGGGCAGCCTGGTGTAGAGAGTCTTGTTCAGGAGAAACCTCACATCCCAGTAATCGCTTGTGTTGACCCAGGCACGGATAGTGAATGTTATGTCACTGTCATTCAATGAACTTAGCACCACCAAAGGGTCGGCTACGCCCGGAGTCTTGGAATCCAGGATCCGCTCTTCGGCCTTCAACAGTCCGGTAATGGCTTTTATGCACCTGTCCGCATCGGTCCCGTATGCCAGGTTAACCGTCATGTCGATGCGTCTCAGCTGCATTGCGGAGTAGTTGTCGATATTCCCGTTGAAAAGGGCGCCGTTGGGCAGTATTACCATCCGGTTGTCAACGGTCAGGATCTTGGTGTTGACTATGGTGACATCCTTCACGCGGCCGCTGTATCCCTGTGCGGAAATGAAATCACCTGCCTTGAAGGGTTTGAAGGCAAGCAGCATGATTCCCCCGGCAAAGTTGGATATGGTTCCGCTCAGGGCCATGCCGATGGCCATGCCTCCTGCCGCAAGCAGGGCGGCAATGGATGTGGTGTTGATTCCTAACGTGCTGATGGCTATGATAATAAGTATTACCGTCAGCGTAATGGAAACGAATGACGTTATGAATGAAGCGAGTGTCCCTTCGGTCTTGCGTTTAGCGAAGAGTCTTGTGAGCGCCTTCCTGATTCTGCGTATAACCCATGCCCCGAAGGAATATATGAGAATAGCAGCGAGCAGCTTGAGGCCGAATTCTATTGCAGTCTGGACAAGGTCATGCATGAAGCCCTGCGGGTCGCTCCTCAATTGTTCAAGTGCGCCGTAGGTCACTGCCCTGATGGAGTCGTTTACACGTGTCAGCTCCTCCGGGTCTATTTTGATGGCTGAGCTTTGGAGAAATGTCATATTTTGGCGATAATGGAATGTAAATCGCTGCAAATTTAGGGATTTCGGCCAAATTATTCTATTTTTGGAGTTGCTAATGAGATACTGTGTAAAAATATTGGCGATTTCAGCACTGCTCCTGTCAATGGCGGGATGCGGGCGCACGAGTATGAAGGAACTCGGAAGAGTCGAGGCTGTTCTTGAGAACGACCCCGATTCAGCCTCCGTGCTTCTTGACGGTATCAACTGCTCCCAGTTGCGTGGAAAGAGAGCCGCCATGTACGGCATACTGCGTTCCATTGCCGATTACAAGACTGAGCGTCCTGTCGGATCGGACTCCCTTGCACGTCTGGGAACTGACAGGTTCGGACGCAGGAAGGGGCATTGGGCCTCCCTGAGCTGGTATGCGCTCGGTTGCGTCTCCTCCCGCCTGGAGAAAGACCCGGATGCGATATATGCCCTGCTCAAGGCAAGGGACCTGTCGAAGGATACGTTGTCCGAACGGTATGCATCGACCCTGCAACTGCTCGGCCATCATTATATCCGCCGTGGAATGTACGATGAGGCACTCAAGTCTTTCACAAGATGCAGACCGCTTTTCGAGAGGCTTGAGGACAGTGCGGCGGTTTCGTTCTGCCGGTTCAAGACAGCGTTGGCATATTCCGGGAAAGGCGATTATACCACAGCCGGGAATATGTTCCGGGAACTTCTGAGGAATCCGTATCTTGACGCGGAAAGCCGTAATGACTGTTATCTCTATCTTGCCCAGGCACTCAACATGAGCCAGGGTGATGTGGTTGACAAGGATGCAGCCGCTATAGAGCTTTCACTTGCCGACAGGTATATAGCCGGATGTGCCGATGAGGAGAAGGCCGCTGCCGGATATACCATGAAGGGTATAGCCTTGTACTATCTGCAGCAGACGGATTCGGCGTTCCATTATCTGAGCAGATCCCTGGCTGCCACCAATGACATGGAAATAACGAGCCTTAACTACAAGGCGCTCTCCAAGGTGGCTTCCAGATGGGGGGAATACAGGATTTACTACAATGACATGGAGATGTATGTCATGTACCAGGACTCCATCAACAGGCGCATGAGCCGGCAGGATGTGGCCGATGTCCGTCTGAAGCACAATGATGAGATGCAGCAGCTCAGGATGAAGACAAGGAGCCTTGGGATTCTGCTGTCGAGCGGACTGGTTGCCATAGCCGCGATAGCCGCCACCATAATCATATATATACAGCGTGACAGGCGCAGGCAGGCTTACTATGTGAAGCAGCATGACGAGTTCATCCGGAAACAGAATTCCGAGAGATATGATACGGCGAACAGCCAGTTGGAGTCCCTCTGCTCAAGGTTCCGCTCCGGAACCGCATACAGCCTGATAAACGATGTGGGGATGGAGCACCGTTCATTCCGTATGGAGGAGCGTGACCTGGTGGCGCATGACATAAACCTCTACTTCGGGGATATGATAGGCGCGTTGAGAACGGAATGCGCCAGGATAGGGCAGAACGAGATAAACCTTATGTTCCTGACGGCCCTGGGCTTCAACCAGGACTTGATAGCCGATATAATGTGTACATCGCGCTCCAATCTGCGCAGTATCAAGTCCCGTCTCAAATCCAAGATTTCGGCGGAATCGTTCTCTCTCTATTTCAGGGAGTGAGGATCTTATTTGATCAAGGAAACCGCACCGAACACACCCAGGCTTGCAGCAAGCATGATTGCGGCGGCGAGCAGAAGGCCAAGCAGGATGTACACGACACTTTTCCTGAAATCCAGGTCAAGCAGGCTGGCGGCCAGAGTGCCGGTCCAGGCACCGGTGCCGGGCAGGGGAATCCCTACGAAAAGCAACAGGGCCATATAGAGGCCGACTCCGGCTTTCGCTTCCAGCTTGCGGCCGCCTTTCTCACCCTTCTCGAGACACCAGCGGCAGAAACCGCCTATAACTTTCCTGTCCTTGCCCCAGTCCAGAATCTTTCGGGCGAAAAGGAAGATGAACGGCACGGGGAGCATGTTGCCAATCAGCGCCACAATAATGGACGGGACGATAGGCAGTTCGAACCCCACGGCATACGGTATGGCACCGCGGAGTTCAATCAGCGGGACCATGGAGATGAGAAAGACAATCAGGTATTTTTTCATCCGTTTTCCTTATTTTTAACTTTATGTATATGTTTACTAATATCTTACATCGGTTAAAACCTTTCCTTACCGGGCTCCGTGATTAAAGGGGCCGGCTTCCTCTTCAGGAAGTATCTTTCTTGCCAGTTCCTGCAATTCTTCGTCATCGGGGTCAAGCGCAAGTCCGTCGTGGAGGTAACTTTCAGCTTGTGCCTTGCGTCCGGTCCGGTAGGCGGTGTCGGCTATGTAGAAGTATATCTCCACATACATCTCGTCAGGCACTTCATTGTCAAGCATCAGCATGGAGAGAGTGTCCGTGAACCTGTCATACGCATCCTCATACCGCTCCAGTGCATAGAGACAGCGTCCGCAGTAGTAGAGCAGGGTATATGACGAAGGGTCTTCATCAAGCAGGGAACTGTAGATGCCGTACGCTTCTTTCCAGTCGTCCATATTGAATATGCAGCTGGCTTTCATCATACGCGCGGACCTGTCATCGGGATCAATAGCCTCTATGAACTCATAGCATTCGCGTGCCTTCGGGAAATCGCTTTTCTCGTAGTAAATGCGACCAAGCTGGTCCCAGTAGTAGGTGTCGTATGCAAAATCGTCAAGCAGGTGATTGTAGCATTCTATTGCAGTGTCGGTCTGGCCTGTATCAAAATAGAGGTCGGCCTGCAGTTCAATGAAATTGCGTGAGTCAGGCGACAGCACCAGGGCCATGTCCAGCCATTTCTGGCACAGGTCATAGTTGCGGTTGTCCATGTACTTGACAATAATGTCGTTGAGCATCCCAGAATCATTGTCACTCAGCTCAACGGCCTGCGTGAAACAGGCATCGGCATCCTGGGGACGGTCGAATGCCAGTTCTATCTCGCCTTTCAGATAAAGCAGCTCCTGGTTGTCAGGGTCCGATATGGACTCGGTCAACACCCTGGCCTCGTCCTTCATGCCCCTTCGGAGCAGGTTGTTGGCTTTGGAAATAAGTATGTCCGCGTCAGACGGATGCAGGCTCAGGCCATACTCTATGGCTCCGTCGGATTTGTCAAGTTCACCGTTTATCGAGTAGAATTCGGCAATGTTTGCTATATCCA
Organism: Bacteroidaceae bacterium; assembly: GCA_017612875.1. Taxonomy (GTDB): domain Bacteria; phylum Bacteroidota; class Bacteroidia; order Bacteroidales; family Bacteroidaceae; genus Colenecus. The sequence continues at coordinate 2,028 of JAGAEZ010000128.1, read as the reverse complement.
TGCTGTCAAAATAGACGGAACCGCCTTCGGACAGCATGTTCTCATACATTTCCAGAAGTTCAGTAAACTCCTGGCTGTCATAGTATGATGCCGAGTCGTCCTTCATTAAGCCTTGTCCTTGACCTTGCTCCAGGTATCCTTGAGTGATACGGTACGGTTGAATATGATATGCTCCGGAGTGGAATCCTTGTCGGTGCAGAAATAGCCTATGCGCTGGAACTGGAAGTGGTCCATGGGCTTGGTGCCGGCCAGATACTGCTCCACGTAGCAATTCTCGCGTATCTCCAGTGACTCCGGGTTCTTCATCTGCTTCAGTGCCTCTATCGTGTCCAATCCCTCCTCACGCAGGCGGGCCAGCTCGTCACGCGGGTTCTCAACTTTCCAAAGGCGGTCATACAGACGGACCTCCGCCTTGATGGCGTGGGCTGCACTTACCCAGTGTATCGTGCCCTTGCACTTGCGGTTGCAGTCGGACTCGCCGGTCTTGGTATTGGGTACGTATTCGCAATAGACCTCCTCGACCGTGCCGTCGGCGGCTTTCTTGCAGCCGGTGCAGAGTACGATATATGAACTCTTGAGACGCACCTCACGGCCTTGGCTCAGACGGAAATATTTGGCGGGAGCATCATCCATGAAGTCCTCACGCTCTATCCACAGCTCGCGGCTGAATGTTATCTTGTGGCTTCCTGCTTCGGGATCCTCAGGGTTGTTGATGGCTTCAAGCTCCTCGGTCCTGCCCTCGGGGTAGTTGGTCACGATAAGCTTGACGGGATTGATTACGGCCGAAACACGTGTTGCGCGGCGGTTCAGGTCCTCACGTATGGCTGACTCCATGAGAGCCATGTCATTAAGGGCAACGAACTTGGTGTAGCCTATGCGATCTACGAACATGCGGATGGACTCCGGTGTGTAGCCGCGGCGGCGGTAACCGCAGATGGTGGGCATGCGCGGGTCGTCCCAGCCTGATACCATCCCGTTCTGCACCAGTGCCAGCAGGTTGCGCTTGCTCAGCAGGGTGTAGTTCAGGTTGAGCTTGTTGAACTCAGTCTGACGGGGGCGGTTGTCATCAAGGTCCTCTCCCTTCTTGAGCCAGTCTATGAAGAGGTCATAGAGCGGACGGTGAGGCACGAACTCCAGCGTGCAGAGAGAGTGGGTCACACCCTCGAAGAAATCACTCTGGCCGTGGGCGAAGTCATACATGGGGTATGCCTTCCATTTGGTGCCTGTGCGGTGGTGGGGAGTCTTTACTATGCGGTATATTATGGGATCGCGGAACAGCATGTTGTTGTGGGCCATGTCAATCTTGGCACGCAGCACCATGGAGCCCTCCTCGAGCTCGCCGCTGTTCATCTTGTAGAAGAGGTCCAGATTCTCCTTGACGGGGCGGTCACGGTATGGACTGTCTATGCCGGGCTGGGTAGGGGTGCCCTTTTGTGAAAGGATTGTCTCCTGGTCCTGCTCGTCAATGTATGCCTTGCCCTCCTTTATCAGTTCTACGGCAAAGTCCCACAGCTGCTGGAAGTAGTCCGATGCGTAGAACTCGTTCTCCCACTGGAATCCTAACCACTGGATATCCTCCTTGATGGCATCCACATACTCGGTATCCTCCTTGGTGGGGTTGGTATCGTCAAAACGCAGGTTGCAGATGCCTCCGTACTTTTGGGCCATGCCGAAATCCAGACAGATGGCCTTGGCGTGCCCGATATGGAGATAACCGTTGGGCTCCGGCGGGAAACGGGTCTGTATCCTGCCTCCGTTCTTGCCCTCGGCCAGATCCTTGCGGATCATCTCCTCAATGAAGTTAAAGCTTTTCTTCTCGCTGTTTTCTGCTGCGTTAATCTCTGCCATAGTGAAATTTGTTTTGCAAAGCGCAAAGTTACCTCTTTTTGGTCGTTTTTCGGGGTATGGACTGACTATTTTTAAGCTTATCTTTGCACTTGCTATGACAGAGGATATCAAACAGGAACTGGTAGAAGCGGCTGACAGGTGTGAATGCCCCGCTTTCATCGACGGTGACCCCGTCTCTTT
>JAGAEZ010000127.1 GCA_017612875.1 Bacteroidaceae bacterium | reverse complement strand
TGTCGTGCTTGAGGATGGCAATATCGTTCAGGGCGTAGGGCGTGTGGCCTTGGGGCAGGCCTTCCATGTCTATCAGAAGCAGATTGCGTTCTTCGAGAGTGTAGTCACCGTTATGGATGCGCGTGACGGCATCGGTTATGCGGTCGGTCGTTATGTCGGCCAGGAAACCTAAGCGGCCGGTGTTTATGCCCACCATGGGAATACCCTTGCTGCCCACCCGGGTGGCGGTGCGCAGGAAAGTGCCGTCACCGCCTATGCTTATCACGGCATCGGCCTGGAAATCATCGCCTTCAATAATGCTGTCGTGGGGAATGTCCCAGCCCATGTCCGTTGTGAGGAACCGGTAGTAGCGGTTTTCAACGGCTATCTCGTCGCCGAAAGAACGCAGCAGGCTGAAGAGCTGCTGCTCGTGGCCGCAGGTCTTGTCCGCCGAAGGGTTGCCGAATATCGCGATTTTCATCTTTATAATCTTTTAAGCAAAGGTGAGCGGATTTATTTCTATCTTTGCTGATTGAAGCATGGAATACTGAAATATCCGCTTTCCGGCAAAGATAGTTCATTTTATTTGAGTAAAAGGACTTATGACAAGATTAAGTGTTAACATCAACAAGATAGCCACTCTGCGCAATGCACGCGGAGGCAACAACCCGGATGTGGTCAAGGTGGCTCTTGACTGCGAAAAGTTCGGCGCGGACGGCATTACGGTGCATCCCAGGCCGGACGAGCGCCACATAAAGCGTAAGGATGTGTATGACCTGAAACAGGTCCTTTCCACCGAATTCAATATCGAGGGGTATCCGTCGGCTGACTTCATGCAGCTTGTCACCGAAATCAGGCCTGCGCAGGTGACCCTGGTTCCCGATGCTCCCGAGCAGGTCACTTCAAACCACGGTTGGGATACTGTGTCCAATGTCGGCTTCCTCACTGAGATAATAACCGAACTCAAGGAAAAGGGCATACGTGCATCGGTCTTCACCAATGCCGACCTCCGTATGGTTGATGCGGCGGCCAAGGCGGGTGCCGACCGTGTGGAACTCTACACTGAGCCATACGCATCGGATTATGTAAAGTCGGGACCGGAAAAGGCTGTCAAGCCGTTCGTGGAGGCTGCTGCGGCGGTGAAGTCGCTTGGGATGGGGCTTAATGCCGGGCATGACCTGAGCCTTGTGAACCTGGCATACCTCAAGAGGTGCATACCTTGGCTCGATGAGGTTTCCATCGGCCACGCCTTAGTGTGTGACGCCCTCTATCTGGGACTTGAAAAGACAATCACGGAATACAAGAAATGCATTATATGAATATGTTTTTACAAACCACATCGCTGGCACAGGCTCTTGGAGACAATGTTGCCGCTGATGGCCAGATGGCAATCCAGATGGCCGAAGAGAGTGCAAACCGTATGAATCTGTTTGAGATGGCTACCAAGGGAGGATGGATCATGATTGTCCTTCTGATTCTGTCGCTCATCTGTTTCTACATCTTCTTCAACCGGATTGCAGTCTATAGAAAAGTTACTGTCAAGGATCCGTCGTTCCTGGACCGTATCAAGGATTACATGAAGAACGGTGAGATAAAGTCGGCCCAGATACTGTGCAAGGCCACCAATTCACCGTTGAGCCGTATAGTCGAGAAGGGTATCGGCCTCTATGGCCTTGACAGCAAGGATATCCATGCCGGTATGGAGAATGCCGCCAACATTGAGATATCAAGGCTTGAAAAAGGCCTGTCAGGGATGGCGACCATAGCGAGCGCGGCCCCCATGATAGGTTTCCTCGGTACGGTGATAGGTATGGTGCGTGCCTTCTGGGAGATGTCCAATGCCGGCAACAACATTGATGTCTCTCTGCTGTCGGGCGGAATATACGAGGCCATGATTACCACTGTGGGTGGTCTTATCGTGGGTATCATAGCCCTTTTCGCCTACAACTATCTGGTGACCCGCGTTGACAGGATCGCCAATGAGATGGAGTATTTCATTCAGGAGTTTACCGTTAATTCAGGCAAGTGATATGCTCAAGCGCAAGAACAGGATATCACCGCAGTTCAGCATGTCGTCAATGACCGACATCATTTTCCTGCTGCTGATATTCTTTATGATAACATCGACGATGGTCAGCCCCAATGCCATCAAGGTGCTGCTGCCCCAGAGTTCGCAGCAGACATCGGCCAAACCGCTGACCCGCGTAATCATCGACCGGGACCTGAACTACTACACGGCTTTCGGGAATGATGACGAGATGCCCATCATGTTTGATGAGCTTGCGGATTTCCTTATCGAGTGTTCCGGCAAGGAACCGGACATGTATGTGGCCCTCTATGCCGACGAGTCCGTTCCTTACAAGGAGATTGTAAAGGTGCTGAATATAGCCAATGAGAACCAGTTCCGGATGGTGCTTGCCACCCGCCGACCGGACCGCAAATGAATTTCGTGATGAAGAAAAAGGAAAGGGAGTTCAATTTCTGGTCTCTGCTGTGGACGCTGCTGCTTCATGGCGGAGTGGTGTTGCTGCTGCTCTTCCTGCATCTGAACAAGCCTGTGCTGCAGGCGGAGAGCGGCCTTCCCGTGGAGCTCGGCGATATGGGGAATCTGGACACCGACTATGAGTTCACGGACATATCGGAACTGCCCGCTCCGGCCCCTGTGACCGTACCCCAGCCCACAGTTCCCGATGCCGATGTCACCATCACCCAGGATCTTGAGGAGACGGTGACGATGGACAAGGTGGAGGAGGAATCGGTTGCCGACC
>JAGAEZ010000126.1 GCA_017612875.1 Bacteroidaceae bacterium | reverse complement strand
GCCGAACCTGTCAAGGCTGTGGAGACTGTGGAAACGGAGATTCCTCAGGATATGGTCCCCAAGTTCAAGACTGTGGGTAAGATAGATTTAGGCAAACCTGGAAAGGCTTCCGCAAAGAGTGCCGCCAAGCCATCAAAGGGTGCCGGGACAGCTGTGCGTCCCGAACCCGTGAAACCGGTGGCGGTAAAGAAGACGGAGCCTGCCAAGGCACCGGAACCTGTAGTGGAGAAGCCGGCGGAAGAGGAGCCTGCGAAGCCTGTGCCGCCGGTACCGGCAAGTGAGCCCGCGCCAGAACCTGCGGTGGCAGCCGAACCCGCGAAACCGGAGGAGCCTGTACAGGAGGAGGTGCGTCCTGCACCGGAACCTGCACCGGAGCCGGTGGCCGCCAAGGAGGTGAAACCGGCCGAAGATGCCCCTCTGCCTGAAACTCCTGCGCAGCCGGAACCCGTGGCAGGAGCAGAGCCCGCCGAGGAGAACGCCGGGGAGCCTGAGAAGGAGTCCATATTCAAGATCGAGCCTCCCAAGGACGGAGGACTCAAGCTCAAGACCGTGGGAAAGATTGACCTGACAGCCATCAATCAGTCAACCCGTCCCAAGAAGAAGTCCAAGGAGGAGAAGAGAAAAGAACGTGAGGAGAAGGAGCAGCAGCGCCAGAAACAGCGTCAGCAGTTCAAGGACTCACTCATGAAGGAGATAAAGCCGGCGGCTGCAGGCGGCGAGAAGCAGGGTGAGAAGTCCGGTGACAAATCGGGCGGACCGAGAAAGAAGAACCGTATCCGTATCGGTGGCGAGAAGGTCGATCTCACCAAGGCCGAGAACTACGGTCAGGGTCACGGCTCCTCCGACAATCGCGGCAAGGATGCCCAGAAGGGCGGGGGCGGCCGCAACAACAAGGACCGCCGCCATAACAAGAACGAGAAGAACGAGTTCTCCAACGAGGATGTGAACCGTCAGATAAGGGACACCTTCTCATCGTTCCAGAAGGGAAAGACCAAATCGTCAAAATACCGCAAGGACAAGCGCGAGCAGGTTCAGATGCGCCAGCAGGAGGCCATGGAACAGGAGATGGCCGAGAGCAAGGTGCTCAAGCTCACCGAGTTCGTGACCGCCAACGAGCTGGCCACGATGATGAACATACCGGTGACGCAGGTGATAAGCACCTGCATGAGCGTGGGTATCATGGTGTCCATCAACCAGCGTCTCGATGCCGAGACCATCAACATCGTGGCCGAGGAGTACGGTTTCACCACCGATTTCGTGAGCGCCGAGGTGGCACAGCAGATCAGCGAGGAGGCCGACAACGAGGAGGACCTGGTACCGCGTGCACCTATCGTGACGGTGATGGGTCATGTGGATCACGGTAAGACCTCCCTGCTTGACTACATCCGCAAGTCGAACGTGATTGCCGGTGAGGCCGGAGGTATCACGCAGCATATAGGTGCCTACAACGTGAAGCTGGATGACGGCCGTCACATCACGTTCCTGGATACTCCGGGTCATGAGGCCTTCACCGCCATGCGTGCCCGTGGTGCGCAGGTGACTGATATCGCCATCATCATAGTGGCTGCTGATGACAACGTGATGCCCCAGACCAAGGAGGCCATAGCACACGCCACGGCAGCCGGCGTACCTATCGTGTTCGCCATCAACAAGGTGGATAAACCCGCTGCCGATCCTGAGCGCATCAAGCAGGAACTGGCCCAGATGAATTTCCTGGTGGAGGACTGGGGCGGCAAGTACCAGTCACAGGACATATCGGCCAAGAAGGGTATCGGCGTGAACGAGCTCATGGAGAAGGTTCTGCTTGAGGCTGAGATGCTTGACCTCAAGGCTAACCCCAACCGCAAGGCCACCGGTACGATCATAGAGTCATCGCTTGACAAGGGCCGCGGATATGTGGCCACAGTGCTGGTGTCCAACGGAACCCTCAAGATGGGTGATATTGTGATAGCCGGGACATCGTGGGGCAAGGTCAAGGCCATGTTCAACGAGCGTAACCAGAAACTCAAGTCGGCCGCTCCCTCGGAGCCGGTACTGATACTTGGCTTGAACGGCGCTCCGCAGGCAGGTGTGAGCTTCCATGTGGTGGAGACCGAGCGCGAGGCCCGCGAGATAACGGGTAAGCGCGAGCAGCTGCAGCGTGAGCAGGGCGTGCGTACCGCGCAGACCCTTACACTGGACGAGCTTGGCCGCCGTATCAAGATGGGCGATTTCCACGAGCTGAACCTTATAGTGAAGGCCGATGTAGATGGTTCCGTCGAGGCCCTGAGCGACTCGCTCATCAAGCTCTCTACCCCGAACGTCCAGGTGAATGTGATTCACAAGGCTGTGGGTGCCATATCCGAAAGCGATGTGAGCCTGGCCGCCGCATCGAACGCCATCATCATCGGATTTGACGTGCGTCCGTCAGGTGCCGCCAAGCGTCTGGCAGAGCAGAATGATGTGGATATCCGTATCTATTCAATCATATATGATGCCATTGACGAGGTCAAGTCGGCCATGGAGGGCCTGCTTGCTCCCAAGGTCAAGGAGGAGGTCACATCGACCATCGAGGTCATGGAGGTGTTCCATATCTCCAAGGTGGGTATGGTGGCCGGATGCCGTGTCCGTGACGGCAAGGTGTCACGCAATGACAAGGCCCGCGTGATCCGTGACGGCATTGTGATCCATACCGGTGATATCCTGGCCCTGAAGCGTTTCAAGGACGATGTCAAGGAGGTCCAGACCGGAATGGAGTGCGGTATAAGCCTGGTTTCGTACAATGACATAAAGGAGGGTGATATGATAGAGACATTCACCCAAATAGAGGTCAGGCAGACACTGTAGTCCGGAACTGTCATTCTGAAACTGAAATGGAAACGATTGACTGGATAATAGTTGCCGTCCTGGTTTTGGGATTCATAGCAGGGGTTGTCCGTGGCCTGATAAGGCAGGCGTTCAGTCTCGGGGGCATTATCATAGGCGTGGTATGCGGCGCGTTCCTTTACAAGCCTCTCGCCGGGTTCCTCCTGAACGGACTGAACATGACGGAGAAGGTGGCCCAGGTGCTCTCCTTCATACTGATCCTGATATTGGTCCCTGTCCTGTTCGGACTGCTGGGCAGGATGATTTCCAGACTGGTCCATGTGGCCGACCTGGGTTTCGTGGACAGGCTGCTTGGAGGTCTGTTCGGAACCTTGAAGTGGTTCATACTGCTTGGACTGCTGTTCCAGCTGATGGATATGACCGGTCTGACCGATAAGGTGATGAAGAACCGCGAGAATCAGGAGAAAGGATTCTATCCCACCGTACGCGACGGCTCCGATTTCTGTCTGCGCTGGGTGTGGAACAAGGTGAAGGACAATGTGCCGCTGCCTGACTTCGAGGAAACAGGAAAGGAGGGGAACGACGATACTAAGGCAATCTGAAGGTGAAGGAGAACAGTTCGGACAACAGTCTTGTCAGGGAGATTTCGGCTGAGAAATACAAGTACGGTTTCACGACCGATGTCCATACCGATATCATCGACCGTGGCCTGACCGAGGATACTGTCCGCCTTGTCTCGGAGCGCAAGGGCGAGCCTGAGTGGATGCTGGAGTTCCGCCTCAAGGCATACCGGCACTGGTTGACTATGGAGATGCCCCGTTGGGCACATCTGGATATTCCCGAAATAGACTATCAGGACATTTCATACTACGCTGACCCGACAGTCAGGAAGAAGGAGGGCCCCCGCTCTTTGGATGAGATAGACCCCCAGGTGATGAAGACTTTCGACAAGTTAGGCATTCCCCTTGAGGAGCGTCTGGCACTCAGCGGTGGCGTGGCCGTCGATGCGGTCATGGACTCCGTATCGGTCAAGACCACTTTCAAGCAGACTCTGGCTGAGAAGGGCATAATATTCTGCTCCATGGGCGAGGCCGTGAGGAACCATCCGGAACTGGTCCGCAAGTATTTGGGCAGCGTGGTCAGTTACCGTGACAACTTCTTTGCGGCACTCAACAGTGCGGTGTTCAGCGACGGCTCATTCGTCTATATACCCAAGGGCGTGCGCTGCCCGATGGAGCTGTCCACCTATTTCCGTATAAACGCGGCCGGGACAGGCCAGTTCGAGCGCACTCTGATTGTGGCCGATGACGACAGCTACGTCTCCTATCTTGAGGGTTGCACCGCCCCCATGCGTGACGAGAACCAGCTTCATGCCGCTATAGTGGAGATTGTGGTGCTGGACCGTGCAGAGGTCAAGTACAGCACGGTCCAGAACTGGTATCCGGGCGATGAGAACGGTCGCGGCGGCGTGTATAACTTCGTGACCAAGCGCGGTCTGCTCAAGGGGGTTGACAGCAAGCTTTCCTGGACACAGGTGGAGACCGGTTCGGCCATAACGTGGAAGTATCCGAGCTGCGTGCTGCAGGGTGACGGCTCGCAGGGAGAGTTCTACTCGGTGGCACTGACCAATAACCGGCAGCAGGCCGATACCGGAACCAAGATGATACACATAGGCCGTAACACAAGGAGCACGGTCATAAGCAAGGGTATATCGGCAGGATATAGCCAGAACTCCTACCGGGGTCTGGTAAAGGTGGGCGAACATGCTGACGGTGCACGCAACTACAGCCAGTGCGACTCGCTGCTGCTTGGCGACAAGTGCGGGGCGCACACATTTCCTTATATGGATGTGAAGAACGAGACTGCCATAGTGGAGCATGAGGCTACCACTTCCAGGATATCGGAGGACCAGCTGTTCTACTGCAACCAGCGCGGCATACCGATGGAACAGGCCATCGGCCTGATTGTGAACGGTTACGCCAAGGAGGTGCTGAACAAGCTGCCTATGGAGTTTGCCGTGGAGGCCCAGCGGCTTCTGTCGGTGTCATTAGAGAACACAGTAGGTTAAGGACTATGATGTTAAAGATAGAGAACCTTCATGCCGGGATAGACGGCAGAGAGATATTGAAAGGCATAGACCTTGAGGTTAATGCCGGCGAGGTCCATGCCATAATGGGCCCCAACGGATCCGGCAAGAGCACCATGAGCAATGTGCTTGCGGGGCATCCCGCGTACCATGTGACGGAGGGAAGGGTGACTTTCAAGGGTAAGGACCTGCTGTCCATGAGCGCTGAGGAGCGCAGCCACGAAGGCCTTTTCATGTCTTTCCAGTACCCTGTGGAGATACCGGGGGTGAGCATGACCAATTTCATGCGCACCGCCATAAACGAGAAACGCAAGGCTCTGGGCGAAGAGCCCCTTCCGCCTGCCGCTTTTCTCAGGCTCGTAAAGGAGAAACGTGATCTGGTCAAGCTGGATGCCAAGTTCATGAACCGTTCGGTGAACGAGGGATTCAGCGGAGGTGAGAAGAAACGTAACGAGATATTCCAGATGGCCATGCTGGAGCCGTCGCTCAGCATTCTTGACGAGACGGATTCAGGCCTTGACATAGATGCCCTGCGTATCGTGGCTGACGGTGTCAACCGCCTAAGGAGTGCCGATACGTCGGTGATAGTGATTACCCATTACCAGCGTCTGCTGGACTATATCAAACCCGATGTGGTGCATGTGCTCTATCAGGGCCGTATCATCAAGACCTCCGGTCCTGAACTGGCTCTCGAGCTCGAGGAGCGGGGATATGACTGGGTTATAAAGGAGTTTGAGGATTCTTTGGGATGAAGCCTGAACAGAACTACATAGAGTTGTTCAACAGGAACAGGGCACTCATTGACAGCGGTTCGGCCGGTGCCATGAATGCCTTGCGTGACAGGGCTCTGGATTGTCTTGTCCGTCACGGCCTGCCCCATAAAGGTCTGGAGGAGTATCTGCATACCGATGTGGCGGAGTGGTTCGGGCCTGACTGGGGCCTTAATCCGGCCAGGATAGACATGCATGTAGATATGGCACAGGCTTTCAGGTGCAATGTACCCAACCTGAGCACACTGCTCTATTTCCTGGCCAACGATGAGTTCGCGTTATCGCAGACGGCCGCGAGGGCTTCCCTTCCCGAGGGGGTGTTTGCGGGCAGTCTGCGTGAAGCGGCAGGTAGCCGTCCTGAGATTGTGGAGAGATATTACGGACGTTCAGCCGACATGGACCGTCCGGGTATTGCAGCCGTGAACAGCATGTTCGCCCAGGACGGCATGATGATATATGTGCCGGACGGGGTGGTGATAGACAAGCCGCTGCAGCTTGTCACGCTGCTGCATTCGCCCGTGGACATGATGGTGAACCGCAGGATTCTGGTCGTCCTGGGCCGATGCGCAAGACTGAAGCTGCTGCTGTGTGACCATGCCTTGTCCGCAAACAGGTTCCTGACCACCCAGGTGATGGAGGTGTTTGCGGGTCCGGGCTCCGGACTGGAGCTGTATGACCTGGAGGAGACCCATAACGCCAACCTCCGGATATCGGAGCTGTATGTCTCACAGGAACAGGACAGCAGCGTGGAGGCTGACTTCGTGACTCTGCACAACGGCCGGACACGAAACACTGTATATGTCACGCTGCAGGGACGCGGGGCGCGGTTGTCGCTTAACGGCATAGGTGCCATAGACAGGGAGCAGCATCTGGACAACATGACATTTGTGGATCACAGGGTTCCGGAATGCACTAGCAATGAGCTGTTCAAGTATGTGCTGGATGACAGCGCTACAGGCGCTTTCGCCGGGAAGGTCCTGGTACGTAAGGATGCGCAGCACACGTCATCGGAGCAGACCAACCGCAACATCTGCCTTACACGCAGCGCCCGCATGTTCACCCAGCCGCAGCTGGAGATTTATGCCGATGATGTCAAATGCAGTCACGGGGCTACGGTAGGCCAGCTGGATGACAGGGCCATGTTCTATATGCGTCAGCGCGGCATCCCCGAGCAGGAGGCCCGCATGATGCTTATGCAGGCTTTTGTGGGCGAGGTCATAGGCCGTGTGGCCCTGGAGCCGCTCCGCGACCGTCTGAACAGGTTGGTGGAGAAACGTTTCCGCGGTGAGCTGTCGCAGTGCGAGGGTTGCCGTGCCTGCAGATAAAAGTGAGGATTATGATTGACGTAGAGAGTATTCGCAATGATTTCCCCATTCTGGGACGAGAGGTTTATGGCAAGCCGTTAGTCTATCTGGACAACGCCGCCACCACCCAGAAACCGCAGTGCGTCATTGACTGCATAAGTGACGCCTACCGTAATGTCAATGCCAATGTGCACCGGGGCATACACTTCCTCTCGCAGGAGGCCACGGACATGATGGAGAAAGCCCGTGATAATGTGCGCGGTTTCATCGGAGCCGGGAGCACAGAGGAGATAATATTCACCCGGGGAACTACCGAAAGCATCAATCTCCTGGCCAGTTCGTTTGCAGCCGCCTTCCTGAAGGAGGGCGACGAGGTGGTCATTTCGGGTATGGAACATCACAGCAACATCGTGCCCTGGCAGATTCAGGCCCTGAGATACGGCTTCATGCTTAAGGTGATACCGGTAACCGATCTTGCGGAACTGGATATGGACGCTTTCCGGAAGCTGCTTTCCCCGAAGACGAAGCTTGTCAGCATCACTCACGTTTCCAATGTGTCGGGTACGGTCAATCCTGTTGCCGAAATTATCCGTGAGGCCCATTCACGCGGAATCCCCGTCGCTGTTGACGGGGCTCAGTCGGTTCCTCATATCAAAGTGGATGTCCGGCAGCTTGGAGCCGATTTCTACGCTTTCAGCGGACACAAGATATACGGCCCCACAGGGATAGGCGTGCTTTATGGCCGCAGGGAACTGCTTGAGAAGATGCCTCCCTATCAGGGCGGCGGCGAGATGATAAGGAAGGTGACTTTCAGCGGCACCACTTACAATGACCTCCCTTACAAGTTCGAGGCCGGCACGCCTGATTGGGTGGGCTCGATAGCTCTGGGGTGTGCGTTGGACTATGTCAGGGAGATAGGGATGGACCGTATCGCCGAATACGAGTCAGGGCTCTGTTCATACGCCGTGGACCGTCTCAGCGGGATTCCGGGAATACGTTTCATAGGCAATGCCCCGCACCGCAGCGCCGTGGTGTCATTCCTGGCGGGCAATATCCATCCGTCGGACATCGGGACTCTCCTGGACCGGCTCGGAATAGCGGTCCGGACCGGACACCACTGTGCCGAGCCGCTTATGGACAGATTCGGGATTCCCGGTACGGTGCGGGCGTCGTTCGCGTTCTACAACACCCGCACCGAGATTGACGCTCTCGTGAGCGGACTGGAGCGTGTAATAAGTATGTTCTGAACATCATATCGAATAATTGCTTAATTTTGCATAGTTTTTTCAAAATCAACTGTTATGAAGAAAAGTCTTTTTGGTTTGTTGGCGCTTGTGTTCTGCGCATTCGCCACGTTGTCATGTGACAAGGATAAGAAGAATGAGGATGAGGAAGTCTATCTGACTCTCCCCGAGCAGCAGGAAACCATAGCCAAG
>JAGAEZ010000004.1 GCA_017612875.1 Bacteroidaceae bacterium | reverse complement strand
GCATCGGTCTCGGGATGGGAGGCAAACCATTCCGCGTATGTGGTCAGATAGCCGGGATTGACGGTGGCGTCGTCATCTACATATACAAGAATATCCCCTTGTGATTCGGTTATCCCGCGATTGCGGGCGTTGGAGAGTCCCTGTCTGGACTCTGTGAAGTATCTGAGCCGCACCTCAGGGCAGTCGCTCATGAAACGTTCCACCTCCCCGCGCGTATTGTCGGTACAGTTGTTGTCCACAAGCACTATCTCGTATCCCCGTGCGGGAAACGTCCCGTCGGCAATGCTCCTGAGCACATTGTATATGTACTTGTCGCGGTTATATGTACAGATAATTACCGATATCATTTCTTTTTGCCCGGTTTTTTTGCAAAATCAAGAATCATGCGGGAAGAGTCCGCCATAGCGGTATTTCCCCAGAACTTATCCAATATCTGTTTGCGCTCTTTCTCATTCATTGAATAGTCTCCGGACTCAATCAGACGGCACAGCTCTTCAAAGGATTCGACCCTGCATCCTGTGACGTTCTCATCAAACGGATAGAAAAAGTCACGCTCCTTGACATAAGCCTCATAGTCGTACAGGTAGAGGATAACATCCTTTCCGTCCATGAGCAACCAGTCATATATGATTGATGAATAGTCGGTTATAAGGACATGGACATAAGGAAGGACCGGATAGATATCCATTATGGGCGATGCGGGCATGATGTTCGTCAACGAACCGAAGTTCTCCGTGAGCCTGACGTTGGCATGAGGCTTGAGAATGAGCATGCTGTTTTTGGCAGCCATTATCGCGTTCAGTCTTTCCAGATCCATGCTTTGGGTGAAGATGGTAAGCTGTGAATCGCGGAAGGTGGGCATGTAAATGAATACCTTGTCGTACCGCTTGAGTCTGTCAATCAGTTCTGATGTCTGTTCCGGTTCGAATCTTTTCACGAAACGGATACGTTCCTCCGGGGAAGCGGTAATGATTCTGTTCCGGGGATAACCCATCTCAAGGCACCGGTCAGCAGGGACACGGAATGATGTGGAGAAGAAATGGTTCTGGAACGGAGTGGATGACAATACCCAGTCCGGTTTACGGAAACATTCAGGATGGGTAAAGACATCGTATCTGTTCTTTTTCGTAAACCTGTCGGCCAAAGGTCCGGAAGACGCGTTGTATTCGATTCTCTTTATTCCTACTCCATGCCACAGATTGATGCATACAGCCCTGCCGGAGAGACAGAACATAATATCCGATGTATAGGAATTGAAGAACCAGTATTTTGCGGTGAGTGCATGCCAGACACCTCGTGGCTCAAGAACCCAATACGCCTTGAGTCCCAGGCTTTTCACTTTTTTTGCGGTAGCTCTTTTTGTTGAAAGCCAGATATAACTGATATTACTCTCACCGTATTCATTTGCATACAGGAAGAGATATTTGGCATTGTCGGCGAACGACCCCCTGTAACTCCCGAAGACATACTTGCGCGGACTTCGCGGGAACAGAAACGAGAAGGGATATATCAGATAACAGATTATGTATGCGATCAGCTTCATCAGTCCTTGTTGTTATTTGTGTTGTTGATGTTGTCCAAGGCATCACGGAGCTGTGTGCTGCTTGTGCCTTGGGTGTAGGGGAAGTATATGATCTTCACGTTCTTGTCGGCAAAATATGATTCGTAACGGTTGAAACGTTCAGAGCCTTTGTAATCACTTCCCACGAACAGGTAATCGTATTTCAGGATACCTTTCCTGTAAATGTCATCATCTTCCGGTTCGCTCAGTATAACCTTATCGACATATTTTATGTTCCTGACAATCTCGCATCGTTCTTCGAACGGGACGAATGTCCGTTTGCCTTTGTGCGATGCGTCCTTGTGTACCCCTACCACGAGATAGTCGCAGTACTGCCGGGCGTTACGCAGCAGGTTCAGATGTCCTATGTGGAAAAGGTCGAATGTCCCGCTCAGATATCCTGTCTTGAGCTGGGGGGTGGTGTTCATACGTCCCGTCTCCAATTTGTATCTGTAGCTGTTCAGTCCGAAATCATGGGGATTGTCATGGTACCTGGCAATCACACCCTTGAATGTCTTCTCATAGTCGGGAATATACAGAGTCTCCCTGAGATTCATCCTGCGGATTATTTCTGAAGCCAGTTCCCCCGTCTGCGAAAGGTCGGTATGAGGTGCGCCTGTGAACCTGGTTCCCTTGATGGAGCCGGGAGCCACGGTAAGGATGCGGCATGGGGAGCCCGAGGCCTCAAGTTCTATGTTCAGGCTTTCTGTAAGGCGGCAGACAGCCGATTTGGATGCGCTGTAGAGTGAAATCATGGGCGATGATATGAGTCCTGCGATACTCCCCATGACCACGCACCTGAAATCCGTATTGCTGAGCATCTTAGGATAAAAATGCCTGATTATGCAGGTCAGAGCCACGCTGTTTACCTGGAACACATTCTCAATCTCCTTCTGCTCGAATGTCTCGAATGGGGCGATACGGCCGAAACCGGCGGTTATCACGAGGATGTTGACATCATCGAAGCCTTCTATCCCGAAAGGACTTTCATACAGAAGATTGCATTTGGCGAAAGATATGTTGTCCGGCAGAGGGGCATCAGGATTCGATTTGTCAACAATAAGAACCGAGCGGCATGACGATGCCAGGTTCAGACTTATGGCAAGCCCTATTCCGCTGCTTCCTCCTATAACCAGAGCTCTGTCACAGTTGTTCGTCATATATATTTGTAATATTATGGTTTTCTATATTTTGCGGTAAGGAATTCCAGTCTCCGTAGATGCGTGCAAGATAATCGGCTGTCCTGCATGGTGCTGAAAACAGATGTCCTTCAAATTCAATTTCCTGCAAGGGGAATATTTCATCCTTTTTCCTTTCTGAATAGAATCCCGTTCCGATATCGTGAATTAATGTGTCAGGATGGAAAATCCTGCCCAGGAGCCGTACGGCGGAAGCCATAAGACTCGCTATAGGAAAAAGGCACAGACCTGTCAGATACTTCAGGATGCCGTCATTGACAATCCTGTATCTGCGCCTGAAACATAGGCCGTAGAAACCGCTTATCGTTTTGGAGAGCCGGGCATTGCCGTTGGTTTCGATGAAAACGTCCATCCAGATGTTATCTGTTTTTACAATGGTTTTTCCTGATTTGCCTGGCGCAGGCACCTCTCTTGATACGGTTATATGGCGGTCGTATATTTTTAACCAACTGCGGATGTCGGTTTCACAGGAATAAGGAGCAGACAATTGCTCGCGCATAGTTTTCACGAGCCGTTTGCGGTCTTTTCTCAGGATGCACACGTCCAGGTCATCGTCCCACGGTATGAATCCGCCGTGCCGGGCAGCGCCTATCAGCGTACCTGAGTCAAGCCAATACGGAATCCCGTTTTTGCGGCATACACGGTCAAACTCAATCAGAATGTCAAGCAGATTGAGCTGTATGGTCCTTAGACGCGAGCCGTCGGGATTGTATAGGGAGCGTAACTCCTGTTGTCTGTTTTTTTCGATCATAGGCTCTGTTTGTTTCGTCCGAGAAAATCGTGAACCATCTCCAGTGCATGCTTGCGTTCGGTGCGGGTCACTCCCAGTACATACACCGTCACTGCTGTGATTATCATGCTTGCCGCCATCACCGCTACCGGCACTACCCATTGCGGGTAACCGCTGATGTGTTTTCCTGCAAGTTTGACCGCAAGCGAGACAGAGGTGCTGGTGACGGCTACCGATGAGACTGGAAGAAGAACCTCCTTCAGGAAAACTTTCAGTTCGAGTCCAACCTGGCGGTGAACGAACCAGAGGCGCAGGAACTGAGTGATGAATGATATCACGATGGAAACCATGAATACTGATGCGGGAGGCCATCCCACGAAACGTACCCCGACGTATGCCACCGGCAGGATGAGCAAAAGCGTGCCGCCGATGGCTAACTGGTAGTTCCGTATATTTCCTGTGGCCTGTATGGATGCGGCGAACGGGCTGGTGAAACTGTTGACAATGCCTTCGATGACCATCAGCCGTGTAAACACGTAAGCATATTCAGGGACGTTCCGGCCGCGCAGCCAGATAGGCAGGATGAAATCTGTCTCGAGCAGAATGGGCAGAGCCAGCAGGAAGAGCAGGTAGAAAGAGAAACGTGAACTCTGGCATATCAGTTTGCGCATGTCGTCCATCTCACCCGCCGCATACGATTTGTAGAGCTGCGGCCTGACAGCGGTAAAGAAATTGCTGTTTAGTTGTGTAATTGTGCTGAAAACCTTGTTGGCAACACCTCTTGCAGCACTGACCAGAGTACCGAAGGTTACGTTTAACAGAATGTTCAATCCCTGGCTTTTGAAAACATCAGCACTTGAGCCGATCAGGTTCCATCCTGCATAAGAGAAAATTTCACGGAATTTTTTACGGTCAAGGAGAAATCTGAACCGGCACTCTTTGTAGAACAACCGGCAATACAGCCAGTAGAAAGCTGATGTCATGACCTGTATGCCGGCCATCAGGGCAGAGTATAGAATCAGCCTTTGATTCTTGTCGTCGGCCGTATGAGCCAAAAGCAATGCTATTCCAAGTATGGCAAACGCTTCAAACAGGCTCAGATAGGCAAACACCTTCATCTTTTCCTTTGCAATGACCATTCCCTGATATGGAACCCTGAGAATCTGCAACGCAAAAGAGAGTATGCTGAATTGGAACACCCATTTGGCTGCATCAATATGGCCTGCCACATCCATCTTGTGAACCAGGAACCAGGTGCCGGCTGTTTCGGCAAGCAGAACTATCAGGGCGGTCAGAATAAAGAATACGGTAAGGCTTATGCTGAATACTTTTTTAAGTTCTTCAAGATTACCTTTGGCCATCTCATACGAGTAATAACGCTGGCAGGCCGATGACATGGTGGTGCTGATGAAGGAGACCATCAGGACGATACCGCCCACAGCATCGTATATGCCGAAATGCTGCTGTCCGAGAGCATTGATGATGACTCTGGAGGTGTAGAGTCCCACCAGCATCACGACAAGCATCCTGAAATAGAGCAGGAGCGTGTTGGTCGCTATTCTTTTCTGGTTGACGGCAGTCATGATTCCCGTTTCACAAGATGTATTTGACAATCGTTCCGGGAAGATCTTTCCCTTCAAGTTTCCCGTTCAGAAGATAACTCTTGCCCATCGCGGTCTGGGCCCATTCCAGAACCTTGTCTATAGTGGGTGTCGGAATGGCGTTCTTCCATGCAAAAGCTTTGATGAGAAGCATCCCGAACGGGATATCCTCTGTGAAATACCTGCTTGAGTAATCAGGACTGTAGTTGCCGGAAGCGGTCCGGACCATCGGTGCCTTGAGACCCTTGAACGCCCGGATGGATCTGATCTTGGCTGTAAGCGATACGGAGTCATTGCTTTCGTAATACTCCAGTATAGAGGGTATGTCCTTACGTATTCCGAGCTTTTCTGTCAGGGCGCAGAATTCAGAATCACACCCTGTCAGCGTTTCTGAACTGAACTCATCCCACTGCTCATAAAACAGGATTTCGGAATCGTATTCTTTCCGGCCGGAGCGGAACATTCCGTACAGACGGCTCGGATGGAGCAGGGGATTGCTGTTGGTAAGCGTTGCTTTCAGGGGATTGTCCAGCCATACGGCGGGTATATCGAACAGCTCTGAAAGCGTTTCGCCCAATGATTCCGGGTAGGGCACATTTTCGGTGGCGAAGGCAAGCGAGGGTTTGTAACCCAGAAGATAAGCAGACTTTCCGTATTCAGCGGTGCGTGCGATGAACGGTACTCTCTGGAACCCGAACAGCTTCCGGTCCGCGGGGAGAATCCTGTCTGCCATCAGGAAGAATCCCGTACTTGAAACCACTGAACCCACCATCGTTTCGGGGCCGATGTACCCTTTGATGGATTCCAGGACCCGGGCGATGGCGAATCCGGGCAGGCAGAGCAGGACAATGTCGGATCCATATACAGTCTGTGCGGCATCGGAACTAATTATTGCAAAACGGGACCGGAAACACTTACCGTTCACGTCGGTAAGCACGATAGTCCTGTCCTGGTTCCACTGTTCCGGATGGCGGGTGAGAAGCCTGACTTCGCAGTCAGGTCTTGCTGCAAGGAATCCCCCCGTCACATGGGCCAGATTACCGCCTCCGCATATACAGATCTTAAGTCGTGTCATAGTTTTCTGAGTTTTTCGACCAGCAGGCTGTTGTCTTCCCTGCTTCTGACAGCTATCCTTATGTAGTTCTTGCCCGCGAAGGCTCTTTTGCCTCCGCAGTCTTTAACCAGGATATTGCCACTCTTCAGGAGCAGTCCTGTGAGTTGTCCGGAAGTGAACCTGTCAGTCACTTCACAAAGGAAAAAGTTTGCCTGGGACGGTATCACCCTAAGGAACGGGATGGTTTTCAGCTCTTCGTGGAAAATCTCCCTTTCGGCGATGAACTTACTGCAGGCCTCATGGTAATCCTTTTCGTACTTGTTGAATATCTGCATGTAGAATTCCGCGAAAGAGTTGATGTTCCAGATGGCAACCTCCCTGCGCATCTCCGCCATCATCGCCGTGTTGCCTGATGCCGCAATCCCGAGTCTCAGTCCGGGCACTCCGTATGATTTGCTTATGGATTTTACAACCGTCAGGTGAGGATAGGCCGTCAGGATATCGTTGTGGAGCAGTGATGCCTCAGTGTGATTGTCCGTGAAATCGACGAAGCTTTCATCCACGACCAGTGATACGGATCTGTGTGCAGTCCACTCGACAAGGTCCATAAGTTCCTTGAACGGGATATAGTTGCCCGAAGGATTGTCAGGATTGACAAGCAAAAGGTTCTTTATCTCCTTGTTTCCGAAAAAATCCTTCACATCCTGTGAGGAATATCTGAAATCGGGATTTTCGGGAGAGAAAATGACCTTGTCATCGGCATCCGCACGGTTGGGATACTCCTCGAATGTGGGGAACACGAATCCTGTCTTGCCCTTGCAGTGGTTCTCCATAAGGCATTTTATCAGTTCGGCAGCACCGTTGCCGACGCATACCATCTCCTGCCTGATTCCGAAATACTTGCCGGCAAGCAGGGAGTTGACCTTCATTCCGGAAGGATACTGCGTGAGCAGGGTGTCGAAGTTGGCCCTTATTTCATCCTTCATGCGGTCAGTAGGGAAGAAAGGGTTGACCAGATAGCAGAAATCCTTCATTTGGGGGAAACGCCAGTATCCGCCGTAGCATTGATGGAAGCGTTCCAACTGTCCTGCATCCTTGGCGAATATGGTCTCGGCTATGTCACGGTCCTGGATGTCATCGATCTCATACCATTTCTCATCGGTAATGGGCAGAGCCCTGAGCGCCGATTTGTCAAGCGCGGTTATGACGCGGAGGACCTGCTCGTAGTATTCGTTGTTTCCCATGGCCTTGCTGTAGGCTTCAAGGAATGGCACGTACTGGTTGCGCGAGAATTCCTTGCTGAACTTGTACATGTTGCAGGTCTTGTAGTAGAATGGCACATCGCTGTAGCGGAAGGCCTTTTTGGGGACGAAGCTGACAATGTTGTTCTCTGAGTCGATCCGGACCATCGTTCCGTCCATCCATGTCTCGTACTTGGCCACAAGAGCAAGGTTCGGATAGGGGTTTCCGACCAGCAGCTTGAGCATACGGTCCTCGAAAACCAGATCGCTCTCAAGAAGCAGTGTGTCATCCTCCTGCAGCTGTTGCTTGGCAAGTGCCAGGGAATAGATGTTGTTTGTCCTGTCGTAAATGGGATTCATGACATACTCGATCCTGAGTCTGCCGTCATATCTGTGTCCGATATGGCTCATGAGGTTGTCAGCCTGATAGCCGACCACAAGAATGACCCTTTTCAGATCCAGTCCGGCCAATTGGGAGAGCATCCTGTCTATTAGCCTGATGCCACAGACCTCAATCATGCACTTGGTGTTGTCCTTGGTCAGTTCGCCAAGTCTTTTGCCCATTCCGGCAGCTAAAATAATTGCCTGCATAACACTTTTCTTTTTTTTATGGACGGTGCCGGTTCACAGCGCTTCGTCATCCGGTTTGTCTGGCGGAACAGTGCGCGTTTGCTTCACGCTCTGACGGCGCGACTGTACCCATGCGGCCTTCCGCTTGAGATAATCCTCGTAATGGTTCTCCAAATAGTTGTCAGCCATAGTCCTGTTATCTTGTTTCTTCAAGCAACTCCCTGACGGTCTTGTGCAGGACGGGATGCTCAAGGTCAGGCGCAATCTCCGAGAGCGGTTCCAGCACGAACCTGCGCCGGTGCATCAGAGGATGCGGAATCTTGAGCATAGGGAGGTCTGTCACCTGATCGTCATACATTATCAGGTCAATGTCTATAATCCGGTCGGAATAACGGGAATTGCGGCTTTTGCTCCTCCTGCCCATCTCCTTCTCGATGGCTTGGGTGGCTTTAAGGGCCTCCATGGGACTCATGTCCGTATTTACTGCAAGCGCCATGTTCAGGAAGCTGTTGGGACTGTCAAAACCCCACGGTTCCGTCTCTATTATTCCTGAGGCCGCCTGTACCGTACCTATCCTTTGGCCGATGAGTGTCCGGGCAGTCTCCAGATTGGACTGCCTGTCGCCCAGATTGGTCCCCAAGGACAAGTACAGCGTAGCCATAGGTGTCAGTCTATAATCAGCATCGCGTCACCATAGCAGCCGAACCTGTATCCCTCCTTCACGGCCAGATGGTAGGCTCCCATTATCAGTTCATAACCGCCGTATGCACATGTCAGCATGAGCTGGATTGATTCAGGCAACTGGAAGTTGCTTATCATGCTGTCGGCCACGCTGAAGGTGTAGGGCGGGAAGATGAACTTGTTGGTCCAGCCCTCAAACGGCTTGATGAGGTGGTCTGTTCCCACTACAGTCTCAAGGGCGCGGTTCACGGTGTTGCCCACAGCGCATATCTTGTGGCCGGAGAGCTTGGCTTTGTTGACAATCTCTGTGCATTCTTCGGTAACGAACATCTGCTCTGACTCCATCTTGTGCTTGGTGAGGTCCTCCACATCGATGTCACGGAAGTTGCCGAGTCCGCAGTGCATGGTTATGAATGCGCGTTCCACACCTTTGATCTCCATGCGTTTCATCAGTTCGCGGCTGAAGTGCAGTCCTGCCGTAGGAGCGGTGACAGCACCTTCGTTTGTGGCGAAGATGGTCTGGAAACGGGCTTCGTCCATCGGGTCAACCTTACGTTTCAGATAGGTCGGGATGGGGGCTTCGCCCAGTGCGTACAGAGCCTTCTTGAATTCGTCGTGCGGGCCGTCGTAGAGGAAGCGCAGCACACGTCCGCGTGAGGTGGTGTTGTCAATGACCTCGGCTACCATGGAGTTGTCCTCGCCGAAATAGAGCTTGTTGCCGATGCGGATCTTACGGGCGGGATCCACCTGGACATCCCAAAGCAGGTTCTCCTCGCGCAGCTCCCTGAGAAGGAAAACCTCTATGCTTGCGCCGGTTTTCTCCTTGTTGCCGAAAAGGCGTGCGGGAAATACCCGTGTGTCGTTGAAAACGAACACGTCGTTCTCCTCGAAATACTGAAGGATATCCTTGAAGATGACGTGTTCTATTTCGCCTGTCTTCTTGTGGACGACCATCAGTCTGGATTCGTCACGGTTCTCTGTGGGGAACTGTGCTATCCTGTCCTCGGGGAGTTTGAATTTGAATTGTGAAAGTTTCATTCCCTATTAGTTTATTTGTATGTTGATTCTAGCTAGTTGATTCTAAATGTCCAGCCCGGTTGTGAGTCCGGGAAGTATATCTTCAAAATGTTCGGGGTCAAGGCAATCCTCTACCCTTACTTTGCCGGTCCGGGTGCGACGCAGTGCTGTCAGATGCGCCCCGCTTTCCAAAGCCTGGCCTATGTCACGGGCAAGAGCCCTGATGTAGGTACCCTTGCTGCAAACCACCCGGATCCTTATGTCGGGCAGATTGCAATCCAGGAGTTCAATCCCGTCAATTACGAGGGTCTTGGGCTTGAGTTCCACCTCCTTGCCCTTGCGGGCCATGAGATAGGCCCTTTTCCCGTCTATCTTGCAGGCCGAGAATGTGGGGGGAATCTGTTCGATTGTTCCTCTGAACCGTTCCAGGCACTGTTCCACCGCATCACGGGTAATGTGGCCGGTAGGATAAGTGGCGTCGATGGGTTTCTCCAGGTCGAATGACGGGGTGGTGGCACCGAGACGGATGTCAGCTATGTACTCTTTGGTTCCGTTCTGAAGTTCCTCAATCCGCTTGGTGGCGCGTCCTGTGCAAACAATCAGAACTCCGGTTGCCAGCGGGTCCAATGTACCGGCGTGTCCCACCTTGAGTTTCTTTATGCCGGTCTTGCGGCAGATGAGCCACCGGACACGCCCTACCACATCGAACGAAGTCCAGCGGTACGGCTTGTCAAACCCCAGTATTACACCTTCCTGGAAATCCATGCGTTCCGGTCAAAGGAATATCAGTGTGAGTAATCCGACCACGGCACAGTAGATGCCGAACCATATCAGCTTACCCTTCCTCACGATGGAAATCATCCATTTGCAGGCGGCGCATCCGGCAAGGAACGCAGCCAGGAATCCCAGTAACAGTACGCCTGCCCCTACAGGTTCGCCTGCCGTTCCGCCCGATGCCGACCCTATCAGGTCCTTCATGTCAAGAAGAGCTTCACCGAGAATGGGAGGGATAACCATCAGGAAAGAGAACTGCGCCAGCCTCTCTTTCCTGTTGCCGAGCATTATGCCGGTAGCTATTGTGGCTCCTGAGCGGGAAATGCCGGGCAGGACTGCGATAGCCTGGGCTATGCCGATGATGAATGCGTGGATGCAGGAGATATTCTCCTTCTGTCTGGGTCTGGCGTAGTAGGAGAATATGAGCAGCATGGAGGTGATCAGGAGACAGATTCCCACCACTGTGGTTCCGGAACCGAATATCTCCTCTATCCTGTCCTTGAAGAAGAGACCTACTATACCTACCGGAATCATGGAGATGATTATGTTGACGGCATATCTCGTCCCCTCGTTGAGACCTTCCCAGCTCTTCCATTCCTGTCTTGTGAAAAGGTCCTTGAATATCCAGACTATCTCTTTCCACAGAATAACTATTGTACTGAGTACGGTCGCTACATGTACGAGCACCGTGAAAGCCATGTTCTGTTCCCCGTCGATACCGAAGAGTGACGAGGCTATGGCCAGATGACCGCTGCTGCTTATGGGCAGGTATTCGGTAAGTCCCTGCAGCAGTCCGAGCAGAATGGATTCGAGCCAGCTCATGCGTTATCTCCGGTTTTCTCCTGTCTGGGTTTATACATGATGGCCGCGATGATGGTAAGGAACCCGGCAAGCGTGACAACGGGCGCAACCTTGATACGGCGCACGCTGAAGATGTCCTCCACGAACTGTTCCTCGGTGCTGTTCGGGCCCGTCATGAGCAGCAGACCGATGATGATGACCGCCATTCCCACGGCAATGAGAATGTAGTTGGTCCTTGTGAATGCGAATTTTTTCTTGTCCATAATATTTTGTTGTGGTTTTAAATTGTCAGAGATAATGGAGTTCTCCGGATTTCATCCTGAGGAAACGGTTGACCGATGCCAGGGCGCAGAGATAGGTTATGAGCAGGCCTGTGGCAGTGACGACGACGGCTACCGTGGTGATGATCCTCTTTTCGAGGAGCACCGACAGCCATGGCTCACGGCTGATGCCGTATTTCAGTCCGCCGTAGATGGCGAGACATGCCAGTATGGCCGAGACAAGGCCTATAAGCAGGTTGCGTTTCACGAACGGGCGGCGTATGAACGACCACTTGGCACCCACGAGCTTCATGGAGTAGAGTATGAAACGCTGGGAATAGATGGTCAGTTTGATGGTGTTCCTGATGAGGGTCAGTGAAATCAGCGCCAGCACCAACACCAGCACCATGAGGATGATGGCGAGCTTGCGGATGTTGTCATTCATGGTGTCGAGCAGCTCCTTCTGCCAGTTCACCTCCTTGACCCCGTCCAGTGACTTGATTTCCTGTGCAATCTGCTGAAGGCTGTCGTTCACAGTGTACTCTTCATTCAGCCTGACGTTGAGGGAGGCGTAGAAGGGGTTGTATTCAAGGAACATGGAAGGGTCTGTTCCCATGGCTTCGGACATCTCCTTCAAGGCGTCCTCCTTGGTTATCACGGTGACGCTTTCGCAGTAGGGGGAGCTTTGGATTCTCCTGCTCAGGGCGGAGAGCCTGGCTTCGTCAATGTCATCCTTAAGGATTACCTCGACAGTCATCTCCTGCCTGAATTTTCCCGATAGGTCATGCGCTGTGAGTATCAGGAGCGTTATCAGTCCTATAAGCATCAGCACGAGCGATGTGCTTATGCATGAGGTTATGAACAGCAGGTCAATCTTCCTCTTCTTTTTTTGTCTGGTCATATTGTAGCGGGTTTTTTTTGCGGAAAACATAGACAAGGGAGCTGCTCCGGCCCCTGTGGACGGTGGATTCCATCCATGAACGGAAACCGTAAGCCATGCCTCTCAGGAATGCCGGTTTATGATACATCTGCCTCTCGGACAGGATGGATATGTAAAAACTGTCATACGGCAGCCTCTCATGGTGCATGAGGGTGAATCCGTGACCCGAGGCGAGTCTGGTGATGGACATTGCGTCAAAATGCCAGCGGTGTCTCGGTACGTTGTATGCGGCCCAGTAGGGACCGTAGTGCATGGCATCGGCGGAACGTATGTTCGGACAGGCTATCAGCAGGATACCTCCAGGCCTGAGCAGCGTGTGGAATGTATCGAGGAGCTTGTGGGGGTCGGCTGAGTGCTCGAAAACGTGCCAGAGCGTCACCACATCGAACGATTCGGGCTTGAGGTTGTCCACATCGGCCACGTCGATCATCCTGTGGTGGAACATCTCAAGCGAGAAAAGCCGTTCCTCATGGTAGTTCTCGACCGATGTCACCTTCCATCCCTTCTTTTCCATATAGTTGGAGAACCATCCGGTCTTCGCGCCGTAGTTGAGAAGGCTGCCCTCGGAACGGTAGGCGCACCTCTCCACAATGCGGGCCTTGCGGGGAAGCATGGTCTTCCTTACCCTGTAAAACAGCCTGTCGGTAAGTCCCTCGGGGTCATCGCCCAGTTTGAGCCTGTGCTTGAGCCTGTCATAGCTGGCCATGTGCAGCTCGTCCGGGGCATTGTCGGTAAAAACCACCCCGCATGATGTACAGCGCAACAGCATGAACTGCTCCTTGCTGACGGCAAAGTCCGTGCAATATGAGTAGAACGTGGTTTCCGGTGATCCGCAGAGAGGACACCTGCTGAAAGTCTGATTATCCATCAACGGCTTGGTTTGGCTCGTGCGTGCGTACTTATTTTAGAATCGGCCGCAAAGATAATACCCCGTAATACCGCTTGTCAAGTGTTTTAAGGTTTTTTGCTGGTTTTACTGTATTATTTTTCATTCCTTTGCACTGTGTCAACTTCAGTGCCGAACAGGGTGGCGGAAGTGGCTCCTGTTATGTGGACTGTAAGGAAATCTCCGGGTCGATGAGATCCCTTGTCGAATACAACGGTACGGTTCTGTCCCGTGCGTCCGTAGAGTTGCTCCCGGGAGCGCTTGGAGTAGCCTTCGGCAAGCACCTCATATTCGTGTCCGATGCACTCACGGTTGCGTTCCAGTGACAGCTGGTTCTGGAGCTCAATCATCTCGTTCAGGCGTCGGATCTTGATCTCTTCGGGGACATTGTCTGGCAGGTGTTTGCTGGCGTATGTGCCCGGGCGCTCCGAGTAGCGGAACATGAACGATGCGTCAAAACGGCACTCGCGCATGAGTGACAGGCTCTCCTGATGATCCTCTTCCGTTTCAGAGTGATAGCCGGTGAACATGTCGGTTGTCAGACCGCAGTCGGGGATAATGCGCCTTATGGCGTCCACCCTTTCAAGATACCACTCGCGGGTGTATTTACGGTTCATCAGCCTGAGTATGCGGGAGCTGCCGCTCTGCACCGGCAGGTGGATGTGACGGCAGATGCCGGGAACTTCGGCAATGACTTGAAGGGTCTCGTCACTCATGTCCTTGGGGTGCGATGTGGTGAACCTGACCCTCATTCCGGGAACGGCCTCGGCGACCATCCTCAGAAGCTTCGGGAAGATCACCCGGGTGCCATCCTTCTCAAACATGTAGGAGTTCACGTTTTGACCGAGGAGAGTCACCTCTTTGTATCCTTTTTTCTGAAGGTCAAGGACTTCGTTCAGTATGCTCTGCGGGTCTCGGCTACGTTCCCGGCCACGGGTATAGGGGACAATGCAGTAGTGGCAGAAATTGTTGCATCCGCGCATTATCGAGACGAATCCGCTTATCCTGTTTCCGCAGATGCGCTCCGGCAGGATGTCGCGATAGGTCTCGGTTGCGGACAGCTCCACGTTCATGGCTTTATGTCCCGCCTCCACCTGCGCCATAAGGTCAGGAAGGGAGAGATAGGCATCAGGACCGCATACGACATCCACATGGTGATGTTCCGTCAGCTCTTCCCTGGTACGCTCCGCCATGCAGCCCATTACCCCGATGAAAAGGCTGTTTTTTCTCTTTTTCATGGCATAAAGCGCGTCTAACCGGTTCCATATCTTCTGTTCGGCGTTCTCGCGTATGGAGCATGTGTTGAGGAATATGGCATCGGCCTCGTCAATGTTGTCGGTCGGCTCATATCCGGCCATACGCATTATCGAGGCAATCACTTCGCTGTCGGCCACATTCATCTGGCATCCGTAAGTCTCAATGAACAGTTTCCTGGTTTCCCCTTCCATTTTAGCGATAACCTTTTTAACGATAACCTGAAAATCCGCTTTTTCTATCCCCGGATCAAAAGATACCTGAAGGTCCTTAAATCCGGGTTCCTGCCCTGCAAAATTACTCATTTTCCCCGACATCCGGAATTCCGCGACCATGCTCTTGCTTTTGTTTGCACGATTATTTAATTTTGCGCGATTTTTGATGCATCGGGAATCAAACAGGTTTTAACAACATATCATAATGGCTTTCAAAAGAATCACTGCCGCCGAGGCAGCTCGTTTCGTCAAGAACGGTGACAATGTAGGCCTGAGCGGATTCACCCCCGCCGGCACTCCCAAGGCCGTCACCCATGAGATCGGTTTAATGGCCCGTGAACTCCACGAGAAGGGCCAGGAGTTTCAGATAAGCATTTTCACCGGCGCTTCCACAGGTGATTCATGTGACGGCATCCTGTCACGCGAACATGCTATCCGCTATCGTGCCCCCTACACCACGAACAAGGATTTCCGTACCGCCGTCAACAACGGCGAGATAGCCTATAATGACATAAACCTGAGCCAGATGGCACAGGAGATGCGTTACGGTTTCTACGGTAAGCTGAACATAGGCATCATGGAGGCTTTTGATGTAAGTGATGACGGTAAGATATGGGTAACCGCAGGTGTCGGTATCGCTCCTACCGTAGCACGTCTGGCCGACAATCTTATCATTGAGCTCAATGCAGCCCATGCACGTTGCGCCAAAGGTCTGCATGACATTTACGAGCCGGCCGATCCCCCTTACCGTCGCGAGATACCCGTATATCAGCCAAGCGACCATATAGGTAAGGACTACATCCAGGTTGATCCCGCCAAGATCATCGGTATTGTTGAGGTAAACATTCCTGATGAGGCACGCGGATTCACTGCTCCTGACGAGACCACTCTTCAGATCGGTCACAACGTGGCACAGTTCCTTATCCGTGACCTAAAGCGCGGTATCATCCCTTCAACCTTCCTGCCTCTGCAGAGCGGTGTAGGCAATGTGGCAAATGCCGTTTTGGGAGCACTGGGTGAGGATCCTTCGGTTCCCGCATTCCAGATGTACACCGAGGTTATCCAGGATTCAGTCATCGACCTGATGCGTGAGGGTCACTGCAAGTTCGGTTCCAGTTCATCACTGAGCGTAAGCAACGAGACATTGCAGAGCGTATATGATGACATGGATTTCTTCAAGGACAAGCTGGTGCTCCGTCCCACCGAGATTTCAAACAGCCCCGAGGTTGCGCGCCGTCTTGGCCTTATCGCCATGAACACTGCACTTGAGGCCGATATCTACGGCAATGTGAACTCAACCCATGTAAGCGGTGTCAAGATGATGAACGGCGTGGGCGGTTCGGCCGATTTCACCCGTAACGCTTTCATCTCCATTTTCAGCTGCCCGTCAACAGCCAAGGGGGGCAAGATCAGCGCCATCGTACCCATGTGCTCACACGTTGACCACAACGAGCACAGTGTGAAGGTTCTCATCACCGAGCAGGGCATAGCCGACCTTCGCGGCAAGTCACCGGCCGAGCGTGCCAAGTGCATCATCGAGAACTGCGTGCATCCTGACTACAAGCAGCTCATGTGGGATTATCTCAAGATAGCCCAGAAGGGTCAGACCAGCCATGCCCTTGACAAGGCTTTTGCCTTGCACAAGGCCCTTGCCGAGAAGGGCGACATGCATCTGGCCGAGTTCTAAGCTCAGGAAACAGTGTGATAAAGGTTCTCTCAGTGTAGTAAAGGCTGAAACAGCTGAGCTGCATCGGGAGAACCTTTTTCATCATGTTCATTTCCTGTTTTGGGCGATAAGTTCCAGGAGTTCTTCGCCGTATTGCTTCCACTTTACGGGCCCGAAACCGTTCACTGCCAGCAGCTCATCCTTTGTGGCGGGACAGGTGTCGGCTATTTCCAGCAGGGTCCTCTGGGTCAGGACCCAATAGGCGGGAATGTCCTGCGCCATGTATTGCGCGGTACGCCATTCGGTCAGCGGTTCTATCAGTTCCGGGTGACGGTTGCCTGAATATATCTGAGATATGTCGGGTTTCTCTTTCCTCTCTTTTTCCTTTCGTTTCTTCAGATTCTCTTTCTCATTCAGGATCACTTCATTACGGGTATTGAGATATATTGAGACAGAGAATCCTTCCTTCTGTATCCTTTTCATGCATTCAAGGTGCAGCCTTAGCTGTGGCAGCAACTCGGATGATGCTTCGGTCATGTTTTTCCTGACTTCCTTGTTGTCAACCGAAACCGACAATGCCGGAACGGTCATGGAAGCTATGTCGGTCAGGATGGGCAGGAAATATCCTGTGGCTTTCGAGACCCTCTCCTTCAGCAGTCCCTTGTCTTTAAGGCCTATCTTTTCCAGTTCATGGCGGAATTTCTCCGCCACCAGTTCCATGTCCCTTGTTTTCTTCCGGCTTTCTTCTAATCTTACACACTGCTCAGGATAGGTGCCTGTCAGGTTCTTTTGGAAAATCCCGCCGGCCCAACCGGTCAGCCTAAGCAGTTCCCTGAAATCGAAGCATTCCTTCAGAAGGCTCATATAGTATTGTTCCTGAGCCTGTTCCAACTGTCTTTCCATCTCGCCGACAGGCATGAATCCATCATGGAACCGGGACACGTCGGAGTTGTTATAGAGACAGGCCTGTGATATCGGGCTGCTCAGGACTATTCCTTCGAGAGTCCGGCATCGTGACAGTGCCACATACACTTGTCCGAAACTGAAGGCCGATGCCGCGTCGATGATGACATGATCGAAAGTCAGGCCCTGGCTCTTGTGTATGGTCACCGCCCATGCCGCCCGAAGCGGGTACTGGATGAAAGTCCCTTCCACCTTCGGTACTATCTCCTTGGTCTCCTTGTCTATCTCATACTGTATGTTCTCCCATTTCTCACGTGGCACCTGTATCTCTTCACCGTCTTCATCGGTGACTGTTATCCCGTCTTCCTCGTCAATCGCGGTGATTGTCGCTATCTTGCCGTTATAATACCTGCCTTCGCGGGAATCATTCCTGAGGAACATAACCTGTGCACCCTCCTTGAGCTGCAAGGTTTTTTCGGCAGGCAGCGAATTCTCGGGGAAGTTTCCTTCAATATCGGCGTAGAATATATGCAGTCCGGTTTTCAGGGCACTCATCTTTTCCTGGTTGATGTTGTCCGCCTGACGGTTGTGGGTGGTAAGCCGTATCCATCTCCCGTGTCCCGTACCTACGTTTACATCAGGGTCAAACAGCGGATTCAGGCGGCTGTTTATCATGCGGTATGTGCGGTTGTCCATCTCACCTCCGCGGATATTGTTCAGTATTTCGAGGAATGCACCGTCGGACTGCCTATAGACGGTCTGCAGCTCTATGGTCATATACTGTAGCCGCCTGAACGCTTTTGAGTGGAAGAAGAACGGTGACGGATAGACTTTTTTCAGCCAGGGCTCCTCCGTTTCAGTTACAACCGGCGGCAGCTGATGCGCATCGCCTATCATCAGAAGCTGTACTCCTCCGAACGGCCGGTTGTCGTGCCTGTAACGCCGCATCACGGCATCCACCGCATCTAACAGGTCTGCCCTGACCATTGATATCTCGTCAATAATAAGCAGATCCAGTGTCCTGATAATCTTCAGTTTCTCTTTTTTCAGCCGGCGATGGGCCTCCGGCATACTGTACTCTGTGACCAGTTCCTTGACATCAGGCAGATAGGGACACAAAGGCAACTGGAAGAAAGAGTGGATGGTGACGCCGCCGGCGTTTATGGCAGCCACGCCGGTGGGTGCTACCACGACACACCGTTTGGGTGTATTCCTGACAATATATTTAAGAAAGGTGGTTTTTCCTGTTCCGGCTCTACCGGTCAGGAAAACAGAGACGCCTGTCTGTGAGATGTATTTCTCGGCAAGTTCAAACAGATGGTCTTTTTTCATAGTATATATGGTTTAGGTTCAGAATAGGTTTCGGGCTCATATACGGCAAAGGTATGGATTTATGCGGACATAAAGCGGCCGGTTCCTGTTTAAACGTCCGATATTGCATATTTTGTGTTTTCGCCTTCGTAAAGTTAAATTATGTTAATCATATTGCGTATAAGGAAATGCTCCATATCTTTGCAGTGTCTTAGTGAAGTAATACACCGATAAACAAACGGCAAAAACAATACGATTATGATTAAAATCAATGGTTTGGGATTCAGCTACGGCAGCAATGTGGTGCTGAAGGACATTTCGATGGAGCTTCAGGAGGGCCGGATCTACGGTCTTCTCGGAGAGAACGGAGTGGGCAAGACCACTCTGCTTACACTGCTCGCCGGGCTTAAGGAGCCTCAGGCCGGCTCGATTCAGGTTGACGGACGTAAGCCGTTTGACCGTACTCCTTCATTCCTTTCAGGTATCTATTACCTGTCCGATGAGGTTCCTTCCTCCCGGATGAGGGCGAATGACTATGCCGCTGACCGCGGGCAGTTCTGGATTAACTTTGACATGGACAAGTTCCGTGAAATCATGGAAGTGTTAGAGACCGACGGAACGATGCGCATGAATGAGATGTCTTACGGCCAGCTCAAGAAGAGCTACATCAGTTTCGCGCTCGCGTGCAACACGCGATACCTTCTTATGGATGAACCCACGAACGGGCTTGACATACCTTCCAAGTCACAGTTCCGCAAGGCTATAGCCAGATATACTTCCGAGGATTCTACCCTGCTGATCTCCACTCATCAAGTGCGTGACCTGGAGGCCGTCATCGACCCCATAATCATACTTGACCGCAAGGATGTGCTGCTGAACGCGTCGATTGATGAAATCACTGAAAAGCTCTATTTCGACTACTCTACCGTTCTGGATCCAGAGGCTCTCTATTCTGAACTCATCCCTGGCGGATGCATTCAGGTGACAGTGAACAGGACCGGCCAGGAGAGCAAGGTCAACATAGAGGCGCTCTTCAATGCCGTCCACATGCACAAGGATATGATAAAGAAAATGTTCAACACCAAAAAATCTTGATTATGGAAAGTGCAGCATTCAATTTCAACAGGTTCAGGAATTATTTCCGTTCGGATTTCCTGAACTGTGTCAGAAACTACGGCATCTCATTCCTGGTGCTTTCCACCATGGCGGTGACCACAGACATTTTCAACGGCCTGTTGTCTTTCACGCTTTCCGGCGGACAGGAGTGGCATGGAATGATAGAGCCCGTGCGTTTCTTGTTGTTTTTTATCATTCTCGTAGTACTGACCATCGTTTCACCTGCCAAGCTCTACGGATATGTGACGGACAAGAAGGAAGGGGCGGCTTTCCTGATGATACCTGTCTCCCGTTTTGAAAAGTTCTTGTCGATGGTGCTGAACGCATGTGTCATCGTGCCATTGCTCTTCATCATTGTCTATCTGGGACTTGACCTGTTGGTCTGCCGGCTTGATCCGACTTGCGGAGTGTCGATGCTCCACCGGCTCACAGTGGATATTGCGGATTTAAAGACAAACCTCGTCAACACCATCCCTATGGAGGAGTTTTCGGAGATGGGAGAGGCCAATGCGAAAGAGATGGCCGGAATCATCAGCTCCGCCCTCAATCCGTGGCTGTTTCTTGACGATATAGCAAGCGGATTCATAATATTCCTGCTCGGAGCGCTTATATTCAAGAGCGGAAAGGCCGGCAAGACGTTGGGGAGTCTCATTCTCATCACCCTGTCACTTGAGATGATCCTTTCCCCTGTCATAGGTTTTACGATGTTCAGCAAGTTACATTCCATAAGTATGTCGGGAGCGGATTTCAGTCTTGAGGATTTCAGGAGCTACTTCCCGTTCATATACTGGTCACTGAAACACGTGGCATTGCTTGACACGGTCAGCGATACGCTGGTCAACTGTCTGCTGCTGTTCCTTGTATGGCTCAGACTCAAGAAAATGAAACACTGATTTGTATAAACCGATAAAAGGTACTGTTATGGAATTCAATCAGAACAAACCGATATACATGCAGATTGCCGACGGAATATCCGAAAAGATCCTGAGCGGCGAGCTGAAGGAGGGCGACAGGATTCTGTCGGTGCGTGAACTGGGCGGAGAGCTTGGAGTGAATCCCAACACTGCCATGCGCAGCTACGAAAAACTTACAATGGACGGGATAATTTACAACCAGCGTGGCATAGGCTACTTTGTGGCCGACGGTGCAAGGGATATCGCGCTTCAGAAGATGCGGACAGACTTCCTTGAGAACGAGCTGCCGCAGATATTACGCAGGATGCGGCTTCTGGAACTGAAGGCGGAGGATTATCTGAGGCCGTCTGAACAGTAGGTATATGTTTTATCTTTTCATTTGAGGAGCCGGAGCCGCAAAGTTGCGGCTCCGGTTTTCCGCTTACGGACGGAATCCCGACATGAATCTTCTTTTTTCTCCTCTCGGCTTGTAATCTTTAAGCTTCGCTTGAAGATAAACTTCGCCTCGGGATAAAAAATGAACGAGTTCCTTTTTTCTCCTCTCGGCTTGTATTATCTTTGAAAATCCGAACATAAAAAGAATGCTGTATATGAGAAAGACTTTGTTTTCTTTTTGGGTAACGGCAGCCGTCGCTTCCGCTGTCACCGCCCAGCCTGCCACAGTGAACCCTACCGCCTATCTGATGAACCAGGCGGTCGATGTCAGTTCTGATTTTCAGGAAATAAGCAACACTTACTTCTTTGCTGACCGGCTTGCAGGATTCGATGCCGCCACCGGTCAGGGAAAGGTGACATGGAGGCGTTACCGCCTGACTCCGCGTCAGGCGTTCAACACCAACGGACGCCAGCCCGCCCAGTTGCGGATGCTGGACTTCCCGACTCCGGCCTATGACAATGACCCTGAACTCAAGTTCTCGATAGATTTCGTCACCCCGAGAACCGTCCGCGTCAGGATGCTCACCACTCCGGTGGAACCCAAACCCGTCACTGATGAGGTGATGCTTGCAGGTGAGCCGGGAGTTGACCGTACCTGGACGTTCAGTGAGACTGACAGGAAGATTGTCTATTCAAGTGCCTGCGGTGTCGTGGAGATAGAGAAGAATCCCTGGCGTATTGTTCTCAAGGACAAGTCCGGACGTATCCTCACCAAGACAGCTACCCGTAGGGACAACGACTCCACACAGGTCAAGTTCACACCGTTCAGTTTCGTGAAGCGTTCCAGCGACAATGCCCGCCGTATCAACCCGGTGTTCCAGATAGCCGCCGACGAGATGCTCTTCGGCTGCGGCGAGTCAGCCACATCGTTGAACAAGGTGGGACAGAAAGTGAACCTGTTCGTCACTGACCCCCAGGGACCCGAGACGGACCAGATGTACAAGCCTGTCCCGTTCTTCTTCAGCAACAGGGGCTACGGCATATTCCTGCATACATCGGCT
The DNA here is from genome assembly GCA_017612875.1 of Bacteroidaceae bacterium. Classification (GTDB taxonomy): domain Bacteria; phylum Bacteroidota; class Bacteroidia; order Bacteroidales; family Bacteroidaceae; genus Colenecus. The sequence goes on along the minus strand of JAGAEZ010000004.1, from coordinate 15,725 downwards.
CCGGTGACATGCGATTTCGGCGCCTCCTACATCGGGCTCAACAAGCTCTTCATGGGCGACGAGAACCTTGACATGTTCATATTCTTCGGCAGCCCGGCCGAGATTCTGGACGAATACACCGGAATAGTGGGCAAGGCTGCCATGCCTCCGCTCTGGTCGTTCGGAACATGGATGAGCCGCATAACCTATCTCTCGCAGGAGGAGGGGATGCAGGTGGCCGACAATATCCGCAAGGGCAAGTATCCGTGCGATGTGATTCATTTCGATACTGGATGGTTCCAGACTGACTGGCAGTGTGACTACAAATTCTCCGACAAGTTCCCAGACCCGGAAGGAATGCTCTCTGACTTGAAGAAGATGGGTTTCCATGTCAGTCTCTGGCAACTCACCTACTTCACCCCCAAGAATCCCTATTTCAATGAGCTGATAGAAAAGGACCTTTATGTAAGGAACGGTTCGGGAGGCCTGCCGTACGAGGATGTCTGTCTTGATTTCTCCAACCCGGAAACTGTGGAGTGGTACCAGGGGCATCTGGCTGACCTGCTGAAGATGGGGGTGGGTGCAATCAAGGCTGATTTCGGCGAGGCTGCCCCGCTTGACGGCATATATGCCAACGGCAGGAGCGGCTGGTACGAGCACAACCTCTATCCGGTACGTTACAACAAGGCTGTTCAGGACATAACCGAATCTGTGAACGGCGAGAATATAATGTGGGCCCGTTCCGCATGGGCAGGTTCACAGCGCTATCCGCTGCACTGGGGAGGCGATGCCGCCACCACTAATACCGGTATGCTGGGTACCTTGAGGGCCGGTCTCTCATTCGGCCTTTCAGGTTTCGCATTCTGGAGCCATGACATGGGCGGATTTGTCAAATCCACTCCTGATGAGCTCTACATGCGCTGGCTGCCGTTCGGATTCCTGACTTCGCATACCCGTGCCCACGGTGATCCTCCCACTGAACCCTGGCTCTACCAGAACGTGAAGGTGCAGGAGGTTTTCCGCAAAAGTGCCGAAATGAAGTACAGGCTTATGCCATACGTCTATGCCCAGGCAAAGCAGTGCACCGAAAGCGGGCTCCCCATGCTCCGGGCCCTGTTCGTGGAATTCCCGGATGACCCGACGGCATGGAGAGTCGAGACCGAATACATGTTCGGCTCCCAGATACTGGTGGCGCCGCTCATGGAATCGGCCGACAGCCGTGATGTATATCTTCCGGAGGGAAAGTGGACCGATTACCAGACGGGTAAAATCTTTGAGGGCGGCCGCTGGCTGAATATCCCGGTGGAAGGCGAACTTCCCATAATAATGCTGGTGCGTGACGGCTCTGCGCTTCCGCATGTGGCTCTTGCCCAGTCCACTCAGGATATTGACTGGAGCCGGATAGAGCTGAAGGTCTATGCCGTTGACTGCAAGCAGGCCGAGGGTCTCGTCTGTCTGCCTTCGGACGGACGGCTCCAGCCCGTACAGGTGGACTGTTCATCGGCTCCGAGGATAACAAGCCGGGTAAGAGGAACCCGTTTGTCACTTTAAAATTTTTTTCAGATGAAAACAGATATTTTACGTAAAGGAACAGGGACGGCGGTGTTCTCGTTACTGCTTTTGGCCAATCTGGCCTGTGGGCAGGGTAAGGGTTCAGCCGACGGTCCGTATGTCTGGAAGAATGTCCAGATTGTGGGAGGCGGATTCTGCGACGGTATCATTTTCCATCCCAATGCGAAGGATGTCCGTTATGCCCGTACCGATATGGGAGGAGCATACCGATGGGACCGTAAGGCTGCGAGATGGGTTCCCATGCTGGATTTCATCAGCTATGCGGACAACAATCTGGTGGGTGTGGAGAGCATCGCCGTTGACCCGAACGATAAGAATACCGTCTATGTGGATTGCGGAACATATACGTCATCCACCAATGGGGCCATTTTTTATTCCCATGACGGAGGCCGTACATTCGGCCGTACTGATGTACCCTTCAAGATGGGGGGGAACGAGAACGGCCGAGGCAACGGTGAACGCATGGCAGTGGATCCGAACAACTCCGATATAATATATGTGGGGACACGTCAGGCAGGGTTGTGGCGCAGCACCGACAAGGCCCGCAGTTTCGAGCGTGTGGAGTCATTCCAGCAGGTCCTGGATGCGGTTGCAGCGGAGGAGGCGGCACGTCAGCAGACCTCACAACCTGCCAATGCCGGCCAGCAGTCACCCATGCAGCGTATGGGTGGCATGCAGCGTTTCCGCAGTCCGGGCGTGGGAGTGGTGTTCGTGCTGTATGACGAGGCTTCCGGCAAGGGCAAGGAGGGCTCCCAGACCATATTCACCGGTTACAGTGCCATGAACAGGGCCAACATGTTCGTGTCGCATGACGGCGGCCGTAGCTGGTCCGTCATGGAGGGAGCGCCTCAGCAGTATATGCCTAACCATGCCGTGATGTCATCGGACAGGTGCATGTATGTCACTTACAGCACGAATCCGGGTCCCCAGACCATGACCGACGGGGGTGTCTGGAAATATGATATCGCCGCTGACAAATGGACCGATATCACCCCCGACAAGCCCTCGGCTGACCGACGTTTCGGGTATGTTTCGGTTTCAGTAGATAATAGGAACCCCAAACACATCATAGCCAGTACATTCGGTCGCCCCATGAGCGGACAGAGCAGTGCCGAGGATATATTCCGTTCCACTGACGGAGGCAAGACCTGGAAAGGTGTCTTTGCCGGAGGCGGCAAGTATGATGAATCCAAGGCTCCTTACGTTATTCACACGGGTATCCACTGGCTGTTCGATATCGAGATTGATCCTTTCAATTCCGACCATGCCATGTTCACCACAGGCTACGGGGGCTGGGAGACATACAACCTGGGCAATATGGATAAGGACCGGCCCACCCTCTGGACGGTGATGAGCACCGGAATCGAGGAGACTGTGCCGCTTGAACTCTACAGTCCCGTCAAGGGGGCATGGCTTATTACCGGTATCGGCGATTACGGCGGCTTCACCCATCGGGACCTCGACAAACCGGCATCGGATTCACACCATGACCCCCGTTTCGGCAATACCAACGGGGTGACCGGAGCTGACCTGAAACCCGAGTTGGTGGTCCGTGTGGGAACAGTTCACGGAGGTTACAGCGGCAAGGCCATCTCCTATTCCCTCGATGGAGGTGATACTTGGGCAGAACCTGAAACTGTCCCTGATGAGCGTGGACGCAACGGCCACATTGCGGTCTCATCTACAGGTGATACCTGGGTATGGACCCCTGACCGTATGCCTGTCTATTATACAGATGACATGGGCAGGACCTGGAATGCGAGCGAGGGCATTCCGAGCGGTCTGCGGGTGATAGCCGACCGTGTCAACCCTGACCGATTCTATTCTCTCGATATACGTCAGGGCCTTCTGTATGAAAGCCGTGACGGTGCCCGCACCTTCCGCTCCCGTTCCATCGGATTCAAGGCGGAGGGTCGCAACCGCGGTGACAGCCGTGGCGGCCAGGACAGGGTCTATTGCGCTCCCGGCCGGGAGAGCGACCTCTGGATAGCGGCGTTCGACGGGCTGTATCATGCATCGGACGGAGTAGATTTCAGGCGTCAGCAGCATGTTGACGAGATGCATGCCTTCGGATTCGGCGCGCCGGCTCCCGGGGCGGACTATCCGGCACTGTACATGGTAGGCAATGTAGATGGTGTCCGCGGATTCTTCCGTTCCGATGACTGTGCCTCAAGCTGGGTCCGCATTAACGATGACAATCACCAGTACGGTCTCGTACTTCACATAACAGGTGATCCCAAGAAATATGGCCGGGTCTATGTGGGAACGCACGGACGCGGTGCTGTTTATGGTGATCCGCGTTGATAAAGATAAAGGATATGGGTAGATCATTCAGAGGTGGTGTCCGTCTCAACCGCAGGAACATGACGGACCTTGTGACGGACTGGTTCCGTGACAATCAGGAGAGTTCCATAAGTGTAAAACGCTTGTGCGACGAGCTTAAGCTCAAGACTCATCCCATGCGCAGCATGTGCGTGGATATAGTCCTGGATTTGCTTGAGGACGGTTTTCTTAAGGAGAAGGACGGCCAGTTCCAGCTTCTGCAGAAGAGTAAGTTCATGGAGGGTGTCCTGCAGCGCAGGGTAGGCGGCAAGAACTATCTGGTGCCTGATGACGGCAGCGACCCCATATTCGTGGCGGAGCGGAATTCGGCCGGTGCCTTGAACGGTGACCGCGTGAAGGTGGTGCTCTTTGCCCGCCGTCCGCATTCCGGTCCCGAGGGTGAAGTGACCGAGATTATCCGGCGGGCAAAGGATACGTTCGTAGGAGTGCTGCAGGTCAAGGGCAAGTTCGCCTATCTGGTCACTCCGGACAGGTCGGACCGCGATATATTCATTCCTGTTTCCAACCTCAAGAAGGGGCGTGACGGCGAGAAGGCCGTGGTCAAGGTGGTGGAATGGCCCGACACACCGGACCGTAACCCCGTGGGCAAGGTTATCGACATCTTAGGCGCGGCTGGAGAGAACGACACCGAGATGCATGCCATCCTTGCCGAATACGGACTTCCCTACAGCTATCCTGAGAACGTGGAAAAGGCCGCCGATGAGATTTCCTCTGAGATAAACGAGGCCGCTTTGGCCGGACGTGAGGATTTCCGTGACGTGACAACATTCACCATTGACCCGCACGATGCGAAGGACTTTGACGATGCACTCTCCATCCGTCCCATAAAGAAAGGACTTTGGGAGGTAGGTGTCCATATAGCCGATGTCAGTTATTACGTCCAGGAAGGCAGCATAATTGACAAGGAGGCCTTTAAGCGGGCCACCTCCATCTATCTTGTGGACCGGACAATTCCCATGCTGCCGGAAAAGCTTTGCAATAACCTCTGCTCCCTGCGCCAGGATGAGGACAAGCTTACCTACTCAGTCATCATGGAGATGACCGATGCTGCCGTCGTGAAGCGTTCCCGCATAGTCCGGACCGTAATCCGCAGCAACCGCCGCTTTGCATACGAGGAGGTGCAGGCCATCATAGAGCGTGAACAGAAAGGAGGAAAGGAGCCTCTTCCCGGCGATGAGCTGAAGAATGAGATAATGACTCTTGACGGTTTAGCCAAGATACTTCGTGAAAAACGTTTTGCCGACGGTGCTCTGGGCTTTGACCGGGTAGAGGTACGATTTGACATTGATGACAAGGGACATCCCGTAAGCGTCTATTTCAAGGAATCCAAGGATGCCAACAAGCTTGTCGAGGAGTTCATGCTGCTGGCTAACCGTATTGTTGCCGAGTCTGTAGGGAATGTCAAGGGAGGCAATCCCAAGACATTCGTATATCGTGTGCATGACGAGCCTGACCCCGAGCGGATGGAGAACCTGCAGCAGTTCGTGGCCAAGTTCGGTTACAAGCTCAAGGCTTCAGGTGATCCTGTAGAGATGGCCAGGTCCATGAACAGGATGCTCTCTGAGGTCAAAGGCAAGAAGGAGCAGGAACTAATCGAGACTATATCGATCCGCTCCATGCAGAAAGCCTGCTACACCACCGAGAACATAGGACACTACGGACTCGCCTTCAAATATTACACCCATTTCACATCGCCTATCCGCCGTTATCCGGACCTGATGGTGCACCGTCTGCTCACCCGTTATTCATCAGGAGGCCGGAGTGTCAGCCAGGCCAAATATGAGGAGAATTGCGAGCATTGTTCGGGTCGGGAACAACTGGCCGAGCAGGCCGAACGCGCCAGCATCAAATACAAACAGGTGGAATATATGGCCGACCGTATGAACCAGGTGTTCGATGCGGTCATCAGCGGAGTCACCGAGTGGGGGATATATGCCGAGATTGTCGAGAACAAGTGCGAGGGTATGATTCCTATCCGTTCACTTGGAGGTGATTATTTTGAATTCGATGAGAAAAACTATTGCCTTATAGGTCAGCGTACCCGCAAGCGTTACCGCTTGGGTGACCACGTAAAAATCAAGGTGGTCCGCTGCAATCTGGAGAAGAAACAGATGGATTATGAGTTGGTATCGGTTGAAGAGTAGCATAACATTGGCTTTGGCGTTGACGTTGGCTTGTGGGGTTGATGCACAAGAACGCACGCTGAGGGTGAACTACACCTTCTCTGGCAACAGCAGGGAGGCACGCATCTACCTGGATGACCTTAACGTGATTGACGGCTGGGCCGGTCGCCGTGTGAACATGAAAGACCTCTGTCTTGCAGGCAACGGGCAGATTATGATGACAGATGCCGCCACGGGGGATACCCTGTACCGGAACGCGTTCAGCACCTTGTTCCAGGAGTGGCAGAACACGGAGGAGGCCACACAGGTGGACCGCAGTTTCGAGAATGTCTATCTGTTGCCTATGCCTGCCTCGAAGTCTGTGGTTGAGGTTAAACTCACGGATAATTACAACAAGGTTGTTGCAACCCTGCGTCATACCGTTGACCCTGACGATATACTGATCCGCCATATAGGACAGGCTCCTCCCGGGTGGAAGTATCTGCATCAGGGAGGCACTCCTGAGGAATGTATTGATGTCGTTATTGTTCCGGAGGGTTATACCGCCGGTGAAACGGACCTTTTTTACAAGGATGCGGATATAGCGGTCAAAAGCCTGTTTTCACACAAACCTTTCAACGATATGCAGGACAGGTTCAACATCCTGGCGGTGGAACTGGCATCCCGTGACGGGGCAGTAAGCGTACCAAAAGAGGGACTTTGGACTGAGACAGCCTTGAGCTCACAATTCAGTACATTCTACTCGGACCGCTATCTTACCACGCTCAGGTTGCGCCAGCTTCATGACAAGTTGGCCGGAATACCGTACGAGCACATCATCATACTTGCCAATACCGATGTATATGGCGGTGGAGGCATATTCAATTCTTACACCCTGACTACGGCTCATCATGCCAAGTTCGCCAACGTGGTGGTACATGAGTTCGGACACAGTTTCGGAGGTCTGGCCGATGAGTATTATTACGATGACCAGTATGAGCAGTATTACAATTCCGATACAGAACCCTGGGAGCCTAATCTCACCACTTTGGTTGATTTTGACAGCAAGTGGAAGGATATTATTCCTGCCGGTGTGGAGACACCTACTCCTGCTCCAGTTGATGCACCCACTTCCAAAATGGATGACCAACAGGAAAAAGCGGTGGAGATGTTGCCGCCGGTAGGACTGTATGAAGGTGGAGGTTATATGTCGAAGGGAGTTTGGCGCGGATCATTTGACTGTCGTATGCATACCAACTCCTGTCCGGATTTCTGTCCGGTATGCCGACGCTCCCTGGAGCGTATCATAAGGTTCTATACTGAACCGCTTGTAACCTCTTCAAAAAAATGATATTTTTGCAGCGCTTAAAGATATCAAGAAGTTATTAAGGAAATGACAGTAAGAAGCAAAGCTCCGTTGCGCTTAGGTTTTGCCGGAGGCGGCAGTGACGTCTCTCCTTACAGTGACTTGTACGGAGGTCTGATACTTAACGCCACAATAAATCTTTATGCCTATTGCACGATAGAGGAGACTGAGGACGATACTGTTACACTGAAGGCCACGGACTTGGGACAGTGCGCATCGTATCCGCTTGCCGGTTCACTTCCGGCAGACGGCACACTTGACCTGCACAAAGGCGTATTCAACCGCGTCGTAAAGGACTTCGGCGTAACACCCAAGGCTTGCCGGATAACCACATATTCCGATGCTCCTGCCGGAAGCGGTCTGGGATCGTCTTCGACAATGGTGGTTTGCATACTCAAGGCATTCGTGGAATGGTTCAATCTCCCGATGGGTGATTATGAGATTGCACGCCTGGCATATCAGATAGAGCGTGTCGATCTGGCTTTGAGCGGAGGCAAGCAGGACCAGTATGCCGCAGCATTCGGCGGTTTCAACTTCATGGAATTCCTTACTGACGGCAATGTGATAGTAAATCCGTTACGTGTCAAGCGTTGGATTGTGGATGAACTGGAGTCATCGATCGTGCTTTATTACACCGGCGCTTCCAGATCATCGGCAGCTATCATCGAGGAGCAGAAAAAGAATACAAGCAGCGGAAATGTTCAGGCTGTCGAGGCGATGCACCGCATAAAGCAGAGCGCCGTTGATATGAAGAGAGCCCTGCTTGAGGGTAATATGAAAGAGTTTGCCCGCATTTTGGGGCAGGCATGGGAGGATAAGAAAAAGATGGCCGCCGCCATAAGCAATCCCATGATCCAGGAGGTTTTCGACGTGGCTTTCTCAGCGGGTGCCAAGGCCGGCAAGGTCAGTGGTGCCGGCGGTGGCGGATTCATCATATTCATGACTGATCCCGCATGCCGGCGTCTTGTCATCAACGCACTTGAGAACATGCCCGGAAAGGTGGTGGGCTTCCAGTTCAGCGAGGGAGGTACCCACGGTTGGAAAATATATGATTAGATGATATGAGAAGCATAAAGGAGGAGATAGCACAATCCATTGCCACCAAGCAGGCTATTCTTGACGACGAGGTCCTGCTGGCACAGATAGCCCGGGCTGCCGGGATTCTGACCCGTGCATACAAGGGGGGTCACAGTGCCCTGCTGGCCGGTAACGGCGGATCGGCAGCCGATGCCCAGCATCTGGCAGGCGAGCTTGTGAACAAGTTCTACTTTGACCGTCCCGGAATCCCGGCCCACTCCCTGAGCACCGATACATCGGTCATGACCGCCATAGGCAATGACATAGGGTTCAGATACATGTTCGCGCGTCAGGTACAGGCACAGGGCGTGAAGGGTGACGTTTTCATAGGAATCTCCACATCCGGCAAGTCCGAGAACATTCTGGAGGCTCTCAGGGTGTGCCGCGAAAAGGGTATAGAATCCATCGGTCTTACGGGAATGTCCCCTTCCCCTATGGATTCCATGTGTGACCTCTGCATCAAGGTCCCTTCGGACTGCACCCCGCGCATCCAGGAATCCCATATCCTTATCGGACACATTATCTGTGCAATCGTCGAGGAGAACCTTTTCGGGAAGAGCGATGTTTGATGTGGTGGTTCTGGCCGGAGGGTTGGGCACAAGGCTTCGCAGTGTGGTGAACGATGTCCCCAAGTGCATGGCGCCTGTCGGCGGGCGTCCCTTCATAGACTGGATTCTCAGATGGACCGGGCGGTTCGATGTGAACAGGATCATACTCTCTCTGGGCTATATGGGCAACATCGTTACTGACTGGATAGAGAGCGGACACCGTTTCGGTCCCGTGCCTGTTGACTGGGTCATTGAGGAGACTCCCCTCGGCACAGGCGGCGGGATAAGACTGGCCATGAGTAAAGTAACCTGTGAACGTGCTGTCGTGCTGAACGGAGATACTTTTTTCGATGTCGATCTGGATGCTTTGTGCTCGTTCAGTGAAACTTGCGGCTCGCCTCTCACCGTGGCACTCAAGCCCATGACTGATTTTGACAGGTACGGGTCGGTGACCCTTGACGGGAATGGCCGCATCACATCCTTCAACGAAAAGAGATATTGCGGAAAAGGTCTCATCAACGGAGGTATATATTGCATGGATCCTTCATGTGGACTGTTGGAGGACAAGCCGGATAAGTTCTCTTTCGAGAAGGAGGTGCTGGAGCCTCTCTCAGGACAAGGTGTCCTTTCCGGTTTCGTGAGCGACGGAGCCTTCATCGACATAGGGATACCGGAGGACTGGGAACTGGCCCAGACGTTCATCCCCTCAAACATCATATAGCAGTATGGTTATACCTGAAATCCTCATTGAACAATGTGACACGCTGTTCCTTGACCGTGACGGCGTCGTCAACGTGTGGCTGCCGGGTGACTATGTCAAGAGCTGGGAAGAGTTCCGTTTCAATGAGGGTTTTCCGGATTTCATCTGCCGGTATTCCGATTCATTCCGGCACATCATCATAGTGACCAACCAGCGTGGGGTGGGCAAAGGTCTCATGACACTTGAGCAGCTTGAGGAGATTCACTCAAGGATGCTTGAATCCGTTGCCGGTTTAGGCGGAAGGATAGACCGGATATATTTCTGTACTTCGACCGATGATTCGGACCCCATGCGCAAACCCAACCCGGGAATGGCTCTGCAGGCCATGCGGGATTATCCTGATATAAGAAAGGAAAGGTCGCTTATGATAGGTGACCAGCCTTCTGACCGCCTTTTTGCCTTGAACTGCGGAATGCACTTCCTCCTCTGGGAGAACTGATCCTGACTGTCATTCCGCCGCCTTCCTCACGGAGCGCGTCATGTTGGACCATGCATATTTCATCTTTTCCTGCCGGATACCGTCATTGAACTGCTCCTGCCGTCTGTTTTCAAGAAAGTCAACAAGGGCATCGGCAATCGGGCCGGTTTCCGGTTTTACCACATAGCCCACCTTGCCGTCAGGGACGGTTTCAGCCAGACCGCCCACATCGGTCACGAGCATCGGTTTCTCGAAATGATAGGCAATCTGGGTCACTCCGCTCTGTGTGGCCGATTTGTATGGCTGCACGATTATGTCGGCTGCCCCGAAGCAGTAGCGTACCTCGCTGTCGGGTATGAAGTCGCTCTTCCAGATTACCATACCCTCAAGTCCAAGCTCTTTTTCAAGCTCAAAGTATTTCTGTGAACCGCTGTAGAACTCCCCGGCCACGATAAGCCGCACGTTCATGTTGCGGAAACGGCTGTCGGCGTATGCCCTGAGCAGAAGGTCCAGCCCTTTGTAGTCACGGATCAGGCCGAAGAAGAGCATGTAACGCGGTCCATCGTCGAGCCCGAGGAAACGGAGGGACTCCTCACGGGTTGCCTTGGGGCCGAAGTTGTCATACAGCGGATGCCGGCAGAAAATGCGCGGTTTAACGGTATCGAACTGGCTCAGGTCTTCCAGAACGGACTCGGACATGGCTATGAACCCGTCCACCGAACGTGTGAAGTATCTGCCGAGCAGCCGGTCTCCGGGACGGTGCTCATGGGGGATGATGTTGTCAAGTATGGAGACAACCCTTGTCTTTCCGTTGTGTCTCGCTATCCTGGCAGCCGTGCCGAGGGAAGGTCCCATGAAGGGCAGCCAGAACTTTATGATAAGGATGTCGGGTTCCAGACGCCTGATGGCACGTCCTGTCTTTATCCAGCTGAACGGATTCAATGAATTCAGGCTGCGGACTATCCTCAAATCCTCCGGGGCGGGTTCGGTGGAGTATTGCGTCTTACCGGGAAAGAGGAAGGAGGGGTACTGGAGAGTGAATGTATATAGCGTCACCTCTTCGCCCTCGGCGGCGAACTCACGCGCCAGACGCTCGTTATAGACTGCAAGTCCGCCCCTGTAAGGCCAGGCGGTTCCCAAAATCGCTATTTTCATAACCGTTAAAACTCTCTAACTCTATTTGACTGGATTCTGAAGGAAATATGAAGCAAAAATAGTACTTTCGCACAACAATACAACACTTATATCCTTCAAGTATGGAAAAGAAGAGAATTCAGAGGTTCCTGCCTTACATAACCGCCATAGTGGTATTCGCCATAATCTCGTCACTCTACTGCCTGCCTGTCTTCCAGGGAAAGCAGATATACACCGGCGATGATGTCCAGGCACTTTCCGCCGTCCAGGAGGCACGCCGATTCCATGAAGAGACCGGCAATTACACATGGTGGACCGGCTCCATGTTCTCCGGAATGCCGGGATTTCAGGTGGGCGGAGGAAAATATCTCTCCCAGAAACTGATGAAACCGCTGTTGGTTATATGCCACCCGTCATCAACCAGGATGCCTCTGGTATTCCTCATGTTCTTTGTCAGTTTCTTCATTCTTTTCAGGTCGTTCAGGATAGACCGGTGGCTTTCCATCGTGGGTGCCCTGGCCACAGGATTCTCGTCCTATTTCTTCATAATAGAGGCGGCCGGACACAACGGCAAGGCCTGGTCCATAGCCATGATGTCCGTGGTGCTTGGCGGATTCTACCTGATCTTTCACAAGAGGTACGGATGGGGAGTCGCCCTGGTCATGGTCTTCACGGCCATGGGATTCACGCCGCATCCGCAGATGGCCTACTACATGTTCATGCTCATAGGACTCCTTTTCCTGGTTGAGGTTTATATACATATCAGCGAAAAGAGATACAAGGAACTTGGTATAGCGACCCTTCTGTTCGCTCTTGCTGTGGGTGTGGGAATGGGAACAGGCACGGCCAACATTTTCGCCAACCGTGAATATGCCGCCGAGACCATGCGCGGAGGCCATTCCGAACTCACTCCGGAGGACGATGCCAACAAGACCAAAGGTCTCAATCTGGATTATGCAACCGCTTGGAGCTATGGAATAGACGAGTCGCTCACCTTCCTGATTCCCGGTTTCATGGGAACTGCATCGGGTTATGACGTGGGCACTGATTCAGAGCTGTACCGCGTTATGGTCAAGAACGGCGTTCCCAAGGCCGATGCAAAAGAGATATCCCGGCAGGCTCCCACATACTGGGGAGAGCAGCCGTTCACGGTCGGTTCTGTCTATGCCGGTGCGGCAGTATGCTTCCTCTTCCTGCTTGGACTCCTGATAGTGAAAGGTCCCTACAAATGGGGTCTGCTGACAGCCACTTTCCTCTCTTTCGCCCTCTCATGGGGCAAGAACTGGATGGGACTCACTGAATTCTTCTTCAACTGGTTCCCGCTCTATGACAAGTTCCGTTCCGTCTCCTCGATTCTGATTGTCGCTGAGGTGACCATGCCTCTCTTAGGCTTCCTTGCCGTGAAGCAGATTATGGACGGCAAGGCCGACAGGGATAAACTCAACCGCAACATATACATTTCGGCTGGTGTGACAGGAGGTATCTGTCTTGTACTTGCCCTCTTCGGCGGGTCCATGCTCTCCTTCACCTCATCCTACGATGCAGACATCCAGGCAGCCTGGCCTGACTGGCTGTATGCCGCCCTGATTGACGAGCGTGCCTCCATGTTGCGGAGCGATTCGTTCCGTTCGCTGGTCTTCGTGCTCCTGACAGCAGCCGTAGTGTGGCTCTACTCCAACGGTAAGCTCAGGCAGAACATCATGGTCATAGCGTTGGGAGTCATCGTGGTGGCCGACATGTGGCCCGTTGACCGCCGTTTCCTTAATGACAGCAACTATGTCACTCCCAGACAGGGCAGCAACAACTTTGCCATGAAGCCCTGGGAGAAGGCTATACTCTCTGATCCTGATCCCCATTACAGGGTGTTCAACCTTGCAGCCAACACATTCAACGATGCACGTACCTCATATTATCTCAAGTCTCTCGGAGGTTACAGTGCCGCCAAGCTGCGCCGTTATCAGGATATAATCGACCAGTATCTCTCAAAACCCGATATAGAGATAGCGAGCATGCTCAATGCCAAGTACATAATCACTAAGGGTGAGGACGGCAATCCTGTTCCGATGCGTAATCCGGCCGCTATGGGCAATGCTTGGTTCGTGGATTCTGTCATGGTGGTTCCCGGTCCTGTCGAGGAGTGCGCCGCGCTTGGCTTCGTCAATCTGAGGAACACCGCGGTGCTCGATGATGATTTCGCAGGATTCGTGAAGGATTTCCGCCCCGGTCACGACAGCACCGCGGATGTCAGGTTAAACACCTACGCTCCGGATGCGCTTACGTACAGCTCGAGTTCATCGGCCGACGGTACCGTCGTGTTCTCGGAAATATACTATCCTTACGGCTGGAAGGCCTATATTGACGGTAAACCCTGCGACATATTCCGCGTGAACTATCTGTTAAGGGCAGTCAACGTTCCTGCCGGACAGCATGAGATACGGTTCGAGTTCCGTCCTGACAGCGTCAGGAAGGGCAATCTTGTTTCCGGGTTGTTCATCGGGATAATGTACCTTACTCTCCTGGCTTTGATAGCAGGAACTCTAATAAGGAGAGGTCGTCGGCCCAAGTCAGCTTGACATTGCGTTCGTTTCCGCGTACAATCCCCACCTTTACTCCGGGGAGATAGCGCAGTACCGTGCCGCAGTCGTCCGTGGCGGTGAATCCCGGGTCCTGCAACGCTATGCGGTATGCTTCCTGTATCGTTTTCTGACGGAAACCCTGTGGGGTCTGCATCCTCCACAGAAGCCGGCGTTCCTGGATTGATTCCATGACGGTCCCGTCAGCATCACACTGGACAATAGTATCCACAGTCGGGATGGCCACATCCACGGCATCGTATCTTTCCATGGCTATGAGAGTGTCGGTGATGATTTGTTCCGATACCAGCGGACGTGCCGCATCATGGAACAGCATCACCAGTTCCGGATTGTCCCTGAAATGGTTCACGGCAGAGAGGCTTGAGTCAAAACGCTCCTTTCCACCGGGCAATACGGCTGTCACCTTGGTCCATCTGCCGGTTTGGACAATGTCCTGAACCCTACCGATAAACTCCGGTGCCGTGACAATCACCACCTGACCTATTCCGGGATGGTTGCAGAAAGTCTGTACGGAGTGTTCCAGAACAGTCTTTCCACCGAGAGGCAGGAACTGCTTCGGGGTGGAAAGGCCGGTCCTTGAACCGGAGCCTGCGGCGAGTATAACGGCTACAGTCTCCATCTTTTGTTTTCAGCAGACCTCGCTGCCTGGTTTCACAGGACGTTGCACTGTTGTCACGGTCAGTGTGCCGTCGGCGTCAAGTGCACTCAGAATCATGCCCTGGCTCTCGATTCCGCGGATGGTACGCGGTGCCAGATTGGCTATGAAGCAGACCTGCTTGCCCACCAGTTCCTCAGGCTTGTACCACTGTGCTATGCCTGACAGGATGGTGCGTCCGCCCAGTCCGTCGTCAATCCTGAACCGGAGCAGCTTGTCGGCCTTGGGAACCTTGGTGCATTCCAGTACCGTACCCACGCGGATGTCCAGCTTCTCAAACTCCGGGAATGCTATGTCGGCCTTCACAGGATTGGCGGGCTGGGCTGCGGCGGCAGCTTTCCCGTTCTCCTCCTTGCGCTTGAGCAGCTTCCGGATCTGGGCCTCTATCACGTCATCCTCTATCTTCTCAAACAGCAGTTCTGGCTTGCTCATTCTGTGGCCGGCAGGCAGCAGGTCGATTGCACCTAAGCGGTCCCACTGGGCATTCTCCATAGCAATCATTCCGCGTAGCTTCTCACTTGAGAACGGCAGGAAAGGCTCAAAGGCGATGGCCAGGTTGGCTACCAGCTGAAGAGATATGTTCAGTATGGTCTCCACACGTTTCATATCGGTCTTGGCCAGTTTCCAGGGCTCGGTGTCGGCCAGATACTTGTTGCCTATGCGGGCCAGGTTCATGGCCTCTTTCTGAGCCTCGCGGAACTTGAAATTGTCAAGCAGGGACTCAAGCTGCTGCTTTACGTCAGCGAACTCCTTGAGCGTGTCGCGGTCATAATCTGTAAGTTCACCGCATGACGGAACCACGCCGCCGAAGTATTTCTGTGTCAGCACCAGCGCACGGTTCACGAAGTTACCGTATATGGCTACCAGCTCGTTGTTGTTGCGGGCCTGGAAATCCTTCCATGTAAAGTTGTTGTCCTTGGTTTCCGGGGCATTGGCGGTGAGCACGTAACGCATCACGTCGGCCTTGCCGGGGAAATCCTCCAGATACTCGTGTACCCATACGGCCCAGTTGCGTGAGGTTGAGATCTTGTCATCCTCCAGGTTCAGGAACTCGTTGCTGGGCACGTTGTCGGGCAGGATGAATGAGCCCTCGGCCTTGAGCATCGAGGGGAACACGATGCAGTGGAACACGATGTTGTCCTTGCCTATGAAATGAACCAGACGTGTACCGGGATCT
>JAGAEZ010000024.1 GCA_017612875.1 Bacteroidaceae bacterium | reverse complement strand
GTCTCTGTCATTGCGGGGAACAATATGGATAGTGCGGCACCGGCCGATGTCCACGTGACACCGTCGGCAGAGCTGAAAAGGGTTTTTCCGCAAACCGTATAGAACATGCCCCGGAAAAGGGAAACCGTGCCGCTCCACTCATCCGACTCCAAGCCCTCAAGCGCGACAGGTGCGCTCCAGACGCCACCCCTGACATCACGCCAGGTCACAAGAGGCTTGTTTCCGGAACCGGTACAGAAATCGAATATGACATCATCACGGCAAACAGCAGCCTTCTGATTGAATCCGGCCACTCCCGGATTGGAAGAGCCGTGCCAGCTCATGGAGTCGGGATCCACCTTATGGACATTGAGACTGAATGCGTATTCCCTAAAGAACGACTCATCGGTTGAAACGGCATAGAACTTGAGAGGACGTGTGAAATCAATCGTCACATCCGAACTCCATTTCATGATGAGACTGTCCTTGACGTCATCATACATATAATACACATTTCCGTAGGCCCCTACCGTACAGGTGACTGAATTGAGTATCGAACCATGGGCAAGGGAATCCCTGTTGTAAATCCGGTTAGCCGTCTGGTCTATTGTCATGGGATACATCGTACCGCTTTGCCGGACCTCAATGAGAGTGTCCCTGCGCTGATAGCTCACATCGTTTTTCACGACATTGAAATAACCGAGCCTGAATGAAGTAATGGCAGCATAAGGGGATGTCTCGACTTTGGTATCCTCAAAACAGGATACGGTCAAAGCCAGAACCGCCGGCAACAACAGAAATATTCTTCTTTTCATCTTCAAAACCGCTATTCACGCGATAATCCGTGCAAAAATAGCAACAATTTCATTCAGAGCGTGTGTAATATTGTTGTTTTATATTAAATAGTAGTTATATGCGCCATATTTTCGTAACTTCGCGGCAAACATTACCGATATGGACATTACAAAAAGAGAAGTGGCGCGCGAACTACTGAGAATCGGCGCCGTCAAGGTCCGGCCTGACCAACCTTTCACCTGGGCGTCGGGATGGCTGTCCCCTTTCTATTGTGACAACCGCAAGGCACTCTCCTTCCCTGAAGTGAGGGACCTGGTCAAGGAAGCGCTATGTACGGCTATCAAGGACAATTTCGGGGAGTACGACGTGATTGCCGGAGTAGCCACCGGCGCCATAGCACAAGGCGCTCTTGTAGCCGACAGATTAGGGAAACCGTTCATATACGTCAGGTCCGCCCCCAAAGACCACGGACTTGCCAACCTGATAGAGGGTTACCTGGAAAAAGGAAGCCGCGTCATGGTTGTGGAGGATCTCATCTCCACCGGAGGAAGCAGCCTGAAAGCTGTCCAGGCACTGCGTGATGCCGGCAGTACCGTGACGGGTATGGTGGCTTCGTTCACATACGGTTTCAATGTTGCCGAGAAGGCTTTTGACGAAGCAGGCGTCCGTCTCGTGACCCTGACAGACTACAATTCCATGCTTGAGACGGCCCTTGAATCCGGACATATCAGGGAAGAACATCTTCCCGCGCTCAAGAAATGGCGTGAGAATCCATCAGAATGGGGAAAGTGAAATGAAAAGGATAGAAAGCCAAGTAAAGCACATACTCTATCCTCAGGAGCAAGTATATGCAAAAGTTTCCGATCTCAACAACCTTCAGGCTGTTGCGGAGGGACTTCCGTTACAGGGTGACATGAATATTTCCATTAAGAACCTGAAATGCACCACGGACACGGCCGAGTGCGAGATATCGCCTGTGGGGCGGATCTCTCTGGGAATTGTCTCACGCGAGCCCTTCAAGTGTGTCAAGATGGAGACCCTGAAGTCACCCGTACGCATGATTTTATGGATACAGATCGTATCAACCGGTGCGGATTCCTGCAAGATCCGCCTGACCCTTGACGCCGATCTCAACCTCTTCATGGCAAAGATGGTCGAGAAGCCTATGACACAGGCGCTTGAAAAACTCGCCGACATGCTTGTCATGATACACTATTGAACACCTGTAGCTATGAAACCTATTTGGGACAAGGGGAAACCCGTCAACGAACTGATACAGCGCTATACCGTAGGGCGCGACCGCGAGATGGACATGATGCTTGCCGAATCCGATGTCATCGGGTCACTGGCCCACATCACCATGCTGCAATCCATCGGACTCCTTGGAGCTGATGAGCTCAAGGTCCTGTCCGACGGGCTCAAGGACATCCTGGATCTTATTGAAAAAGGTGAATTCACCATTGAGGAAGGTGTGGAGGACGTCCATTCCGAGGTGGAGCTGATACTGACCAGAAGATTCGGGGACATGGGAAAGAAGATACACAGCGGCCGCTCCCGCAACGACCAGGTGCTTGTGGATCTCAAGCTGTTCACCCGCAACAGGCTCCATTCTCTGGTCAACTCCGTAAAAAGCCTGTTCGACATCCTCATCAGGCAGAGCGAGAGGTTCAAGGAGGTGCTTCTTCCCGGATATACGCACCTGCAGATTGCCATGCCGTCATCCTTCGGACTCTGGTTCGGGGCATACGCCGAGGCGCTTACGGATGACATGCTCCAGATTCAGGCGGCATACCGCATGGTGAACCGCAATCCGCTCGGCTCCGCAGCCGGATACGGCTCATCGTTCCCTCTTGACAGGCAGATGACAACTGACCTTCTGGGGTTCGAGTCAATGAACTACAACGTGGTATATGCGCAGATGACACGCGGCAAGATGGAACGCAACGTGGCCTACGCACTGGCATCGGTTGCAGCAACCATCAGCCGTATGGCATACGATGCCTGCATGTACAGCAGCCAGAACTTCGGCTTCATCAAGCTTCCGGATGACTGCACTACAGGTTCCAGCATCATGCCCCACAAGAAGAATCCCGACGTGTTCGAGCTCACCCGGGCCAAATGCAACCTGATACAGTCCATACCCCAGCAGATCACACTCATGACCAACAATCTTCCGAGCGGCTATTTCCGTGACATGCAGATGATAAAGGAAATCTTCCTCCCCTCATTTGAAATGCTGGAAGACTGCATCACCATGACCGCATATATGCTGGAGCACATCAAGGTGCGTGAGGACATACTGTCCGATCCTGAATACGATGCCGTTTTCAGCGTGGAGGAGGTGAACCGGCTCGTGCTTGAAGGGGTTCCCTTCCGCGAGGCATACCGCCAGGTGGGAGCAGCCATAGAGAACGGCACATTCAAGGCCGACCGCCACCTGCACCACACCCACGAGGGCAGTATGGGAAACCTCTGCAACGACCGTATTACCGGACTCATGGACAGACTCATCTCGGAGTTCCGTTTCGAAAGGTCCGATGCCGCCGTGTCACGTCTCGTCTCACGCTGATTAACATGAAAAAGGCTTTGTCCCTGGCTTTTGCACTGTTGCTGTCAGCAGGTTGTGAAAACAGCTACAGCACCATTTCGGTCAAATACCGGGTAAGGTTCACATGCCGCACTGACATCGCCCCCTTCAACCAGCTCTCCACTCCCGGACGTTTCCTCTCCGTCAGGATGCTCCCTGACGGCAGTCTGTCCGTAACCGATCCGGACGGAAATGAAAACATACGCCCTCTCACGCAGAAGGAGTCATCCTCTTTCACATTGGGACTCGGCGGGCTCATCATCGGCAAACCCCTTTTTGACACGGATGCTTCATCCGTCTATGCGTTCGACCTTGCCTGTCCTGAATGCGACCTGCAGCAATGCCGTCTGAAAACCGACTTGTCCGGCAATGCCAAATGTACTAAATGCGGCAACATCTGGAGCCTCAACAACGGAGGTTACCCCGTAGAGACCACCTCCGGCAAGGTCAGGACTCTCTACCGCTACCCGGTAAAAGC
The DNA here is from genome assembly GCA_017612875.1 of Bacteroidaceae bacterium. Taxonomy (GTDB): domain Bacteria; phylum Bacteroidota; class Bacteroidia; order Bacteroidales; family Bacteroidaceae; genus Colenecus. The sequence continues at coordinate 1,775 of JAGAEZ010000024.1, read as the reverse complement.
GTCAGGCAACTCCCTAACCGTTTCAAACTGACAACAATGAACATTCTGATAACAGGCATTACCTCCGGAATAGGAAGGGCTATGGCTGAAAGGCTGTCGGAAGAGGGACACACAGTCTATGGCACATTCCGCCGCAGCAGCGAGGAGATACCGGGTGTACACTACCTCAAGGCCGATGTCCGTGATGAGGAAGCCGTCAGGGAAGCCGTCTCGGCCATGCTGGAAAGGGAGGGATGGATAGACGTGTTCATAAACAACGCAGGGATGGGGACAGGGGGACCGCTGCAATGCCTTCCCACAAAGCTTGTCAGCGAGCAGATGGACGTGAATTTCATGGGATTCGTTAGATTCCTCCATTACGTTCTCCCCTCCATGACCGCCAGGAAACAGGGCAGGATAATCTGCATCAGCTCCATCGGAGGCCTTTTAGGACTACCTTTCCAAGGAGCCTACTCCGCCAGCAAGTTCGCCGTTGAAGGTTACTGCGAGTCCCTGCGTATGGAACTCAAACCGTTCAACATCAGCGTGACCACAATCAACCCCGGGGATTTCGCCACTTCCTTCACCTCAAACAGGATTAAGCCGGCCGATGAGGAAGTCACCCGGCTCTATCCCGGTTACACCAGGTCCATGGACTCCATTGAACATGACGAGAAAAGCGGGCTTGAGCCCCGGCGGTTAGCTGTTAAGGTATCGCGTATCATAAGGAAATCCAATCCTGCCGCCCGCTATATAGTGGCTACTCCTGTGCAGAAGATGTCACTGGTTTTGAAGAGAGTCCTGCCTCCCAAACTCTTCGGACGGATTCTGGCCTCATACTACAAGCTCTGAAAAGTTGCGGTTTTGTTGCGCAACAACACGGGGGGTCAAGTAAATTAGGAGTATTTTTGTACAAGATTGTAAAACCCATATCTATGGATTCCAGAACAGAGATTCTCAATTCCTGCCTTACTGAGTTCCGTAACACTCCCGAGGCCAATACCCTGGTATATTACTGCAGCCGTGAGACCCGGCTCTCTTTCGATGAGCGGATGGCCATAACCCGAAGCATGGAAAAGGCGTTTTCACCGATGTTTTTACAGTTGAAATCGGAGTCTCCCTCCCTCTCCGAATCGGACCTTGTGTACTGTGCTCTTGTGGCTTCCGGAATGAGCCCGGTGGTGATAGCTGACTGTATTTCCATTTCAAAGGACAGCCTGCGCATGCGCAAGATACGTGTCAAGGAAAAGCTTTCCCTTTCCTGGGCGGAGCTGCTCTTCCCCGAATCCGATGTTGCGGGCGCAACAAAAAACGCAACAAAAAAATGTGACAATAATGTTGCGCAACATGTTTCCCGGGCTTCGGAACCAGCCATACCTTTGCAGCAAAACCAATCAAACGCAAAAGTTATGGAAACAAAAAATGTCACATTCGGCCAGGCCGTCAAATCAGGCATAAAGAACTGTTTCAGGTTCACCGGCCGCGCATCGAGATCAGAATTCTGGTATTTCATCCTGTTTTATGCAATCATATTGAGTGCAGTGGCCATATTGGGGCCCTTTATACTCCATATATTGCGTTCATTCTACTCATTATATTGATACCATTCAATGTCAAACCGTAAAACAAGACTAATATGCATATACTTTTTCCACATATCAGTTCAGGAATTCTGGCGGTGATTCTCTTTATACTGTTTCTTCCCACGCTCGCTCTCACGGTACGCAGGCTTCATGACACTGAGCGGAACGGTACCCTTATACTGATAACCGTTGCTCCGCTGGTCATCATGGCTG
>JAGAEZ010000125.1 GCA_017612875.1 Bacteroidaceae bacterium | reverse complement strand
CACCCAGTTCAGGATGACGCTCGCATAACACGCGGGCGCTATCCATTCCCATGACCATCATGGAGGTGGCTATGGCATCAGCCGTGGCGCAGTCTTTGGCGAAAACTGTAGCTGACAGCAGGCTGTGGCTTACCGGCATACAGGTGTGGGGGTCTATGGTGTGGGCATATTTGCGGCCATCTTTCACGTAGAAGTTCCTGTAGTTGCCTGAGGTGGCAATGGCAATGTTGGTGGCGGATATGATGGTCTGGAGCTGGTTGCCGGTGGACAGTGAGTCATCATCCGGACGGTTTATCCCTATCCTCCAGCGTTTTCCCTCCTTGTTGCGGCCGGAGAGGACAATCTCCCCGCCAATCTCTATCATGAAGTTGCTGATGCCCATGGAGCGGAACATGGAAGCCACCATATCGCTTCCGAATCCCTTGGCTATTGCACTGCAGTCCAGCATGATATCCTGACTCTCCTTGGTTATCAGACCGCTGTTCTCACTGATTTTCCTGTAGCCGATGATATTGCGCAGGCTGTCTAAGGTTGATTCCCTGACATTCTCCGCATGCTTGAAACCGAACCCCCAGGCATTGACGGCGGGCGCAACAGTTATGTCGAATGCTCCGTCGGTCCATTCCGATATCTCCATCGCGCGCCGGAACACCTTGAGGAACAGTGTGTCATCGACCTGAATCTCACGGGCCCGGTTCACGGCCGAGATGGTCGATCCGGGGTTGAACATGGAGAGCGCATCATCTACCTGCTTGAGAGTGGCGTTTATCTGCTCCGTCAGGTCATCGAAATAGAGATATGTAATGTGATAGGTGGTGCCGAAGACCAGGCCTTGGCTGGTACGGTACTCAGGCTCCTGAGTCTCGCGGTGGGAGAGGATGACTATGGTTCCTATAATCAGGAATGCCAGGAAAGGGTAGTGCCACTTTTTCATATCATGCAGTAAGATGTTCTATCAGGATTTTAATGCCTATTCCGATCAGGATGATACCGCCGATTATCTCAACCGGGAAGTTTATGCGCTTGCCTGCGTATGCGCCTATCATGAATCCCGCCACAGAGAACAGGAACGAGCCGATGGCGATGATGGTAACCGGAAGCAGAATGCTCCCGAATGTGCCGTAACCCGAACAGCCGAACGACAGGCCAACGGCTAAAGCGTCGATGCTGGTGGCAATGGCCATAGTGACTGTCGTGGAGAACCTTGACGGGTCGAATGACCGTTCCTCCTCATCGCTCCTGAGTCCGCTCAATATCATCCTGCCTCCCAGGAATGCCAGCAGTCCGAATGCGATCCAATGGTCCCAGCGTTCCAGCGCACCGCTGAAGGAGCTTATTCCTAACCAGCCGATCATGGGCATGAAGCCCTGGAACAGCCCGAACATGAGGGCTGTCACGAACATGGTACTTAGAACGAGCCTGCGCTGTATCAGTCCGCTTGTTATGGAGACTGTAAAACAGTCCATGGCAAGCGCGACGGACAGGAGTGTCAGGTCTAGTATCGACATCGGGAAGCCGGTTTCACTTGAGTTCCTTCTCTATCTTGTAGTCATTGCGGTTCTGCGAGCTGCGGCTGACAAGTTCCGCCACGAATCCTGCCAGGAACATGAGCGTACCCATAATCATGCCGGTCAGGGCAATGTAGAAATAGGGACTGTCGGTAACAAGACGGGCGGGAATGCCGTGGGCAAGGCATACCAGCTTGTTCACGCCGATAACTATGATGGCAATGAAACAGAGGATGAACATGACCGAGCCCCATAGACCGAAGAAATGCATGGGCTGCTTGCCGAACCTGTTCAGGAACCACAGGGACATGAGGTCCAGATAGCCGTTCACGAACCGGTCCAGACCGAACTTGGTCTTGCCGTACTTGCGGGCCTGATGATGGACCACCTTCTCGCCGATCTTGCCGAATCCGGCGTTCTTGGCCAGGAACGGGATATAGCGGTGCATCTCGCCATACACCTCGATGTTCTTGACGACATCGCGGCGGTATGCCTTGAGACCGCAGTTCATGTCGTGCAGCTTGAGGCCCGTGACCTTACGGGCAGTCCAGTTATATATCTTGGAGGGTATGTTCTTGCTCAGTGTCCCGTCATAACGTTTCTTCTTCCAGCCCGACACCAGGTCATAGCCGTCCTCGCGTATCATGCGTACCATCTCCGGCACCTCCTCGGGACTGTCCTGGAGGTCGGCGTCCATGGTAACCACGATATCGCCAAGGGCCATGTCGAACCCGCAGAAGAGGGCAGGGGACTTTCCGTAGTTGCGGCGGAACTTGATACCTTTTATAATATCGGGGTTATCGGCTTTCAGGCCCTCGATGATTTTCCATGAGTCATCGGTGCTGCCGTCATCCACGAATATGACCTCGTAACTGAAACCGTTCTGTTTCATCACGCGGTCTATCCATGCGAAGAGTTCCGGAATCGATTCGGCTTCGTTCAGAAGCGGTACTATAATAGAAATATCCATAATTAATTGAGTCTGATTCTTTTAGCTGTTATCAACCCTATTATGAGCGAAAGAATGTTGCCCCACAGGAGCGAGGCCTGTATCAGCTGTCTGGTCACGCCCGATGCAGGCAGCGAACAGAACCAGGTGATGGTCTGTCGCATGAGTTCCAGCGTGCTGTTGTACTGTTCTATCTGTGCGGGGTCAGTCATGCCCGATATGGCAGACTGGGATGTCTGTATCATCAGCTCCATCCGCGCCATCAGGCCGCTGGCAAAAGCGCCGTGGTCTATGTATCTCAGGTAGATGTAAGTCACCATGCACGACAGCACGGTGGCGAACAGGAACGTGAGGATCGAGATCATCCACGATACCGGGAACGGGAAGAACGGCAAACGGTTTGAATCACGGAACCGGCGTATCAGGAAATACGCCACGACCGGAATGCCTATCACCACAGGCATTGCAATGAGAGAGAGGGCGGGATACTTCACTGTAAGCGCTGTCATGGCATACGCAAGTATTATGTATAGTCCAAGGTATGTGCCGAGTGTCATGGACACCTGTAGCAGGTTGATCTTTATGTTCTTTTTCTCTTCCTGTTCTTCCATCGCAGTGTATTGTAACCTGCAAATTTAATCATTTCTTTTTGATTGGCGATTGCCGTTTCAAAGAAAAGCTGTACCTTCGTGCCGGGTAAGTCCTACACGGCCAGCTCCCTTCCAACCCTCCAGGGCTTGACGGCAGCAAAGGTACGTCGGTTGTAGCGGCGCGATGTAGTCCGCTTACCCATCCCATAAAAAAAGGAGGTTTGAACGCCTCCTTTTTTTATGGGATGGGTAAGCCCGGAGCTTCTTTTAGATTCGCTCCGCGAAACGCGCTCCCTTTGGTCGCTTGGCGGCCTCCGGCCGCTCTCGCTCGGGGACTCGCTCGCCCCGAATCGTATTTCCGCTGAAAATTCTTATTTTCCGGTGTATCGGCCGATGAAGAAGACCGCTCCCGAACTCTGTTCGCTGATGATATACAGGAAGGGGTGGTTGGCGTTGAAGGTGACGTAACCGGAGTCTCCCGCAGAATTCTTCCTCATGCCGATGACGGTTACGGCGGCAGCCTCGGAACCTTCCTCATCGAGTTTTATCCTGGCCACCTGCTTCATGAGCCCGATATAGACGGGTGTGTCGCAGAAGTTGCTGAAATCGGCTTTTCCTCCGTCAAACGCATCGGGCATTCCGAGTGCAGCCATTGTCTCTTTAAGGTCAATGTCGGTGCTGGTCTCGAAGCGCGGTAAGCTTACATCGACAACAGCTGTGCCCATGTTACCGCATAGTTGCTGCCAGGCATCCGCTGTGGGGACAGGAGGCAGTGCGTTGAGGTTCTGTCCTTTCTTGGTTTTGGGCAGCAGCACCGTCATCCGGAACGAGCCGTTGCCGTACGGCAGGGACAGGGCCTGGAAGTCATCGGTCTCGGCATAGTCGAATTCAGCCGTCTGTCTCATCATGGGCCGTAGCATCTTTTCCTTGGTACTGCCGGCATGGTGGAATTCGCTCTCGACAGTGTTGGCAACGTCGAATTTCCTGGTCCAGGTGCCTTTGAAATATATGGCGTTCAGCAGGTAGCTGATTGCATCGGGTTCGAAGGTCTGTTCGTCCAGAACCTTCTGTATCATCTTTTCGGTATGGTCGCTGGCCCACCTGTTTATGACATCCATAGTCTGTCCGTCGTGGAAATCACGGGTCTCAGGCTCTGCATCGTAGAAAGACTTCGCTTTCTGTACAAAGGTGGATTTCAGATTGTAGCCGTTGTTCAGATAAATAGTGTTGGCTATCAACACTTTGGTCAGGGAATCAAGTTCCGGGGCGGATTTGAGCATCTTGTAGCAGAATGCATTGATGCTGTCGGCTCCGGTCTTTCCGAATCCCAGCACCTTGTTTATCTGCGCCTGTGTGTTATTGGCAGCTCCGTTATTGAGCATACCTGATGCGAAGGTGATGCTGATGGGCGACACGATGATGCTTTTCGGGTCAGTATCGGCGTCTTGTGAGACGGATATCTGTCGGAACAGGTTGAAAGCGAACTCATTGCTGTGACTCACCAGTTCCAGCTCGGCACGGGTCAATGCCATGTCGGCCGGTACAGGTACCGGATCGGTGAATGCAGGCTCCTTGCTCTTGCCATCGGAACTGCAGCTTGACACCAAGGCGGCCAGCAAAGTGAGGGCAAAGAGCGCCCATGTCTTTCTGTTGTTCATAACTCTTTCAGCAAAAAGGAATTGCAGTATGTCTCTTGAATCACCATTCCCGCTTTCCCACCAGCTCGATGATGCGGACCACAGTCATCATGGCTTTTTCCATACTCTGGACAGGGACCCACTCGTACCGGCCGTGGAAATTCATGCCTCCGGCGAAGAGGTTGGGGCAGGGAAGGCCCTTGAAGGAGAGCTGGGCACCGTCTGTTCCGCCCCGGATGGGCACCTTTACGGGCTCCACGCCAGCCAGTTTCATGGCTTCGCATGCTATATCGACTACAAACGGAACCTTGTCAATCTGCTCCTTCATATTGTAGTACTGGTCAGTTACCTCTGCAACCACAGTGTCCTTGCCGTATCTGGCATTCATCCTGTCGGCCACTGACCTGGCGAACTCCTTGCGCTTTTCGAACCTGTCGCGGTCATGGTCACGTATAATAAAGGTGGCGGTGGCGTGGTCAACCTCGCCGGACAGCCCCACGATATGATAGAATCCCTCATAACCCTCAGTGGTTCCCGGAGTCTCGTCGGCAGGGAACATGGAAATAAGCTCTGCGGCCAGAAGTGATGCGTTCACCATCTTGCCTTTGGCATATCCGGGATGGACTTCCAGACCCTGGATCCTGAACACGGCCTTGGCTGCATTGAAGTTCTCGAACTCCATCTCGCCCACCTCGCCGCCATCGACGGTGTAGCCGAACTCGCATCCGAACCTCTCCACATCAAAATGGGCGGCACCCATGCCAATCTCCTCATCGGGGTTGAAACCCACACGCACCTTGCCGTGCTTGATTTCCGGATGCTGCTGCAGATATTCCACGGCTGTGATTATCTCGGCTATACCGGCCTTGTCATCGGCTCCGAGGAGAGTGGTGCCGTCGGTAACGATCAGGTCCTCTCCCTTGTGTGCCAGAAGTTCGGGGAACAGTGACGGAGAGAGCACGATGTTCTGCTCTTTGTTGAGAATGATGTCGCCCCCGTCGTAATTGTCCACTATTCGCGGCCTGACGTCCTTGCCGCTCATGGAGGGGCTGGTGTCCATGTGCGATATGAAACCTATCGTGGGCACTTTCCTATCTGTGTTGGCCGGTAGTGTTGCATAGACGTACCCCATGTCATCCATGAACACCTCCTCAAGTCCCATACCTTCCAGCTCGTCCTTGAGCAGGCGTGCCAGGTCCTTTTGTTTCTCTGTGCTGGGAACACTCTCTGAATTCTCGTCGGACTGCGTATCTACAGCCGTATATCCCAGAAATCTCTTAATCAGATCCATATTGTAAAGCATTAATTGTTTTTGTGCAAACTTAAGAAAAAATCCGCATTAATGCATCCCACCAGCGGGCAGGAAGAACTGCGTGAAGGATGACAATCAGTCCCGATCCGGCTCCAAGACGGTAACGTACCTTGGGATGCCTGGCGTTGGCAGCTCTGGCTATCGCTTTGGCAATCCTGTCGGGATTCGTGAGGAATTCTGAAGTGTAACCTCTCTTGAGAAGGCGTGCCATTCTGAGACCGGCATTCTCATAGGCGGTGCCTGACGACGACGTTTCCAGATTATCGGAAGCTATGATACCCCAATCGGTTTTAATACCTCCAGGTTCAATTATGCTGACGTCTATTCCGAAAGGTTTCAACTCCATACGCAAGGCATCGCTGAGAGCTTCGACTGAGAACTTTGAGACGTTGTACCATCCGCCAAACATTATGACAGCTTTTCCGGCAACGGAAGAGGTGTTGATTATCCTGCCTGAACCCTGTTTCCGCATATATGGCAGTACCATCTGCGTGAGCCTGGCCAGTCCGAAAAGATTTACCTCAAGCTGACGCTTAGCTTCGGCTATCGGAACGTTTTCGATTGCGCCCATATAACCGTAGCCAGCGTTGTTAATCAGCACGTCTATCCGGCCCTCGGCATCGATTATTCTGTTCACTCCATCCTCCATCGATGCCTCATCTGTCACATCCATACGTACAGGTACCACACCACGTTCCCGAAGTTGTTCCAACAGTTCCATCCTGCGGGCGGCACCATAAACCCTGTGCCCCTGTCCTGCCAGCCTGAGAGCCGCGTAATATCCAATGCCGCTACTTGCTCCCGTAATCAGTATCACTTTCGTCATTCGTCGAAGTCGAATTCGTCGGGGAGACCGGAAGGGGTGTCGGAAAGGAAGTCCTCCATGTCGCGGCGGTCCTTCTTTGTGGGGCGGCCCAGGCCTGCGGCCCGTTTCACGAAACCGCCTAT
>JAGAEZ010000124.1 GCA_017612875.1 Bacteroidaceae bacterium | reverse complement strand
TGACCGCCTCAAGCAAGCCTGCCTGACCGGCACTGTAACTGCCGCTCTCACGCGCACCCTCCAACATCCCGAACAGCGAAGCATCACCCAGGTCCTCCAGAAGATAGCACATACCCGAATCAGATACCGCCAAAATCTCCGGCACAGGCAGTCCTGCGCCCCGCAGATGGCGCCCGATGACAAGGAACGCCCTGTTCTCGTCGGCATTGGTTCCCTCCACGCCCACGACAGTCCGCCCGCCAGCGAAGGCGAGACGGTAATAGACCCTGTCGGATCCGGCTGCTGTCAACCGCGTGACCTGCTGCGGTTCACTGCCGGCATAACTCCCGAACAATTCTTTAAGCTCAGCTTTCATATTGAGACCAGACGCCAAAGGGACGGTTATACATAAATCCTTATCGTTCGAATACCTTGACTGCCTTGCCGTCCTCAGTGCTGATTATGTTCATTCCGTGTCCGATAGTATCCAGACGCCGGCCGTCAATGTTAAACCGGATACCATTGGCGATTCCGGATTCCCGGTCTGTCAATATAGTGTCGATTCCGGATTCAATATTGAAGAACTCGTTCCAGGCATATGCCACCTTGTACAGTTCAATACCCGAATCAGGAACATAAAGCCTGCAGGTCTGCTTGACAACGCCATTGAATACTTTGGGGCCACAGACAGGAGGTATCTCTAAATAACTGTAAATCTGTTCCAGGTTACTGCAGTCCTCGAAATCACTGCCGGGAAGACTATCGACAAAACCGCCTAAACAAACAGTCTTGAGGGTTTGAATTCCCTTGAACGGACGGGCGCCGCTGATGTAGTTGCGGCCCAGATAGACGGTCTCAAGAGGACTGGAACTGAATACGCAAAAACCGCCCCAGTCCCAAAGCCTGACCGGATTGTCGCAATCCTCGAACCTAACCTCCGTAAGGCCTGTGTTACTGAATGCCCACTCTCCTATCGAGTCAACACTCGCGGGGATGGATATCGAAGTAATGCCAGTGCAACCGTTGAATGCGTCTCCTCCTATAAATCTGACATTATTACCGATAATCACAGATGTTACCCCGACATTGTCCATGAATGCTTTAGGCTGGATACCTGTAACCATATATTCCTCATCAGAAAACATAACCACATCGGGAATAACAATGTGGCCGCTGTAATAAATCCTGTCACCTTTACTGTCTTTGTCAAATGTGACTTCGGCTGTCTTTGAACCTAGGTCGTAGATATAGCTCAACACATTATTCGCAGCCTTGACATGCAGGGCTGTGAGAACCAGGACAAATGAATACAGAAATCTTCTCATAATTGTAAGATCAGGTAATTTGAAACAATCCCGTTACCGGGACACCTATTGCCGTGTCAAAAATAAACGTTTTCCATTAAAAAGGGAAAAGAAACCTCATTAATGTTCACATTGGACGGAAACGGACCGATAATTACGATTATTAGCATTACCTTTATCGTTGGAAAAGAAAAACCATACCGCTATGAGTGACCATACTGTCATCGTCATGATGGGCATCATCATATTTCTCCTTGCAGGAGCACTGGCCGTGTTTGTCGTCCTGTTCATCAGGCGGGACAAGGCTCTGCACAGATACCTGTTCCCGGACCATACGGTCCCCGGGAGCAGAAGCCCCGATGCCAAACTGCTCCGGAACCTTAAAGAAATGATGGAGCAGGAACGCGTATTTACAGACTGCACCTTGAATCTTGAAAAACTGGCAAAGCAACTGGGCACCAACCGTTCCACCTTGTCAAGAGCCGTCAACACAGGTTTGGGTGTGAATTTCACCACTTTCCTTAACAGCTACAGGATCAAAGAGGCGATCCGCATCATCAATGAGGAAAGCGCACATTCATCATTAAAGATAGAGTCTATAGGCCATCTGTGCGGTTTCAACACGCGACAGGCATTCCATCGCGCCTTCAAGCAAGAGACCGGAATGAATATGCGGCAGTATCTGAAGAACCGGTCCGGGTTAATTCAGCGGAATTCCGACAGTTTATCACCACCTTTTTTATATCGCAAATCAGGACATAACTGAGAATTTGCTTAAATTTGTTCCGTGAAATCCTTATCGGCTATTTTTGACAAAGAGACGGTAAGAAATTCATGGAAACATTTCTAAACAGATTCTAAAACAATTGATACTGAAATGAAGAAGAGTTTGATTCTGGCAATGATGGCTATAGTCATGGCATCTTGCTCGGCAAAGGACAAAATCCTGGTTACTTACTTCTCGGCATCAGGAACGACCAAGACGCTGGCAGAGGAGCTGGCGGCCAAAACCGGTGCCGACCTGTTCGAGATTGAGGGGGCGCAGCCCTACACCAGCGACGACGTTAATCTGGGGAACCGCGAGGCACGCGCCTTCAAGGAGATGGCCGACAAATCCTTCCGCCCGGAAGTCAAAGACAAGCCCAAGAAGCTGAAAAGCTACGATGTCGTATATATAGGTTTCCCCATCTGGGGTAACGCCGCCCCCAACATAATCTACTCATTCATAGAGCAGAATGACCTCAAGGGCAAGACCGTCATCACATTCTCCACATCAGGCAGCAGCGATCTCTCCAACTCCCACCGACTGCTCAAGGAGCAGTATCCCGACCTGGACTGGGTAGAAGGCGTCACACTCAAGCGCAACCCTACCCCGGAGGACCGCCAGAACGTGCTCAGCAAACTTGTATCATGCTCCCTGCACGGGAAAATAGCGGATTGACAGCCTTCAATTTCCGGAATGCTCATGGCTAAAGGACGCACTTCCTGGGCCTGGGTGCCCTCGCTCTATTTTGCGGAAGGACTGCCATACGTGCTGGTTGTGACCGTATCAAGCCTTATGTTCAAGCAGTTGGGCATAAGCGTCGCCGATGTGGCCCTATACACCAGCTGGCTCTATCTGCCCTGGGTTATCAAGCCGTTCTGGAGTCCCTTTGTGGATCTTGTCAAGACCAAGCGCTGGTGGCTGCTGCTCACACAGGTCATCCTCGGAGCAGGTTTGGCCTGCGTCGGACTGACCCTGAATACCACAAACTTTTTCAGGTGGTCACTTGCCATCCTGTGGTTGCTCGCATTCAGTTCGGCAACACATGACATTTCCATCGACGGTTTTTATATGCTTGGGCTTGATGAAGGCGAGCAATCCATGTTCGTCGGCATCAGGAACACCGCCTACCGTATAGCCATGATTGCAGGACAGGGCGGCCTACTTATACTGGTAGGACAGTTGGAGAAACATTTCGGCTCGACGGTGCGTGCATGGAGTATAGGATTCATGATTGCAGGAGCTCTCATGATCCTGCTATGGCTCTATCATTCATACATCCTGCCCCACCCCGTGTCCGACTGTGCCACTGCCGTGTCGGGCCACAACATCATGAAGGAGTTCGGAATGACATTCGTGAGTTATTTCAGGAAACCGGACATCATACCGGCACTCCTGTTCATACTCCTCTTCCGTTTCCCCGAGGCGCAGCTTGGCAAGATAGCCCCACTGTTCCTCGTCGATTCGGCCGCAGCCGGAGGTCTGGCACTGACCACCGGCCAGGTAGGCTTCGCACAGGGCACTCTGGGAGTGATAGGGTTGCTGTCGGGCGGTATCCTGGGCGGACTCACTCTGTCACGTTTCGGCCTTAAGAAATGCATCTGGTATATGGTGGCCGCCATATCCGTACCCGATCTGGTGTATGTCTATCTGAGCTGGCTGCCCACACAGGACATGGCAGTGGTCAGTACCTGCATATTCATAGAACAGATGGGCTATGGATTCGGATTCACGGCCTATACCCTGTTCCTGATGTATTTCGCACGCGGAGAGCACCAGACATCACATTATGCCATAAGCACCGGCATCATGGCGTTAGGCATGATGCTCCCCGGAATGATTTCGGGTATGCTTCAGGAACTTATGGGCTACCGTACATTCTTCGTCTGGATAATAGCCTGCTGTGCGGTGACCTGTGTGGTATCGGCATTAATCAGATATGAACCTGACTTTGGAAAGAAACAATGAAACTTACAGTTGACAGCGGCTCCACCAAGACAGACTGGGGGTTCTTCGGAACATCCGATGACGTGAAGATATTCAAGACCCAGGGCATGAACCCTTTGCACCAGAGCGCGGATGACATAAGGACAGTCATTGCGCGGGAGCTGATGGAGAGAATTCCCGGCATTGACCCCCGATGGGTGAAGGAATTGTACTACTATGGCGCAGGATGCGCTTCCGGAACCATCTGTAGCCAGATGGCTGGTATCCTTGAAGAGTTCTTTCCCGATGCCGCCATCGTGGTTGACAGCGACATGCTGGGAGCGGCCCGGGCCCTGTGCGGCCATTCCGAGGGAGTGGCCTGCGTGCTTGGAACAGGCTCCAATTCGTGCCTGTACAACGGTCATGACATTGAGGACCAGGTGCCATCCCTGGGCTACATCCTCGGCGATGAAGGCAGCGCGGCGGCTTTAGGCCGCAGGCTCATCAACGACTGCTTCAAACGTCAGCTGCCCGATGCCGTCTGCAAGGAATTTTTAGAGAAGTATTCGCTCACCAAGGAGACAATCATCGAGAACGTTTACCGTAAGCCCATGGCAAACCGCTATATAGCCGGCTTTGCACCGTTCCTTATTGACAAGCGTGACATACCCGGGGTGCACGACCTGCTCATCCAGTGCTTCTCGGAATTCTTCACCCGCAATGTGATAAACTACCACAAGCCCTGGCTGCCCGTACACTTTGTAGGCTCGTTAGCCAACAGTTTTGCCGATGAGCTGAAAGAAACCGCCGATTCGTTAGGGATGACTATCGGAAAGATTGAGGCCAGCCCGATGAAAGGACTTGTGGATTACCACAGTTCGCCTGACTGAACACAGCTACCGACACCGCATAACCTTTCTCACGGTTTATGACGGTGTCGGTCGATGTCCTGTCCGACAGTATGCCGTGCAGGTCATCGGTTATGCCTGTCCCTATAAGCTTGAAAACCGCCTCCTTACGTGTCCAGAATGCCGCAAAGGCCTCTTCCGGTGCAGCCGATGCCAGAATCTGCGCTTTCTCGGAGCCGTTCATGGCCTTGTCAAGCAGCCCGTCACCGAAATGGCGGAACGACTCCACATCAATACCCACAGGCCGGTCACTGACAGCCACGGCAACCGCCTGCCGGCAGTGGCTTATATTGAAATGGATGTCCGGATAGTCCGGCAGAAAAGGTTTTCCGTGTTCCCCCACCTCCATGCGGAACTCCTCAATCCCGAACCCGGTGCGGAGCAGTCCGGCGAGAATAAGGTATGACTTCAGACAGGCGAACCGTCCGAATGTGTGCCTGTACCTGAGAGCCTCGCTGCGACGCGGTTCCGGAACCAGGGGAAGCATACGCTCCACCTCCGCGTCGGTGCAGAGCGACATATCGTCAAATATGGAAATGCGTATCATCCTCTCTTGGCGGCTATCTTGAACATCCTGCCCGGAAGGCTTGTAACGAATATTATCCCCAGGACTATGGCGATGGAAACGCCCAAAGCGGTGAATCCTGTGGTCACAGCCGTTCCAAGCTCTTTCACCACCACCCAGTATGCAGTCCAGAATATACCGGCGCCGGGTATCAGCGGAAAGACCCCGCAAATCTGGAACACTATGACAGGGCAGCGGCGGCGTACAGCCATGAAACGCGACACAAGCACCACCGCCAAGGTTGCCACGAACGTGGATTCTATGACCGAAGCCCCTGCCAGGCGTATCATGAGCAGATAGACTGTCCAGCCTGCCAGACCGCACACCCCCACCGGCACGTACTGGTCACGGGGAACGCCGAACAGCACCGCGAATCCCACCGTACCCAGGAAAGCGGCGGCCATCTGGACCGGCCATACAGCCGTCAGGGCATCGGTCTTCATCCCTTCCAGAACAATTATCCCGTTCTCTATGCGGCCATCTGCAAGAAACGTGAGAGCCACTCCAGCAGCAATGCAGAAAAACACAGTAAGGGCATCGATAAGGCGTGTGGAACCGGCTATGTAATCCTCATTCGCCAGGTCACGGATGCCGTTGGTGAACGGCACGCCGGGAATGAGGGGTATTATGGAACCTATTATCATGTTGCCGGGATTCTCACCGAACCCCATACGATAGAATACTATGCACAAGGCAGTGGCAAGCATACTGCCCAGGATGTTGGTCACTATCTTGGAAAGCCCCGACCTGCATACCGCAAGCACGAACGCATACAGGATCAGCCCGGCCATGAACGATGCCGTGCAATCCTGGAGACTGCCCCCGAATATGGCGCAGAAAGCTCCGCTGCCTACAGCCGAAGCCATTGTCTGCTCCATGAAGGGTTTGGGTTTCATGGCACGGATGGCAGCCAGACGGACACGTGCGTTGTCCAACGTACACTGGCCGGACTCTATCTCACGTGACAGGCGGTTCACCTCGACCACCTTCTCCAACTGCGCTCCCTTGAAGGGGATGAACTCCACATTGGAATAGCTTGTCCCGCCCGATGTGATGATGCCGTTGCTGAGGACAAAGAAATGGCCGGACTCCACGCCGAAATGATGTGTGATACGTTCCATGGTCTCCTCGACACGGAATATCTCTGCCCCGTTCTCAAGCATGACATGACCGGCGTCGGTAGCCACCTGCATCACGTCGGCCAGACTGTAGAGTTTACCGCTGTCCTCCATCAGCAACACTCATTTTCCGTTCGGGAAGTACTTCTTCTTGACGGGGTCACATGTAAGGCCCACGCCCAGCTTGCGGAATATCTTGCGGTCCACCTCGCTGAGCAGCACGGTGCAATGCACCTGGCAGCCGCGAAGCTCAGGAAGCATGTCAAGGGCACGGCGGCAGTTGTCGTCCTGCTGGCTCAGGATGGAGAGTGCCACCAGGACCTCATCGGTATGCAGACGCGGGTTGTTCCCGTGCAGATAGTTCACCTTGGTCTTCTGGATGGGCTCTATCATGTTCTGCGCGATAAGTTTCACATCGTGGTCTATCCCGGCCAGATACTTGGTGGCGTTCAGGATCAAAGCGGCGCTGGGACCTAACAGGGCAGTGGTCTTGGATGTGATTATGGTTCCGTCCGACAACTCGATCGCAGCCGACGGCACACCTGTCTGTTCCTGGCGCTCCTTGGCAGCCACGGTGGTGCGACGGGTTGCGGTTGTTATGCCCGCCTTGTTCATGAGCAGCGCGATCTTGTTGACCTCAGTCTCATTAGTCTTGCCGCTGGCCAGGTCGCCCAATGCTGTGTAGTAGCGGCGTATCACCTCGTCCTTGGCGCTTCGGCAGCACACCTCATCGTCGCTTATGCAGAAACCGGCCATGTTCACACCCATGTCCGTGGGTGACTTGTAGGGATTCTCGCCGTAGATGCCTTTGAACAAAGCATCCAGTACGGGGAAAATCTCAATGTCGCGGTTGTAGTTGACCGCTTTCCTGCCGTATGCCTCCAGATGGAACGGGTCCAGCATGTTCACGTCATCCAGATCGGCTGTAGCAGCCTCGTAAGCTATGTTCACAGGATGATTCAGCGGCAGGTTCCACACGGGGAATGTCTCGAACTTGGCATAACCGGCTTTCACCCCATGCTTCTGCTCCTGGTAGAGCTGGCTCAGGCAGACCGCCATCTTACCGCTTCCCGGACCTGGAGCCGTCACAACCACCAGCGGACGTGAAGTGACAACATAATCGTTGCGTCCGAACCCCTCGTCGGAATCAATCAGGGCCACGTTGTTCGGATAGCCTTCGATAGTGTAGTGCACGTATGTCCGGATGCCGAGACGCCTGAGACGCTCGCGGAAAGCGTCGGCGCTCGACTGGCCGTTATAGTGCGTTATCACCACAGAGCTCACCATAAGCCCGCGTGTCTGGAACTCTTCCCGCAGGCGCAGCACGTCCATGTCGTAGGTTATGCCCAAATCACTGCGGACCTTGTTCTTCTCAATGTCCAAAGCACTTATCACAATGATGATCTCGGCACAGTCGCTAAGCTGCATGAGCATCCGTAACTTGCTGTCAGGCTGGAAACCGGGGAGTACGCGGCTGGCGTGGTAATCGTCGAAGAGCTTGCCTCCGAACTCAAGATAAAGCTTGTCTCCGAACTGGGCTATGCGGTCCTTGATGTGTTCGGACTGTATCCGCAGATACTTTTCGTTGTCGAATCCGTATATCATAACGGATTGCAAACTTACATAAAAACTTCTTATTTTACAAGCAACCGGCGCTCTATGAAAATAATAATTCATATTTTTGCATGTCAAAAACTGTGCGCATGAATTCCAGTCCCACAATGACCAGAAAAAGAGCAGCAGGACGATTTGCCAGGGCTTTGGCTGTTGTCATGCTCCTGTCACTTCCGGCAGTAAGAGCCGTCCCGGGCACAGCACGCATGGACTCGCTCATGCGTCTTGCCGGCAACATACACCAGTTCAACTCCATCTTTCCCCAGGAGAAGGTATATCTGCAGTTCGACAACACATCCTATTATATCGGTGAGACCATCTGGTTCAAGGCCTTCGTCTCGAACGCCTCCTCACTCGGACGCGCCCAGAGCAAGGTCCTCTACGTCGATCTCATCTCTCCCGACGGCGTCCTGCTGAACCGCGAGAAGCTCAAGATAGTGGCAGGCCAGGCCGACGGTTCCCTCCCCCTCATGGACGGTTCGACCGCCCAGGCCCGCGACCTTCGCGGAGTCCTCAGTTTCCCGAGCGGTTTCTATGAAATCAGGGCTTACACCTCCTGGATGCTCAATTTCCATCAGGAGAACGTCTTCTCACGCGTGTTCGCCGTTTACGAGAAACCCAAGGAGGAGGGCCATTACTATGACATGAGCCCCGTGGTAACCATAAAGAAGAGCGCACTACAGCAGAAACGCCCCGAGACACCCCGCCTGCGCAACCTGAACGCGTCGTTCCACCCGGAAGGAGGACATCTCGTCATGGGTGTGCCCAACAGGGTGGCCTTCAAGGTGACCGACGAGAACGGCTTCGGGACCGATGCCGTCCTCACTGTCAAGGGACATGACGCATCGGCCGTCACCGAACATGACGGCATGGGTGTATTCACATTCACGCCCACCTCAAGACGGAACAGCGTTGAAATCACTGCCGACGGGACCAGCAGGTCATTCGACCTTCCCGATGCCGAGAATGAAGGCCTTTCCGTCAAGCTTGAGGAAATCGGGACCGACAGCCTGTCCATCACCCTTTACCCCTCGGCCGCACCGTTGCCTGACACGCTTGGGATGACCGTCACCTGCCGCGGCGAGCTCATGGACTTTGCAGCCGTTCCGGCCGGCGGGCAGCCATACACCCACACCCTGTCCCTTTACGGCATCCCTGAAGGTATCTGCCGTATGGTCCTGTTCGATGAACACGGCAACATATACGCCACCCGTTCGTTCTATCACAGGAGCACCACATCCTTCCCCCCGGTCCTCACCGTCACTCCGGACAAGAACCGCTACGGCTTCTTTGACAGGATACGTCTGGACCTGGACCTCAAGGACAGCCAGGGCAACGCCCTCCGCGACAGGTTCTGTCTTGCGGTCCGCGACGTCCGCGGTCAGGGCAACCCGTTCAGCGACGACATCCGTACCTCCATGCTCCTCTCATCGGACCTGCGGGGACTCATCGAGCGGCCTTCATGGTATTTCGAGTCCGATGACCCCGAGCATCTCCATGCCCTTGACCTGCTCTGCATGGTCCAGGGTTGGGAACGGTATGACTGGCGTGTCATGACAGGCCTGGACGAGTTCAAGGAGGTGCACCGTCTGGAGGAGAGCCTTACGCTCAACGGATGGATTCTCAACCCCGCCGGCCGCAAGCCGATGGCCGATGTCAACGTGACCGCCTCCCTCATGCCCGTGGACAAGACCCTTACGGAATCCTACTCTTACACCACCGATTCCACCGGATACTTCGGGTTCAACATAGGTGTTGATTTTTACGAGAAAGCCAGGTTCACCATAAGGGCCAACACACCTAAGGAAAGGCTTATCGGAACCAGTGCAAGAATCATGTTCGAACGTTCCATCATGCCCGACGTCAGGGCCTACTACCCCGGAGAGACGGTGTTCCGAAGCCTGACTTCAAAGAAACCGTCATCAGGCCAGAAACGTGAAGCCGTGCAGGATGACGGCCTGCCCACGGTCATCAACGTGGATAACGGATTCCTCCTCCCCGACGTGGAGATTGAGGAACGCCGCAAATATGTGGATTACTATACCTTCAACGCCTTCGATGTAACCAAGGATGTCGAGCTGGACCTTGACAAGGGAGAGTTCACCACCGATGTCGAAGGTTATCTGATTGAGAAGGGCTATCAGCTTATCGACACCATCAACGACGACGGCGACTACATGATTACCGAGATCAACGGATTCGAACCGTTCTTCTACGTGCACAACTCCACTGTCTTCCGCAACACCGGCATATTCTCCAACCCAGGCACCATCGACTCACGCGACATAAAGAGCATCCTGGTCTATGACCGGCCGGTCTATAAGCGCGAAGCGTGGCTTCTGGCGCCGCTCTACATGGATTATATGAAACACACCGTCACCAATCTGGAGGAGAGGACGGAAGAGGAATACGACCGTGTCATCATGGTGGATATCCTGCTCAAGGAAGACCACCAGCTCAGTTCCCGTGAGGACAGGATGAAGATAGACCACCGCGTGACGACCGCCGAAGGGTGGTCAACCCCCTACAGCTTCTACGCCCCCACCTACCCTGACGGACCCGTATTCGGCGATGTGGATTACCGCAGGACGCTCTACTGGAATCCCAATGTCGTGACTGACAGCGTGGGGCACGCCCAGGTGGAGTTCTACAACAGCTCCATCACCGAGCACATCAACATCTCGGCCGCTGGCATGACATCGACGGGCCTTCCCTACACTCTTGATGCGAACTACTGATATTTTCATCGGTTTTTCGCAATAATCGGAATTAATTCACTACCTTTGCGCCGCTATTCGCGCCACGCGCGTGTAGCAGTGTTTACAACATATTGTCTAACTTAATCTTAATTCGAAAATTAACGAAAATGGAAGATTTTAAGAACGTAGCTCCCCTGCAGGATTTTGACTGGGATGCATTTGAGAACGGCAATGCCGAGAACGGCATGACCAAGGAACAACTTGAACAGGCTTATGACAACACCCTCAACAAGGTGGCCGACAACGAGGTCGTGATGGGTAAGGTCATCGCCATCAACAAGCGTGAGGTAATCGTCAACATCGGTTACAAGTCAGACGGTATCATCCCAATCAGCGAATTCCGCTACAATCCCGACCTCAAGGTGGGTGACGAGGTAGAGGTCTATATCGAGAACACCGAGAACAAGAAGGGTCAGCTGCTTCTTTCACATAAGAGGGCACGCGCTTCACGCTCATGGGACCGCGTGAACGAGGCTCTGGAGTCACAGGAGATCGTGAAGGGCTTCATCAAGTGCCGCACAAAGGGCGGTATGATTGTCGATGTGTTCGGCATCGAGGCTTTCCTCCCCGGCTCACAGATCGATGTCAAGCCCATCCGCGACTACGATGTATTCGTG
>JAGAEZ010000123.1 GCA_017612875.1 Bacteroidaceae bacterium | reverse complement strand
TTTTAGTTTGCTTCGCAAACGGGCCGTCCTCCGGCCGGGTAACGGCTTTTGGAGCCGTTACTATAACTGCATGTGGGTGCGTTTGTATGATTGGTCTGTGGCTCTTTCTTTTTGTGGTATCCCCACTTGCGCAGTACCATGGCATTGTTTTAGTTCCGCATACGCGGAACGGGGCAAGTGGGAGAGTAGGTCGCCGCCGTCTTTGAGAGAGCTTCAGGCTTAGAGTCTGAGGCTCTTTTTTTGTGTTGCAGTACCATGGCCTTGTTTTGGTGTTCCTGTATATTTTTGTAGCAGGGTGGCTGGATTATTTGGACTAAATGATTATATTTGCGAAATTCTATTTGCGAATATTACGTTATTAACCTATGAATACCAAAATCCAGGAACTCACCGACATTATATATAATGAAGGTGTAGCAAAAGGTCAAGCTCAAGCCGATCAGATTCTGGCTCAGGCTCAGGAACAATCCCAAAAACTACTTGCCGATGCACGTAAGGAGGCTGACTCCCTTCTGGCCACAGCCCGTAAGGAGAGTGCTGCCAATGCTGAGAACGTGCGGAAAGAGCTTCGTCTCTATGCTTCTCAGGCGGTGGAGGCTCTCAAAAGCGAGATTGCAACTGTGGTGACTGACCGTATCGTTTCCGATTCCGTCAAGGGCTTTACCGCGAATCAAGACGTGTTCAATGAGTTTATACTCAAACTGGCGCAGGAGTGGGGGAAGAACCAGAGCATAGAGATTCAGGCTTCCGATGCCGATAACCTGAGGAATTATTTTATGACCAAGGCCAAGGGACTGCTGGACAAGGGCGTTAAGATTACGCAAGTGAATGGTCGGGAAACCGCCTTCAGCATCCAGCCTGCCGATGGATCGTATAAGGTGAACTTCGGCTCCGAGGAGTTTGAGAACTGGTTCAAGTCAATACTGCGCCCTCAACTGATCGACATCTTGTTTTAATCATGAGGTTACCGGCCAAGTCCCCTAGGTGCGCAATAGCGGCGGTTTGCAGACAGTGCGTGGAAAAGAAGATCGTATATGGGTAAATACTATTATTTGATAGCAGGCCTTCAGGAACTGTCGTTGGACGACAGTAAGGTTCCTGTTGCTGTGGCGCAGTTCCGTGAAGAGGTTTATGATGCCTTGGATGGTGCTGACCGCAAATTAATGGATTTGCTGCTGTTGGAGAACGACTGCCGTAACCTTACGTCCCTGCTTCGCTCAGACACTGTTCCGGGAGGTGATGCAGATGTGCGGCCTGGTCTTTTCAGCACAGAGCAGATAGAGGAGTTGATATCCTGCGTCAAGGCTCAGGAGCGCTGCCCGTCGGGAATGCCGCAGTTCATGTATGATTTCGTTCAGGAATGGCAGGATGAGAGTTGGCATGAGGCGGCAGAATTTGCTGAAGACCGTCTGTGGGGCCTGTTCTACGACTATGCTTTACGGTGCGGCAATGATTTCGTTCAGGACTGGTATAGATTCAATCTGGACCTGAACAATATCCAGATAGCTATAACCGGTCGCAAGTTTGAGCTGGATGTACGCAGGTTGTTTGTGGGTGACAATGTGATAACCCAGGCGTTGCGTACGAGCGGTGCACGTGACTGGGGGTTGAGCCAGGAGGTGTCGTTTTGGGATGATATCATGCGGTTACAGGAGGCTCAGGATCTCAATGACCGTGAACGGAAGACCGATCTGCTACGCTGGCAGTGGTTGGAGGAACACTGTTTCTTCCACTACTTTACGGTAGAGCGTCTGTTTTCCTATATGGTTCGTCTGGGGATGGTGGAACGCTGGACAAGTATGGATCGGGAACAAGGTCAGAGGCTCTTCAGGAAACTGATAGGGGAACTTAAGGATCAGACTGAAGTTCCGTCAGAGTTCAGAATCAATTGAGGATCGGGAATTGTTACATGGAACTTGCGCTTAGAAATAATCCCTGATTGCCGCCCGATAGGGAGAATGCTTCAATAAGGCGGAGCGGCTGAAAGGATTCAATAATTCAGTCCTGAGTTTTCATTGAACAAGCTTCCGGTTAGAAAAAGTAAATTTGAACAAAAGATTAACATTAAATATAAATGGCAACTAAAGGAACAGTTAGCGGAGTCATTGCCAATATGGTTACGCTTAAGGTGGACGGACCGGTGGCACAGAATGAAATCTGCTATATAGAGACAGGAGGCGACAGGCTCATGTCTGAGGTCATCAAGGTTGTTGGCGAGAATGTCTATGTACAGGTGTTCGAGAGTACTCGCGGCCTTAAGGTGGGTTCCCAGGCTGAGTTTACCGGTCACATGCTGGAGGTTACTCTCGGTCCGGGTATGCTGTCGCATAACTTTGACGGTCTTCAGAATGATCTGGACAAGATGACGGGTGTGTTCCTCAAACGTGGAGAATATACCTATCCGCTTGATAATGACCGTTTGTGGATGTTTGAGCCCATTGCTAAGGCGGGTGACAGGGTCCGTGCATCGGATTGGTTGGGCAAGGTTGAGGAGAACTTCCAGCCGCTCAAGATCATGGTTCCGTTCCAGCTTGAAGGTGAATATACGGTCAAGAAGATTGCCGCTGAGGGTGAGTACCGCATCATCGATGAGATCGCAGTGCTTGAGAACGCCAAGGGCGATACGGTGAGCGTGAACATGATCCAGAAATGGCCGGTTAAGGTGGCTATGACAAATTATCGCGAGAAACCGCGTCCGTTCAAGCTGCTGGAAACAGGTGTCCGTTCCATAGATACCCTTAACCCGATAGTGGAGGGCGGTACGGGATTCATCCCCGGCCCGTTCGGTACAGGTAAGACCGTGTTGCAGCATGCCATATCAAAGCAGGCTGAGGCCGATATAGTCGTTATAGCTGCCTGCGGTGAGCGTGCCAATGAGGTTGTGGAGATTTTCACCGAATTTCCGGAGTTGGACGATCCGCACACAGGCCGCAAGCTGATGGAGCGTACCATCATCATTGCAAACACTTCAAACATGCCTGTTGCTGCCCGTGAGGCATCGGTCTATACGGCGATGGCAATTTCGGAGTATTATCGCTCAATGGGATTGCGTGTGCTGCTGATGGCAGACTCTACCTCCCGTTGGGCACAGGCCCTGCGTGAGATGTCCAACCGTATGGAGGAGCTACCCGGTCCGGACGCATTCCCGATGGATATATCGTCAATCATCGCAAACTTCTATGGCCGTGCCGGTTATGTTTTCCTGAACAATGGCCAGCCGGGTTCAATCACTTTCATCGGAACCGTGTCGCCTGCCGGTGGTAACCTTAAGGAACCGGTGACAGAGAACACCAAGAAGGTGGCCCGTTGCTTCTATGCATTGGAGCAGGAACGTGCCGACCGCAAGCGTTACCCGGCTATCAACCCGATTGACTCTTACTCCAAATATCTGGACTATCCGGAATTTGACAAGTATATTTCCGACCGCATCAACGACCAATGGATAGATAAGGTAAATGAATTGAAGACCCGCTTGCTGCGCGGAAAGGAGATTGCCGAGCAGATAAACATCCTGGGTGATGACGGTGTTCCTGTAGATTATCATGTGACATTCTGGAAATCAGAGCTGATAGATTTTATCGTATTGCAGCAGGATGCGTTCGATGAGATTGATGCCGTGACTCCAATGGAGCGTCAGGTGGCAATTGTCGATCGCGTGATCGACATCTGCCACACGGAGTTCAGGTTTGACCATTTCCTGGATGTGATCGACTACTTCAAGAAGGTGATAAACCTGTGTAAACAGATGAATTACCAGGAGTTTGAGTCTGAGAAGTATTTTGAGTACGAAAAGCAGCTCAAGGAACTGCTTGCTGAAGGTAAAACCGCATAACACACACAGCTATGACAACAAAGGCATTCCAGAAGATTTACACGAAGATCAGCCAGATTACAAAGGCAACCTGCTCGCTCAAGGCGCAGGGTGTGGGTTATGACGAGCTGGCCGTCATTGACGGCCGTCTTGCCCAGGTGGTTAAGATTGTGGGCGACGACGTGACGCTGCAGGTATTTGAGGGAACCGGAGGCATTCCCACGAATGCCGAGGTGGTGTTCATGGGTAAGGCTCCTTCGCTCAAGGTCAGCGAGAGCCTCTCAGGCCGGTTCTTCAACGCATACGGTGACCCTATTGACGGCGGTCCTGCCGTGGAGGGGACAGAGGTTGAGATCGGTGGTCCCAGCGTGAATCCCGTTCGCCGTAAACAGCCGTCAGAGCTTATTGCAACCGGTATCGCGGGTATCGACCTTAACAATACCCTCGTTTCGGGACAGAAGATTCCGTTCTTTGCCGATCCGGACCAGCCGTTCAACCAGGTTATGGCTACAGTGGCCATGCGTGCCAAGGCCGACAAGATTATCCTGGGCGGTATGGGTATGACCAATGATGACTACCTGTATTTCAAGAACGTGTTCTCGAATGCCGGTGCCATGGACCGTATCATAGGTTTCATGAACACGACCGAGGACCCCGCAGTGGAGCGTCTGCTTGTGCCTGACATGGCCTTGACGGCAGCTGAATACTTTGCCGTACAGAAGGATGAGAAGGTACTGGTGCTGCTCTCTGACATGACATCGTACGCCGATGCCCTGGCCATCGTGAGCAACCGTATGGACCAGATTCCTTCCAAGGACTCCATGCCTGGTTCCCTCTATTCGGACCTGGCCAAGATTTACGAGAAGGCTGTGCAGTTCCCCAGTGGCGGTTCAATAACCATCATCGCTGTGACAACGCTTTCGGGCGGCGACATTACACACGCTGTACCTGATAATACCGGTTACATCACCGAGGGTCAGCTGTTCCTGCGTCGCGACAGCGATATAGGAAAGGTTATCGTGGACCCGTTCCGCTCCCTGTCACGTCTGAAACAGCTTGTGAACGGCAAGAAGACACGTGCTGACCATCCGCAGGTGATGAACGCTGCCGTACGTCTGTACGCGGATGCATCGAACGCTAAGACCAAGGTCGAGAACGGTTTTGACCTGACTGACTACGATCAGCGTGCTCTTGACTTCGCTCATGACTACAGTGAGAAGCTGCTGGCCATAGACGTGAACCTGGATACTACCGAGATGCTGGATGTTACCTGGGGGCTGTTTGCCAAGTATTTCAAGCCTGACGAGGTTAACATCAAGGCGGCTCTCGTAGAGCAGTACTGGCCAAAATAACGTTGGCATTGGCGTTGGCGTTGGCCCTTTAGCGGGTTTTCAGCCCGAAAGAAACGCACCGTCACGCACCGCATGGCAGCCAAAGCCAACGCCAAAGCAAAAGTTTAAAAAAATGGCGATAAAGTTCCAATATAACA
>JAGAEZ010000122.1 GCA_017612875.1 Bacteroidaceae bacterium | reverse complement strand
TGGAACAGGAAGATTGAGTGCATGTCGCGGGACGAGATGCACGCATTGCAGAGTGAAAAACTCAGGAAGATTGTGGCTCATGCCTACAACAACTCACCTTTCTACAGGAAAAGGTTCGATGAACACGGAGTCAGCCCGGAGGATATCCGCAGCATTGATGACATAGTCAAGCTGCCTTTCACCGTCAAGCAGGACCTCAGGGACAACTATCCGTTCGGAATGATGTGCGTTCCGATGACGGACATACTCAGGCTGCACGCATCGTCCGGCACTACCGGCAAGCCCATAGTGGTGGGATACACCGCCGGTGACCTGGACAAATGGGCCGAGGCTGTTGCACGCTGCCTCACGGCTTACGGTTTGGGCAGTGACGACATGGTGCAGATTGCATACGGCTACGGCCTGTTTACAGGCGGTCTGGGCGCACATGACGGCGTGACCAAGATTGGCGGAACAGTTATCCCCACCAGTAGCGGCAACACCCAGAAACAGCTTCAGCTTATGCAGGATTTCGGGGCCACTGCAGTGGCCTGTACCCCATCCTACGCCCTCTATATGGCTGAGGAGATACGCAAGCAGGGGCTTGACATAAGGAATTTCAAGCTCAAGGTGGGTATATTCGGTGCAGAGCCTTGGACCAATGCCATGCGCAAGGAACTTGAGGAGAAACTGCACATCAAGGCATACGATATTTACGGCCTGACAGAGATAAGCGGCCCCGGTGTCGGCGGCGAGTGTGAGTTCCAGAACGGCACACACCTGTGGGAGGATCTCTACTATCCCGAAATCATCGACCCTGTGACTCTGCAGCCGGTCGAGCACGGCCAGAAAGGCGAACTGGTGTTCACCACCCTTGACAAATGGGGTATGCCGATGATACGCTACCGTACACGTGACCTCACCTATCTCAACTATGACAAGTGCGAATGCGGCCGTACCGCCGTGCGCATGGGCAAGATCCTGGGCCGCAGCGACGACATGATGATCATACGCGGCGTGAACGTGTTCCCGTCACAGGTCGAGTCAATTCTCCTGGAGTTCCCCGAGTACGAGCCGTACTTCCTCATCGAGGTAGATCGAGTCAACAACACCGACACGTTCGATATCCATGTGGAGGTCAAGCCGGAGTTCTATACCGACCAGGTAAACGAACTGGTGCGTCTGCGTCAGCGTCTCACGGCGAGAGTGCAGAGCGTGATAGGTATCCAGCCCAACATCAAGATTGTGCAGCCGGGTACCATAGAGCGTTCCACAGGCAAGGCCAAGCGTGCCATAGACCATCGCAAATTCGAGTAATAACCTAATTAACAGTATCCTGCCATGCTTATAAGACAGATTTCAGTTTTCCTTGAGAACGAAAAGGGAAAGTTTGCCGAGATAGCGAGGCTGCTTGGCAACAACGGTATAAACATGAAGGCATTCACCGTGTCCGAGACCGAGGATTTCGGTATTGCACGCATCATAGTGGAGCGCGAACAGATTGAACGCGCTTTCAACCTCATCAAAGCCAATTCGTACGCCGTGACCATGACCAAGGTGGTCTATCTTGAGTGCGGCAACGTGCCCGGGGCTATGGCCGATGCCATGGAACGTCTTTCGGCGGCCGGCATCTCGGTCGAGTACATGTATGCCTTTGCGGACTCTTCATCGGAGTTCTCGAGGGTTATCATCCGTCCGGACAACACCGAGCTGGCCAACCAGATCATACAAGAGCTTTGAAAAATATGGCTTACTCTGATTTTTCTTTCCGGCATATTGGCTTGCATCCCAAAAAAATGTACCTTTGCACCCGGAAAGATGCCAGAGTGATCGAATGGACCGGACTCGAAATCCGGCGTACGGCCTAGCCGTACCGTGGGTTTGAATCCCACTCTTTCCGCAAAATAAGGCTGCCTTCGAGCAGCCTTATTTTGTGGAAAGAGTGGGATTCGGGGAATCCCTCCGCTTTTTAGTTTCCTACGGAAACGGCGGCCTTTGGCCGATTCGTCCTTTCAGGCCGAATGACAACTGCCAAAACCACTTACTGCATATTAGCCATGCTTACGTGCGGCCTTATTTTGCGGAAAGAGCGGGATTCGGGAATCCCTCCGTTTTTTAGAATCTTAACTAAAGTTGTTGATAAAGGGTTTTTTCTGCCGATAGCGGATTTCAGATTATTGTTGTAATTTCGCGGGCAGAAAGAACAACACATTTACCAACATAGCGAATGGGCGGATTTTTTGGAGTCGTCTCAAAGGAGAGATGCATCAATGATCTTTTTTACGGAACTGACTATCAGTCTCATCTGGGAACAAGCCGTGCAGGTATGGTTACATATCATCCGGAACTGGGATTCAAGCGCAGCATTCACAACCTTGAAAACGATTACTTCAGGAGCAAGTTTGAATGTGAACTGGACAGATTCTGCGGCAACAGCGGCATAGGAGTTATCAGTGATACCGATGCGCAGCCCATGCTCATGAACAGCCACCTGGGGCGTTTTGCCTTGGTTACAGTGGCCAAAATCAACAACAAGGAGGAAATTTGCGAGCATCTGCTCGGCGAGAACATGCACCTGAGCGAGTTCAGCAGCGGCAAGATCAACATTACCGAGCTTGTGGCCCTTCTCATCATAAAAGGCAGGAACTATGTGGAGGGAATAGAGAATGTCTTCCGTACCATAAAGGGTTCGTGTTCCATGCTTCTGCTCACGGAGGACGGTATTATCGCCGCCCGCGACTCATGGGGACGCACACCTGTGACCTTAGGCTGTAAGGACGGAGCGGTGGCGGTGACCACCGAGACGACGGCTTTCCCCAACCTGGGATACGAGACCAGGCTGTATCTCGGCCCGGGCCAGATAATCAGGATAACAGGGAACGGCTATGAGGAGCTGCGCAAGCCCAACAGGAAGATGCAGATATGCTCGTTCCTTTGGGTCTATTACGGATTTCCCACAAGCTGCTACGAGGGACGTAATGCCGAGGACGTACGCAACGAACTCGGTCGCGTCATGGGCCGTGAGGACGATGTCGATGTGGACGGGGCCTGCGGTATTCCTGACAGCGGCTTGGGCATGGCTGTGGGATATGCCGAGGGGCACAAGTGCCCGTACGTGAGAGCGGTGGCCAAATACACTCCGACATGGCCCCGTTCGTTCATGCCCACCGACCAGGCACGCCGCAACCTTGTGGCCAAGATGAAACTCATACCGAACAAGGATATACTGAACGGGAAGCGTCTGGTTTTCTGCGATGACAGTATAGTGCGCGGTACCCAGCTCAAGGACAACTCGCATGACTTCTATGAGTCTGGCGTAAAGGCTGCGCACATGAGGATATCGTGTCCGCCGCTGATATTCAGCTGCCCGTTCGTGAACTACTCGGCCAGCAAGAATGACCTGGAGCTTATCACCCGCCGCGTGATACAGGACTTCGAGGGGGATAATCCGAGTCAGGAGACACTCAGGAAATATGCGACCACCGGATCGCCCGAATACGGCAGGATGGTAGCCGAGATAGCACACCGCCTGCAGCTTACTACCCTGAAATTCAGTTCACTTGAGACTTTGGTTCATGCCATCGGCCTTCCCAAGGAGAGCATCTGTACTCACTGCTTTGACGGCAGTTCCTTCTACACCTTAGAGGAACAGAACGAACAATAACGTACGCAACAGGGACGGTTACTTCCGAGGACGTTTGTATCAAATTTCCACGGAAGTAACCGTCCCTATTGCGTCGCGGAACTTACGCATACCGGCTGTAGCTACATCCTTGATATGCACCACCCCGCTCACGTGGGCGGCGGCGGACTCGTCAGGGTCCACCATGAATATGCGGCATCCTGACGGAGCGTACTGATAGAGTCCGGCGGCCGGATATACCTGCATGGAGGTTCCTATTATGAGCAGTATGTCTGCCCTGCTCACTGCATCGGCTGCCTTCTGCAGATTAGGCACCTGCTCGCCGAACCATACTATGTGCGGGCGCAGCTGGGTGTTGTGCGGGCCTCCCTTGTCGCCTAAACGGATAGGCTTGTATCCTATGTCCTGCACATACCTCTCGCTCCACCAGTCGGTATCTGTATAGGTATCCTCAGGACGTACCTTGGTGAGTTCACCGTGAAGATGGATTATTCGGGTGCTTCCGGCACGTTCGTGCAGGTCATCGACATTCTGTGTCACCACACACACGTCATACTCTTTCTCGAGTTCTGCCACAATGCGGTGCGCCTCGTTGGGCTCAACTGTGGACAGCTGTGCGCGACGTTCATTGTAGAACCTCAGCACGCGCCCGGGGTCACGGTACCAGCCCTCGATGGTGGCTACAGCCTCAACCGGCTCGTTGTCCCATAACCCGTTTCCTCCACGGAATGTGGAGATGCCGCTCTCGGCGCTGATGCCGGAGCCGCTCAATACCACTATCCTTTTCATTTTACAATATTCATTTCATCCAACAGATAGCCTGCACCTCCGAACTTGTCCATCATCCATAGCACATAGCGTATGTCCACGCAGATGCAGCGCTGCAGTTCAGGCTCGAATATGACATCGCCGCTCATGGCTTCCCAGTTGCCGTCGAACGCGAGGCCTATCAGGTTTCCCTCGGCATCCATGACAGGGCTGCCGGAATTGCCGCCGGTTATGTCCAGGTTGGTCAGGAAACAGGTCGGGACCTCACCGTCAGGACCTGCATACTGGCCGAAATCACGTTTCAGGTACAACTCTTTCTGACGGGCAGGAACGCGGAACTCGTAGTTGGAGGGATCCTCCTTGTCCATCACTCCCTTCATGTTGGTGTAGAAGTCGTAATGCTTGCCATCCTTGGTGGTATAGCCCTGTACGGTGCCGTAGGTCAAGCGGCAGGTGGAATTGGCATCCGGGTAGGACTTGGCCTTCCTGTTCCACTCCATCAGTCCGGCCGTGAATATGGTGGAGGCGGAGTCACGCAGGTGAGCGGCATCGTACGAATATGAGGCGTTTATGTGACTGCGGGCTTCCCTGAGCTGACGGTTGAGCTGTGCGGCGGGATCATCGGCAAGTGTCATGTAGTCAAGACCCCGGAGCTTGGTGGAATCGGTGTATGCACTATATACGAACAGGGAATCGATGTCCAGCATCGTGAGGTCCAGGGAGTCGTTCGGGCTGGCGTTCATAGTGTAGAAACTGACCATGGCCTTGGATATGTCACGATCCAGGGAGGGGCTGTAGTTGCGGTAGAAGACCTCGCGGTCGGAACTGCCCATCTGGGCCAGTCTCAGCAGCTCTATGTTGCCTAAACTCTCGCTATAGACGGCATTGCGGAGATTGTACTCGGTGTTGGCGCGGACAGAGTTCTCGATAACCTCTATGGGATTGCCGTACTTGGCGGCACGCTTGGGCTTGGCGTTCACCCACTCCAGGAATTCGGCCTCCTTCTGACGCTGTCGGCCTATCACGTCAAGGTCCTCGAAACACTCGCGCATCCCCTGCCACTTCTTCCATCCGTTGGCCGATGATGCGTACTTGTTGGCATACTGGAGGCCGATGGTGTCATTGGAACGCATCCCCTGCCACATCACGTCCTGGCGCACGGTGCGGGCGGCTATGCGCACGTCCTGCACTTCCATCATCTGCTCTAACTGGGCGGCTGTCTGGAAACGCTGGGTACGGCCCGGATAACCCATGATCATGGCGAAATCGCCCTCCTCCATTCCCTTGAGGGAGATGCTCAGGAACTGCTTGGGACGCAACGGAACATTCTCCTCGCTGTATGCGGCCGGGCTGCCGTCAGGGGAGGTATAGACGCGGAACATGGAGAAATCGCACGTGTGGCGCGGCCACATCCAGTTGTCGGTCTCACCGCCGAACTTTCCGGCCGATGCAGGGGGCGCTCCCACAAACCTCACGTCACTATAGACCTTGTTTACGATTATATACTGCTGGTTGTCATTGTAGAACCCCGTGACCTGCACCTGACATCCTGGATTCTCCTCCTTTATTTTTTCAATGAGGTCTTCGGCCTTTTCTTGTTTCATTCCGGTTATGTCGGTCATGCTCTGCAGGAATGTGACAGTGAGT
>JAGAEZ010000121.1 GCA_017612875.1 Bacteroidaceae bacterium | reverse complement strand
TACAGCGGCAATCTGGTCATACCGGAATCAGTTTCGGCCAATGACACCACTTACCGTGTAGTGGGAACGGACTACTACGCATTCATAGGCTGTACTGAGCTTGAGACGGTCTCCTTCCCTGAGAGTGTGACCACATTGGGTTACGGCAGTTTCGCGGGCTGCATCGGCCTCAAGGGTGTGAACATCCCCTCGGGAGTTGTATCCATTCCCGATGCAATGTTCTACGGCTGCACTTCACTTGATGGAGTGGTCCTTCCGGAGGGCATCGTCACGATAGGCCACAGTGCGTTCTACAACTGTTCAGGCCTCACTGAGATAGTGATCCCGGCCAGTGTGGAGCTGATTGACGAGTATGCGTTCTTCGGCTGCACTGGCCTGAAGCGGATAGTGATAGAGGGTAACCCGGAGATCGCTCCTACAGCGTTCATGGGTGTGCCTACCGAGGTTGTCGTTCTTTTGTGGAAGGAGTCCGGGATATTGGGCGGCAATCCGGTTCACTACAGTCCGGACGGGCGCATTATTCCCGCTGACCGTCCCGGCCTGCATATCATCAAGGCTCCTGACGGCAGTGTGAGCAAGGTTATGGTGAGGTGATTCAACGAATCGCTAAAGGGCGGAATGATGAAAGTACGTGGAAACGGTTACTGTTACATTGTGACAGTGGTGTTGGTTGCTGTGGCTGCGCTCATGTCTTGTGGCGGTTCCAACGGCAGGTTGGCGGAAGTGGAGCGTCTGTTAGAGACAGACCCTGTGCTCGCTGACTCGCTCATCAGTACCGTTCCGGTGCCTGACAGCAGGAAGGGACGGGCACTGTACGCCATCCTGCGTACCCAGGCGGATTACAAGAACTACAAGGATATTCCCGATGACCGGCTGATACGTGAGGCCACAGGCTATTACGGGAACCGCAAAAAGGACTATCATGCGGCAATGGCCTGGTACAGCCGGGGGTGCGTGCTGTCCCTTACCGATGATGACTTGGGAGCCATCAATTCCTATCTCACGGCCAAGGACCTCTTCCCGGACACACTGGTGAGGTATTACCTGATTTGTGAGCATAATCTGGGCAAGCAGTATCTGCAGAGGCACATGTATGCTGAGGCTGAGCGTATGCTGAATGCCTGTCTTGAGAATACCCGCACGATGAAGGACTCCGTCACTATGGCCTACTGCGAGTATAACCTGGCGCTGCTGGACCTGTATGAGAGGCGTTTCGAGAAGGCGGAGAGGGCGTTCCGTCGGCTGTCGGACAACAGGTTCCTATCCCCGCTGCTGTGCACGGAGGCTTACTTGCAGCTGTCCAAGATACAGCTTCACCACTATGGGAATACTGATAACGCGCTCAGGTATGTGAACCGCTATATTGACGGGGTGGATTTCGAGTCAGGAGCGGGTTACAGCATCAAGGCAGATGCTTTCTATGCTGCCGGGCAGTATGATTCTGCTTATTTCTATTATCGCATGTCACTGGGATGTGACCTGGAGCTGAGTACGGAGAGCAATAACTACAGCCGTCTGCCGGAGTTGTCGCTGAAAATGGGGCTTGACGACGAGGCCCTTTCTTACATGGAGCATTACAAGGATTGCCTGGTCCGGCAGAACGAGCGGTACGGGCAGGACTCGATAACGGTCATCCATCTGCGTCATAACCTTGAGGTGTATGAATTGCGCAGACAGGAGGTGCGCAAACGCTATATCATCATAACCTGCTCTACCATACTGATTGTCGGGTTGGGGCTGATATTGGTGTATCTCTATCATGAGACCAGGCGTAGGCGCGAATATGACCGTTTGCGTGACTTAATGGTGCGCCGCCGGATACAACATGATATAGAGATGGATAATCTGGAGGAAGTTCTTTCATCGTCCCAAAGGGTGTTCAGAGACAGTTACGGCTATAACTTGCTGACGGAACTTGCTGCCGATGATCGCGAGCCTGTATTTTCGGAACAGGCAGTCATAAAGCATGATGTGGAGCTATATTTCGAGAAGGCTGTGGAGATTATGAAGCAGCAGGCCCCTTCGCTTTCATCGACTGAAATATCATATTGCATATATCGTTATCTCGGGGTTAACTGGCGATTGGCAATGGAACTGGTGAATCGTTCGACAAGCTATGCCGGCAGGCTCAAGCAGTATATCCAGAAGAAAATCCCGGCTGACTGGATGAGCATTTTCTTCCCTCAACAATGAAAATCTGCTCAGGGATTTGATTATAAACAGTATATAAGTCCTTTTCCGATAGAAAGAAAGCGGAGCATACTTTTTTCCCGACACTCCGCTTTCTTTCATCCTTTGAATGTATATGATGTCAGTACAGCACTTTTTTGTGTCCAATAATGTATATGCCGCCCGGCTGAGGTTCGGTCACAGGCTGTCCGAACAGGTTGTAGATGATTCCGTTATTATACTTCTCCTCCTCATAAGGTATCTCCATGAGAGCGGTGATCACGGTCTCCCTGTCTATGCTGTCGAATGTGCTGAGCGTGTTGGATTTGCCTAAGCTAGGACGGTTCATGACGTATGTGCTGTTACCGCCGTCAGGATAGAGGCCTATGCTCTGGTAGCCTTCATGCG
>JAGAEZ010000120.1 GCA_017612875.1 Bacteroidaceae bacterium | reverse complement strand
TCACCCTCATACATTATCCGGCCGTTACTGTCTATGCTGGCAGTGCCGGATATGAACACATGCCTGAAGCCGGGATATTCCACAACCGAGCCACGTTCAAACCTCACGCCATACTCCGACGTGCGGTTAAGATGACTTGCGCCATAAAGATGCCTTATGTTTACACAAGGACCCTTCACACCGAAAGCGTCAAGCATCACGGCATTCCGGTGCAGTCCGGTATTTCCCTCAATGCCTGTACTGGCAATGAAATGAGTTGACGGCGTAAGGTTATGCCGGTCAAAAACATCGTTACGACCCTCGACCACACCCTTGTAGTTAGAATCTATGTTCTGCACAAACAGCCAGGTGCGCACGCAATCGTTCTCCAAAGCCATGCCCTGAGCCGCCAGCGCGTCACTGAGGCCTTCAAGTAGTTTCACAGTCTGTTGATACGGGCCATCAGCATCCGACAACCCACATGAAAGCCACAGTTCCTCTGTCCCGAGCCACATCACCTTATGCAGGCCCGGAGCGAGAGTATCAATCCGCGCCCCTCTCCTGCACCATACCCACGCCGCTATCTTGGTGCCGTCCAACGGAGCCTGACCGATTACGGAAACAGGGCAGGAACCGTCAAGACTCTTCCGCAACAATGCTGTCTGGTTGGCAGGATCGCTTAGAAAAAAACGCATGAAAACAGGAACGGAACCGGAAGAGGAAAGGGTTCCGATGGCCCGCAGGATATGCTCCTTCTGCTCCTGGTAAGGAAGCATAGGATCGGATATCGTGAGCATGGAACAGTTCTCCTGACACACCGGTGACTGGAGATCCCTGCTGAAACGGCTGGTCCTTATCACGACAGGACCTGTCTGGCTTATATTGAAAAACATCGGTTGATTTCAGTTTCGGCACGCGAATATAGCAGTTTTTTCGCGGTGTTTCTTGGAATGATGGCACAAAAAGAATAATTTTGGCACCTCAAAACCGCAAATAATCATTTATAAGTATGAGAAAGATATTCATTACAGCATCATTGGTTCTCGTATGCGCAGGCATGTCAGCCCAGGACGTAAAAGACGTAAAAACAGAGGAGGTAAAGGGTTACGTGTTCACCACCGTGGATTCATTGCCCATAACATCAGTCAAGGATCAGGCCCAGTCAGGCACATGCTGGTCGTTTTCATCGATCGGTTTCTTCGAGTCGGAACTGCTCCGCTTAGGCAAGGGCGAGCATGACCTGGCCGAGATGTTCGTGGTTCACAAGACCATGGAGGACCGCGCCAAGGCCGCCGTACGTCTGCACGGAGACATAGAGTTCGCACAAGGAGGAAGTTTCTACGACGTGGTATATTGCTGGAAGAACTATGGAATGGTTCCCCAGGAGGTGATGCCCGGCATCATGTACAAGAGTGACCGTATAAACCACACCGAGCTTACCGCTGTGGCAAAGGCATACGTGGACGCATTGGCCAAAGGTAGTCTCAAGAAACTGAGTGATGTATGGCAGAAAGGATTCTCCGGAATCTATGATGCCTACATAGGCGAGTGCCCTGAGAAATTCACTTACAACGGCAAGGAATACACCCCCAAGTCATACGCCGAGTCCCTTGGCCTGAACATGGACGATTATGTATCGCTGACATCATATACCCATCATCCTTTCTATGAGCAGTTCGTGATTGAGATCCAGGATAACTGGCGCTGGGGCCTCTCATATAACCTGCCGCTTGACGAATTCATGGAAGTGATGCACAACGCAATCAAGACCGGCTACACATTCGCCTGGGGTGCCGATGTTTCCGAGACCGGATTCCTCCGTTCCAAACCGGCAATATGCGTAATCCCCACCGATGAGGACAAGGAGAACAAGATCCTGCGTGAGCCGGGAGAGGAGAAAGAGATCACCCAGGAGCTGCGTCAGGAAGGATACGACAACTGGGAGACCACCGATGACCACGGCATGCAGATATTCGGCATCGCCAAGGACCAGAACGGCAAGGAGTATTTCATGGTCAAGAACTCATGGAACACAACCGCCGGCAACAACGGAATCTGGTATGCCAGCGACGCTTACGTGGCCTACAAGACCATGAACATCCTGGTCCACAAGGATGCCCTGCCCAAGGACATAAAGAAGAAACTCGGAATAAAGTAACCGGTCACAGGGACTGAATCAATCCCGCCATGGCGGCAGGGGCGTTTTCATACGCTCCTGCCGTCTTTTTTCATGTACTCCTGCCAAGAAAAACCGTAATAATCCACGAATGTATAACAGAAACTAATAAATATAAAATACCTGCTATTAATGATGCGTTCCTCTTGATAAAAAGAAAACCGTTTTCTAACTTTGCAGTTTGGAATAAACCGGTCTTTCCGGCACTTGCCGTTTTTGTAAGCAAGGAAAAGGAAAGCCACATACGACATCTCAAGATGAATAAAGTAAAAAACAACATAAATAATGAACTTCAGATGGAACTATCAGCCTCCCACACAAGAGCTTTCCGAGGAAGCCAGTGAGCTGTCAAGGGCCACGGGACTTAGTCCCATACTCTGCCGACTGCTCATTCAGAGAGGCATAAGAAGTAAAGCCGAAGTACAGAAATTCTTCAATCCGCAGCTGAACGAGCTGCTTGACCCCTGGCTCATGGAAGACATGGACAAGGCGGTGGCACGTATAAACAGTGCGGTTGAGCGCGGAGAACGCATTCTGGTTTACGGTGATTATGATGTTGACGGCACCACAGCCGTGGCATTGGTATATAATTTCCTCAAAAGGGATTACGACAACCTGGACTACTACATTCCGGACCGTTACAACGAGGGCTACGGAGTGTCGGAGCAGGGTGTGGATTACGCTTTCGAGACCGGTGTCAAGCTTGTCATTGTGCTTGACTGCGGCATAAAGGCCATCCAGGAGATAGCATACGCCAAGGAGAAAGGCATAGATTTCATAGTCTGTGACCATCATGTGCCCGATGACGAACTGCCACCGGCCGTAGCCATACTGAATGCCAAGCGTTTAGACTCGACATATCCGTTCAAGCACCTTTCGGGCTGCGGAGTGGGATTCAAGCTCATGCAGGCATACGCACTGGACAACGGCATACCGTTCAGCGAACTGTTGCCCAGTCTGGACCTTGTAGCCGTAAGCACCGCATCGGACATTGTTCCTATAATGGGTGAGAACAGGGTGCTGACCCACTACGGGCTTGAACAGCTCAACAGCAATCCCTGCACTGGCCTGAAAGCCATAATACAGGTTTGCAAGCTCAATGACAAGAACTTGAACATAAATGACATAGTATTCAAGATAGGTCCCCGCCTCAATGCCGCCGGCCGGATGAGCAGCGGCAAGAAAGCCGTTGATCTGCTTGTCGAGAAGGATTACCGCCGTGCGCTTGAACTGGCTGCCCGCATAGACCAGGAGAACGATGACCGCAAGAAGGATGACAAGGAGATTACCGAAGAGGCCAACGACATCGTGACAAGCCTCCAGCACGGTGAGAACATGCACTCCATCGTCCTCTACAACGAGAACTGGAAACGGGGTGTGATAGGCATTGTGGCCTCCCGCCTGACCGAGGTGTTCTACAAGCCGGCCGTAGTGCTGACCAAGACCGGCAATCTGGCCACCGGATCCGCCCGTTCAGTATCAGGATTCGATGTCTATAAGGCCATCGAGAGCTGCAAGGACCTTTTAGAGAACTTCGGGGGCCATACCTACGCCGCCGGCCTGTCACTCAGGGTCGAGAATGTGGAGGAGTTCCAGCGCCGTTTCGAGGAGTATGTGGCGGGGCATATCGAACCCGACCAGACAGAGGCCACCATCGACATCGATGCCGAACTCGACTTCAAGGACATAACGCCCAAGTTCTTCAAGGACCTCAAGAGATTCCAGCCGTTCGGACCCGACAATGAGAAACCCGTGTTCTCGACAAGGAACGTCTATGACTACGGTACCAGCAAGGTTGTGGGCCGCGGCCACGAGCATATCAAGCTGGAACTCATCGACAGCAAGAGCGGCCATCCGCTGAACGGAATCGCATTCGGGCAGAGCGAGTACGTGAACTACATCAAGACCAAGCGGTCATTCGACATCTGCTACACCATTGAGGAAAACAACTTCAAACCCGGGGAGATACTGCTCCAGATAGAGAGCATCAAGCCCAATCAGCCTGATACCAAAGCGTGACGGAACCGGACATGACATACCGCGAGATATTAAGACACTATTGGGGCTATGACAGTTTCCGCGGTGTGCAGGAACAGATAATCGAGAGTATCGGCAGCGGCCGGGATACCCTCGGGCTTATGCCCACAGGAGGCGGGAAAAGCATCACCTTCCAGGTTCCGGCTCTTGCCAAGGAGGGGGTATGCCTTGTCATCTCACCTCTCATCGCCCTTATGAAGGACCAGGTCCGCGTACTCAGGAACAACGGCATCAAGGCCGCCTCCATACAGACAGGCATGAGCCGTGAGGAGATAATCACAGTCATGGAGAACTGTATATTCGGCGGCTACAAGTTCCTCTACGTATCACCTGAAAGACTCTCGTCGGAGCTCTTCAGGACCAAGCTCAGCCATCTCCATATAAACCTCATCACTGTCGATGAATCCCACTGCATATCGCAATGGGGCTACGATTTCCGTCCGTCATACCTCCAGATAGCCGACATCCGCAAGTTGCTTCCCAGTGTGCCTGTGCTGGCTCTCACAGCCACTGCCACCCCGCGCGTGACCGATGACATACAGGACAAGCTGGGATTCCCCATGAAGAATGTCATTAAGATGAGCTTTTTCCGTGAGAACCTCTCATACGTGGTAAGATCCACGGAGAACAAGCTTGAGGAGCTCAAACATATCCTTGACAAGGTTCCCGGCTCCGGTATAGTCTATGTCAAGAACAGGCGTGAGACCAAGGAGGTGTCGGACTGGCTGAACGCACACGATATCCCGTCGGTATTCTACCACGCGGGCATCGACTCTATTCTCAAGGACGAGCGGCAGAAGGCATGGACTGAAAGCCGCTACCGCATTGTCGTGGCTACCAACGCTTTCGGCATGGGCATAGACAAACCAGATGTGAGGACAGTGGTACACATGGACGTCCCGAATTCCATAGAGGCATATTTCCAGGAAGCTGGACGCGCCGGACGTGACGGGAAACGCTCCTACGCCGTCCTGCTCCATTCTCCCGGTGACAAAAGGAGCATCGCCAAACGTATCTCTGACAATTTCCCCAAGGAACAGTTCATCAGGGACGTATATGAGAAACTGGCATTCTGGCACGAGATGGCTGTCGGCGACGGACGCGGCTGCTCATTCGCCTTCTCGCTCGGTGAGTTCTGCCAGCATTTCTCGCTTCCGGCCATACCCACCGACAGCGCCCTGCGCATCCTGACCCGCCTCGGTTACATCGAGTACTCCGAAGAGACGGAGTTCTCCGCCAAGCTGCTTTTCACCGCCTCCCGTGACGAACTTTACCACATCCACCAGGACCGGCTCACGGAACAGGTCATGAATGTCATCTTGCGTCATTACAGCGGAATCTTCACCGACTACTCCTTCATTGACGAGCAATACATCTGTACCCTGACAGGGACCGACAGGCATACACTCTATACCGTTCTCACCAACCTGCAGAGCCAGGGAGTGGTGAGGTATGTCCCCGAGCGCAAGACACCGCTCATAACATGGACCAGGGCGCGCGTTGACACCGGTATGCTCCGGTTCGATCCTGAGGTATATAGCACCCGCCGTGAGGAGTTCAAGGAGCGGATAGGAGCCATGATGGAATACGTGACCCGCACCACCGGATGCCGCAGTGCCATAATGCTCCGGTACTTCGGGGAACACCAGAAAAAGCCCTGCGGATGCTGCGACCTTTGCCTTCAGAAGGTCTCCGCCGACATGACACGTGCAGAAAAGGCCATTATTGCCGATTCGCTGATCGAATGCATCGGACAGCACTCCGACCCGCGCATGGTCTATTCCCTGCCATACTCTAAAGAGAAAATCGATACAGTCCTCCGCTCACTGACCGATGAGGGCATACTGAAAATGGAAAACGGCATTATTGTCTATGATGATAAGAACTGGAAAGATAAGAGAGCTTGACCCTATGGACAGGGGGTTTACCCTGATTGCAGGACCCTGCAGCGCCGAATCACGGGAGCAGGTGCTCGAATGCGCCCGCAGTCTGTCTGACATGGGCGTAAGAATTTTCCGTGCAGGGGTATGGAAGCCCCGTACACGCCCGGGTAATTTCGAGGGATGGGGAGAGAAGGCTCTCGGATGGCTCCAAGAGGCAAAGACAGAAA
This sequence comes from Bacteroidaceae bacterium, assembly GCA_017612875.1. GTDB lineage: Bacteria > Bacteroidota > Bacteroidia > Bacteroidales > Bacteroidaceae > Colenecus. The sequence goes on along the minus strand of JAGAEZ010000120.1, from coordinate 5,108 downwards.
CGGGAATGACAGTCATGACCGAAGTAGCCAATTCGCGCCATGTGGAAGCCGCCCTCAAAGCCGGGATAGACATGTTCTGGATCGGAGCGCGCACCACTACCAGCCCCTTCGCCGTACAGGAGATTGCCGATTCACTGCGGGGAACCGATATCCCTGTAATGGTCAAGAACCCTATCAACACCGAGCTGGAACTCTGGATCGGAGCCTTCGAAAGGCTTTACGGAGCGGGACTGACACGGCTCGCAGCCATACCCCGCGGGTTCAGCGCCCATGACGAACGACTCTACCGCTACTCCCCCCAGTGGCAGATTCCTGTGGAACTGCGTCGATGCATTCCCGGCCTGCCCATACTATGCGACCCGAGCCACATGGCCGGCCGTAGCAGCCTGGTACCCCCCCTTGCCCGCATGGCTCTCGACATGAAAGCCGACGGCCTGTTCATCGAGGTGCATCCTGAACCCGGGAAAGCCCTGAGTGACTCAGCCCAGCAACTCACTCCCGCAGAGTTCAAGGAGCTCATATCGACCCTTGTGTCACACAGGGAATCACTGGAAGAGGACATGAAGATACTCAAGCCATACCGTAAGAGTATCGAGGAGACTGACCGGAAGATAGTTGAGCTGGTTGCCGCAAGGTTAGAGGCATCGGACAAGGCCGGTGACCTCAAACGTCTCCGCAACCTGGCCGTCCTGCAGCCTGAACGTTACAAGTCACTGGCCGGGGACATGGTTGAGGAGGGCCGCAGATACGGGCTTGACGAGTCCTTCATACGCTCACTGTTCGAGATTCTCCACACTGAAAGCATAAAACATCAACTGGAAAACAATAACCGCGAATGACTATGAAAAAAAGTTTGACTATCCTACTGTCAGCCATTGTGCTGACGATGGTCTCCTGCCACAGGGAGCCGATACGTGTGGCTTGCGTGGGCGACAGCATCACCTATGGCCACGGAATCAAAGACCGTATCCATGACGCCTATCCGGGTGTCCTTTCCGCCATGCTCGGCGAGAAGTATGACGTACGCAACTTCGGTGTGAGCGGCACCACCGCCATGACGGGAACCGACATGCCCTACATGAACGAGCAGGCCTACAAGGATGCACTGGCATTCAACCCTCAGATTGTGACCGTCAAGTTAGGCACCAATGACAGCAAGCCCTACAACTGGAAGGAGAGCGGACATTTCAAAGAGGACCTCAAGACGCTGATCGAGTCCTTCCGCGCCCTGCCCTCCAAGCCTGAGATATGGCTCTGCCTGCCTGTCCCGGCCATGGGTCATGCATGGAACATCAACGACAGCGTGATCTATAACGCCGTCATACCCTACATCAAGGAGGTGGCAGAGGAAGAGAACCTTCCGGTCATTGACCTCAACACCCCGTTCCAGGGCAAGCGCCAGTATTTCCCTGACACCATCCATCCCAACGAGGAGGGCGAGAAGATGATTGCCGAGATTATTTTCGAGAACGTTTTCACCAAAAAGAAGAAATAGACCCAACAAACAACACAGATAATGGAATCAATCTTAAGAATCGAGAACGTGTCCAAGACCTACACCGGACACAAGGCTCTTGACGATGTGTCGATGGAGGTTCCTCGCGGCTCCATCTACGGTCTGCTCGGTCCCAACGGAGCCGGCAAGACCACACTTATCCGCGTGGTGAACCACATGACCATCCCCGACAGCGGCAAAGTCTGGTTCGAGGACCATGAGATAACCGCCGATGACATTTACCAGATAGGCTATATGCCTGAGGAACGCGGTCTCTACAAGAAGATGAAAGTAGGTGAACAGGCCGTTTTCTTCGCCCGCATGAGAGGCATGGGACGGTTTGAAGCCATAGACAAGCTGCGCCAGTGGTTTGACCGCTTAGGTATCATCGACTGGTGGGACAAGAAGGTTGAGGACCTCTCCAAAGGTATGGCGCAGAAAGTACAGTTCATTGCCACGGTGGTACACGAGCCCAAGCTGCTCATCTTCGACGAGCCGTTCTCCGGATTCGACCCCATCAACCAGAACCTGCTCAAGGAGGAGATATTAGGCCTGCGCGACCGCGGTGCCACTGTGATTTTCTCCACCCACAACATGGAGTCGGTCGAGGAGATATGCGATGACATAACACTCATAAACAAATCCCGCAACATCCTGTCCGGACCGGTCGGGGAGATACGCCGCAAGGCAGGCGGAAACACTTTCCAGGTTACTTACAGCGGTGACAGGGAGCGGTTCATCAGTTCAGTCAGCGGCAAGGCCACCCTTATCGGCGATTCCGAGGGGCTTATAGGCGGCTACACCCAGCAGAAGATACACATTGCCGACGACTCCGACGTGCGTCCCGTTATCGGGCTTCTTAACGAGAATGTCAACCTGCGTTCATTCCAGGAAATCATCCCGAGTATGAACGATATATTCATCCGTGCCGTGAACGGTACACTTTAATCCCATATTGACTATGAACAAGATAGGTCTTATAGTAGAACGCGAATTCACAGAGCGGGTCCGCAAGAAATCATTCATAATCACCACACTCCTCACCCCGCTGTTCATGATAGCCCTGATGGTTGCCCCCGGTCTTATCATGATGAAAGGCGGCTCATCCACCAAGAACGTGATGGTGGTTGACAACACCCCCGGACAGTTTGTCGGCAAGCAGCTGGTATCGGGCAAGACAGTCTCCTTCACGCTGCTCGGAGAGGAGATGACAGTAGGACAGGCGCGCTCGCAGTTCAACGATCCCGACATCGCCTACGGCATACTCGTCATAGGCAACGACATAGTGGATAATCCGCAGAACCTGCAGCTCATCCTGAACGATGCGTCGTCCATGAGTGTCGAGGACAATATCCAGAGCCAGATTCAGGGAATACTGCGCACCGAACGCCTGAGCCGCTATGACATAGAGGACATTGACCGGATACTGGCCGATGCCAACGTACGTGTAAGCAGCATACAGACCCTCAAGAACAACGGTCTTGAAGATGACGGCAGCAGTATGGAAGAGACATCGACCGCTACCTCATGGGCTATGGGCCTCATCCTGGGAATGCTCCTCTATTTCATCCTGATTGTCTATGGCCAGCAGGTGCTCCAGTCCGTGATTGACGAGAAACAGACCCGTGTGCTGGACGTGATGGTCACCTCATGCAAGCCTTTCGACCTTATGATGGGAAAGATTCTGGGCATAGCCCTTGTGGCTGCGCTGCAGATTGTAATCTGGGCTGTACTCGTGATAGGAGCCAGCGCCTTCATCATGCCTATGGTGATGGGCAATTCCGGTATTGACATAGCAAACGCGATGGCATCGGGAACCACTGACCCTGAGGTGATAGGTGTTGTGAGCAAACTCACCAACGTGGGTTATCTGGCAGGCCTCTTCCTTGAGCTCCTGCTCTACATCGTGGGCGGATTCCTGTTCTATGCCTCCATGTACGCAGCCATCGGTTCGGCAGTCGATACCCCGCAGGATGCGGCCCAGTTCAACGGCATAATCATGATGCCCGTCATCGTGGCCATAATAGTGATGATGAATGTTATGAACGACCCCAACTCCGGCATGGTGTTCTGGTGTTCCATGATACCGTTCACATCGCCCATAGTCATGATGGCGCGCATCCCGTTCGGCATCCCCGTCTGGCAGGTGGCCGTATCGCTCGTGATACTCTACATCTCGTTCTTCCTGATGACCTGGATCGCCGCCCGCATCTTCCGTGTAGGTGTTTTCATGCACGGCAAGAAGCCCTCCTGGAAGGACCTGGGAGCCTGGATCAAGATGAAGTAAACTATTCTGTCCAAGGAGAGCCGTTTCCAGTCGGAAAACGGCTCTCATGCTTTCATCCTACGGTCTCCCGGCCGAAAGGATGAATGAATAGTTGTAAGGCTTGTTGCCGTCAACCGTATATTGTGGCAGGGTGCGCTTGCCCCAGGTATCGGTTCCGCCTACACCGTGTACGTTCAGGTCAATGTTAAGGTTCACGAACTCTCCGCGCTTCAACTCGTAGGGATGTCCCACAGTGAGGTCTTCCTCCCCGTAATCCCATGCACGTATGCAGAGCGGCTGGCAGCCATCCACACGGATGACATGACGGGACGACGAGATCTCGAACCAACGCACATCGCAACGGCAGCTGTTGTCCTGAGGCCGTACATATTCAGTCATGTATTCCGACAGAGGCATGGAATACTTTCCTGTCATGGCCGAGCCCTTACGGTCAGGATAGTTCTCCCATGGGCCGCGTCCGTAATAAGCTATGTCATCATAGTCCGCAGGAATACGCATACGCATACCGAACTTGGGGATAAGCGGAATATCGGAAGCTGTAGGATTGTAGTCAGCATTCACCATGATGCGTCCATCGGCGGAAAAGGAATAGGTCAGCCTGTAATCAGCACCTACAGGCAGCGTGCAGCTAATAACCACGCTGACCGCATTGCGTCCCTTTTCAATCCGGATATCCTTCACCTCCCTGCCGGCTCCTGCATCAGCCCACGCAGCGGTACGGTGGCTGAAATCAGCTGCCCGCTGGTTATCATTCTCCGGCTTGCCGAAATAGGGTTCAAGCGGTGCCTGCAGCAACTCTTCCCCATCAACCACCCAACTGGTCATAGCTCCGTCAGCGTCAATCTTCACGGAGCCGGCCGATGTGGTTACCGTATATCCGGTCCCTTTCTTCCTTATCCTTGCAGGCTTGCCGTCAAGTTCAGACGGATACTGGTAAGGAGTAAGTTCAAACTGCTCACGAGCCACAACAAAACCTCTTTCGGCCCACTGGGTATCGTGCCTTAACCGGGCATACACCTCTATCATCGTCCCGCTCTCTGACGGATGTTCCGGAAGGGTTATCCTGTCACCGCGCAGAGTCAGGCTTCCTTCAGACACCAGCTCACCTTCAGTCATAATCCGGTACGTGTAGTCATATTCATCAAGCGAAGTAAAGAAGTCCCTGTCCACAAGCTGGACTGTATTGCCCGTAAGCTTGAAATCAATGGGTTGATAGACATACTGAACCTCATAGTAATGCGGATGCGGTGTACGGTCGGGAGCTATTATGCCGTTGTTGTTGAAATTGCCGTCATTCGGCCGGTCACCGAAATCGCCGCCGTATGC
>JAGAEZ010000119.1 GCA_017612875.1 Bacteroidaceae bacterium | reverse complement strand
TATCTGGAAAAGGTGAAGGTGTTGGCCGACATTTTCCGTCCGTATAATATCAAGGTGTATCTGTCACTGAACTTTGCCGCTCCCAAGCATCTGGCTAACCTCAGTACCAGCGATCCGCTTGACAAGGATGTAATAAAGTGGTGGAACGACAAGGTGGCAGAGATATACAGCATCATCCCGGACTTCGGTGGATTCCTGGTAAAGGCCAATTCCGAAGGCCAGTCAGGCCCTCAGGACTATGGCCGCACTCATGCCGACGGTGCCAACATGATAGCCGACGCACTGAAACCCTTCGGGGGAATAGTCATGTGGAGGGCGTTCGTATATGCGCCTACATCGCCTGACCGCGCCAAACAGGCTGTGGAGGAGTTCAAGCCGCTGGATGGCCAGTTCCGTGACAACGTAATCATCCAGATAAAGAACGGTCCGGTTGATTTCCAGCCGCGCGAGCCGTTCAGCCCCCTGTTCGGACAGATGGAGCATACCAATGTGATGGCTGAGATGCAGATTACTCAGGAGTATATGGGCCACAGCAACCACATGGTCTATCTGCATCCTATGTGGAAGGAGTGCCTTGACTCTGACACCTATCAGAACGGCAAGGGAAGCACGGTGGCAGCCGAGACGAGCGGTAAGGTCCATGGCAACACTTCCATGGGTGCGATTGCCGGTGTGACCAACATCGGCGACAGCGTGAACTGGTGCGGACACCAGCTGGCACAGGCTAACTGGTATGCGTTCGGACGCATGGCGTGGAATCCCGACCTGAGTTCCGGGCAGATTCTTGACGAATGGCTCAAGCAGACATTCACTTCCGACAAGAAGTTCCTTGAACCTGTCAGCAAGATGATGCTTGCCTCGCATGAGGCTGCCGTAAGCTACGAGATGCCTCTTGGCCTGCACCATTGCTTCGGCGGTGCAGGACACTATGGCCCCGGCCCCTGGGAGGGTTCATCGCGTCCGGACTGGTCTCCTACGTACTACCACAAGGCCGCAGCCGACGGTGTAGGTTTCGACCGTACCTCCAAGACCGGAACCGATGCCGTATCACAGTATCACGAGCCACTCAAGTCGCTCTATGACAATGTGGAGACTTGCCCGGAGAATCTGATTCTTTGGTTCCACCATCTGCCTTGGGACTTCAAAATGAAGAGCGGCCGTACTCTGTGGAACGAGCTTTGCTATACATTCCAGGACGGTATAAACCAGGCCCGCGGTTTTATAGACACGTGGGAGAGCGTCGAGAAATATGTTGACCCGTACCGCTACGGCCAGGTTCATGACAAGCTGGTGCGTCAGGCCAAGGATGCCATCTGGTGGCGTGATGCACTCATGCTCTATTTCCAGCAGTTCTCCAAGATGGAGATACCTGCCGACTGTACCCGGCCTCAGCATACTCTGGATGAGCTGCGCAGCTTCCGTCTTCGTATCTCCAACTACGAGACTCCGGCACTTGACAGACTTCCTGAATACGTGTTGGAATAACAATCGGAACTGTCTTGATATGAATGCTGTAATAGGCAAGTTGCTTCATTCTGCCTCTGTTCCGGTGATGCCCATCATGACGCATCCTGGGATTGAGCTGATAGGTCGCAGGGTGATCGATGCCGTGACTGACGGGCAGGTGCACAGCGATGCCGTGCTGGCATTGCGCAAGGCCTATCCCCAGCCGGTGGCATCGACCACCATTATGGATCTTTCGGTGGAGGCCCAGGCGTTCGGTGCGGAGATAGTGTTTGAGGATGATTCGGTCCCTACAGTGTCCGGACGGCTGCTCTGTTCTGCCCAAGATGTCGGGGACCTCGGAATACCTGCTCTTGACAGAGGGCGTCTGCCGGAGTATCTGAAAGCGATAAGGCTGACGGTTCCCGAACTGGACGTGCCGCTCTTCGGCGGGTGTATAGGTCCGTTCTCATTGGCAGGACGCCTGTATGACATGACGGAACTGATGATGGCCATGTATATCGAGCCTGAGACTGCCCATGCCCTGCTTCGCAAGTGTACAGATTTCCTTACAGATTATGCCAAGGCCATAAAGGAGGCCGGAGCCGCGGGTGTGGTGATGGCCGAGCCTGCCGCAGGATTGCTGTCCGATACGGATTGTATGCAGTATTCGTCGGCATACGTCAAGGAGATAGTGGATACCGTTCAGGATGACGGTTTTGCGGTGATCCTGCATAACTGCGGCAACCAGGGGCAGTGCACGGAATCCATGATAGCAACAGGGGCGGCTGCCCTGCATTTCGGCAATGCGGTTGATATGGCCGGAGTGCTTGACCTGGTTCCGGCCGATATTGCCGTAATGGGTAATGTCGATCCTGTGGGTATAATGAAGATGGGTACGCCCGAACAGGTGCGTGAGGCGGTCATGAACCTTAAGGCCATAGCTTCCGGACACAAAAATTTCGTGCTCTCTACGGGGTGTGATGTCCCTCCTGCCGCTCCGGAAGCGAACATTGCCGCATTCTATGATGCCGCCGGATTATAAATAACTTAATAATAAAGAATAATGACACAAGAGCAAATCCAAAGGCTGGAGGAGACCATCCAGCACAAGAATGACAAGATCCATGTGGCGCTTATCGCGGACAGCCCGTGGATTCCGGGCTATTGCGGCCACACTTTCGTCGATTATTATGCCCGCAACGAGGTGTTCATCAATGACAACCGCAAGATCCGCAGGGATTTTCCCGACGCGATTTTCGTGCCAAGCTGGTGGGTTGAGTACGGAATGGCTGCCGAGCCGACCGGATTCGGCTGTCCCACCTGTTTCTTCGATGACAACCTGCCGCACATGCATCCGCTGACCGAGGATCCGGACCGTGCCGAGGAGGTGTTCGGCAATATTCAGGTTCCTGATCCCAAAGTAGATGGCTTCATGCCGCTGATACTTAACCAGCAGCGTTATTACCAGCCGCTGATGGAGCAGGACGGGGAGGAGGTCTATATGGTATGCGCACGCGGACCGTTCACGGTGGCATCGCACATGTTCACCGTCACCCAGCTGCTCATGCTCATGATGATTAATCCCGATGCTGCCGATAAACTGCTCTCCAAGACTGTGGAGTGCGTGAAGCGTTGGCTTGAGGCTCAGCTTGAGAACGTGAAGACGGCCAAGGCTATAATGGTTCTCGATGATGTATGCGGCTATTTCAGCCCGGAGGATTTCGAGACCCTGTGCATGCCCTATATGAAGCAGGTGTTCAGCGCGTTCCCTGAGGTGCGACACTATTTCCACAATGACTTCACATCGAACTCATGCTATTCACACTTGACTGAGATGGGGGTGGATGTGTTCAACTTTACGCACATGCAGGAGATAGGCGAGTCCCGCAAGCTGGCCGGTGACAAGGTGGTGTTTATGGGCAACGTGCCGCCCATGCTGCTGGCACAGAGCGACCCCAAGACCGTCTATGACACCACAAGACAGATCATTGACAGCTATGTGGCTGCCAACGGAAGCCATCACGGCCTGTTGCTC
>JAGAEZ010000118.1 GCA_017612875.1 Bacteroidaceae bacterium | reverse complement strand
GGTACAGGCCGTTTTGGCAAGTGGCTTGAGAACCTGAATGACTGGAACCTGAGCCGCAGCCGCTACTGGGGTACTCCGCTGCCTATCTGGCGCAATGATGAGGGTGATGAGCTGTGTATAGGCTCTGTAGAGGAACTATACAATGAGATTGAGAAGGCTGTCAAGGCCGGTGTAATGAAATCAAATCCGTTCAAGGAGAAAGGTTTTCAGCCCGGTGTATATACGGCCGACAACTATGATAAGATTGACCTGCACCGTCCGTACGTTGATGACATAATTCTGGTATCAGAGGCAGGCCGCCCCATGAAGCGTGAGCTTGACCTGATAGACGTGTGGTTTGACAGCGGCGCCATGCCGTTTGCCCAGATGCACTATCCGTTTGAGAACAAGGAACTGATTGATAACGGCACCGTATTCCCGGCCGATTTCATTGCCGAGGGTGTAGATCAGACACGTGGCTGGTTCTACACACTGCACGCCATTGCAACAATGGTCAAGGGAAGCGTATCATTCAAGACTGTCATTTCAAACGGTCTTGTTCTTGACAAGAACGGTAACAAGATGTCCAAACGTCTGGGCAATGCCGTGGATCCGTTCCAGGAGATAGAGAAGTTCGGCAGTGATGCCCTGCGCTGGTACATGATTACCAACGCCCAGCCCTGGGACAACCTCAAGTTCGACGAAGAGGGCGTGAAGGATGTCACCCGCAAGTTCTTCGGCACCCTGCATAACACATACAAGTTCTTTGCCCAGTATGCCAATGTGGATGGCTTCGACAATTCCGCCGAGGCGGTTCCCGTCAGTGAGCGTCCCGTAATGGACCGCTGGATACTGAGTGAGTTGAACTCTCTGACCAAGGAGGTCCGTGAAAGCCTTGACGACTTTGAGCCTACACGCGCAGGCCGCCTGATAACGGGATTCGTTAATGACTATCTGTCCAACTGGTACGTGCACCTGACCCGTGACCGTTACTGGGGCAGCAGCATGAGCCGGGACAAGCTGGCCGCTTACCAGACACTTTATACTTGCCTGGAGACGGTATCGCGCCTGATGTCACCCGTCGCGCCGTTCTACGCTGACCGCCTGTACCGTGACCTTACCTCCGTGGCCGACCCCGAGGCTCCCTATTCGGTGCATCTGGCGCTCTATCCCGTATGTGACGATGCATTGGTTGACAAGGAGCTTGAGACCCGCATGGAGCTTGCGCAGAAACTTACCTCAATGGTGCTCGCACTGCGTAAGCGTGATGACGTGAAGATCAACGTGCGCAAGCCGTTGCAGAAGGTACTCATACCCGTTACCGCCGAACTGCGGTCGCATTTAGAGCCGGTCAAGGAACTGATACGCGACCAGGTGAACGTGAAGGAGATAGATTTCGTGGAGGGTGCAACCGGTGTCCTGGTCAAGAAGGTCAAGTGCAATTTCAAGATTCTCGGCAAGAAGTTCGGACCGCTCATGAAGGGTGTGGCCTCAGCCGTCCAGAACATGAGCCAGGAGGATGTGGCCAGGTTAGAGCAGGAGGGCAGCTTCACGTTCGATATAAACGGCACACCCGCCACGATCGATACTACTGAGGTTGAGATATTCAGCGAGGATATTCCGGGCTGGGTGGTGGCCAATGAGGGTACGCTTACCGTGGCTCTTGACATACAGCTTACGGACGGACTCAGGCGTGAGGGTATTGCCCGTGAGCTCAAGAAACGCATACAGGATTCACGTAAGCAGAATGGCCTGGAGATAACCGACCGTATCCGTGTGCGTCTGAACTCGAATCCGGAGACCGATGCCGCCGTCCGCGAATATGAGGAGTGGATCAGGAGCCAGGTGCTGGCCGATTCCATAGAACTTGTTCCCGGTATGGAGCAGGGTGAGGATATCTCGTTCGATGACTACACATTCAAACTGCAGATAGAGAAAATATAAAAATAACCTTAACCTATATTACCATCATGGCAGAGAAGAACCGTTATTCTGACGAGGAACTGGAGGAGTTCCGTCAGATTATCAATGAAAAGCTTGAGATTGCACAGAGAGACTACGATGCTCTCAAGGCATCGCTGATGAATGCGGACAACAACAGTACGGACGATACTTCGCCTACATATAAAGTCCTTGAGGAGGGTGCAAGCACACTGTCCAAGGAAGAGACCACCCGTCTTGCTCAGCGTCAGATGAAATTCATCCAGTCCCTTCAGGCTGCGCTCGTCCGTATTGAGAACAAGACTTACGGGATTTGCCGCGAGACAGGGAAACTCATTCCCAAGGAGCGTCTGCGCGCCGTACCTCATGCCACTCTTACTATCGAGGCCAAGCAGCACAAGCATTGATTCCTGTCTATGGAAAATGAATTGAAAGAGTCCGGACTCAGTTCCAGTCGCGGATGGATTCCCGTCATGGTCATCATGTCGGTCCTGATTATAGACCAGATTATAAAGATCATGGTCAAGACCAACATGGCCATAGGCGACGAGATCGTCATTACATCCTGGTTCAGGATACTGTTCGTGGAGAACAACGGTATGGCTTTCGGGCTGGAGCTGATAGGCAAACTCTTTCTTTCACTGTTCCGTATTGCGGCTATAGCCTTTTTCTGCTGGTATCTGCACAAGATTGTCAGGAGAGGTTTCCCGACAGGCTATGTGATAACGGTTTCATTCATTATAGCAGGTGCTCTGGGAAACCTGATAGACTGCATGTTCTACGGCCTTGTGTTCAGCGAGAGCACATCACTGCCTGACGGCGTGGCGCATTTCACGGCCATCGGTGAAGGATATGCCCCGTTCCTGTACGGCAAGGTGGTCGATATGTTCTATTTCCCCCTGTTCAAGTGGCCGGAGTGGATACCTTTAGTGGGTGGTGACGTTTTCTTCAGCCCTGTCTTCAATTTTGCGGATTCCTGCATAACCTGCGGGGTTGTAGTAGTCATCTTCTTCTATTCCAGAATAGTGAATATGGGGTTGAATTATGCCGATGTCCCGACTGATGCCGAGGCCGGCGGCGAAGAGGGGATTTCAGGACCGGATTGCGATGAGGAGGACATTTGAAGTTTCATGTGCGATGTTGTTTCTGCTGCTTCTCCTTGGCGGGTGCAGGCTGAAACGACCGGACGGTATCCTCTCTCCCAAAAAGATGGAAGCTGTACTTTATGACTATCACCTGGCCCAGGCTGTGGTGATGGAGCTTCCAAGGGAAGAAAGATATGCACGTGACGCCTATATGGACTGGTGCTTCGAGAAGAACGGCATCACCAAGGAGGAGTTTGACAATTCACTGGTCTGGTACACCCGTTATCCCAAGGAACTCGCCGATATCTACCAGCGTCTCAGTGAAAGGTTGGACAAGGAGTACGATAAGGCCTCCAAGGCACTCCTGCTTATGGAGAGGAATACCTCTTTCCAGGTCTCTTCCGGTGACAGTGTCGATCTGTGGTATCTTAACCGTGTCAATATCATGAACACATCGGTTTACATGAAAAGGCTGACGTTCTCTATTCCGACGGACACGACATTCCACAATTCCGACACATTGGTCTGGAATATCGCCCATACGTTCGTCGCTCCCTTTGACAGCATCCCCCAGAGCGCATATCTTGAGCTCTCCGTCTATTATAATGACAGTGTCTCCGCGACGGACACTTTGTTGTTCTGCACCGGAAAGACCATTCTCAGCCTGGCAACGGATTCATCGAATACTATTACAAGGATCTCGGGTTCAGTCAACTATATGGACCCCTCTGACAACCGCAGCTCCATGCTTGTGCTGTCCGATCTGTCACTGCTGAGGTATCACAGGAGAGAGACCCTGTCAGATGTTGCGCCTGCGGAACTCGGCACAGATGACGGCAGTGGCGGCGGCGACGTTGAGTGATTCCGAAGTCGCTGCGTCGGCCGGCCAGCAGGGTATGTATAGCCTTTCTTTGACCAGTGAACCTACAGACGGTCTGATACCGTTCCCTTCATTACCCATAATTATCACTCCGTTGCCGTTGAGACTGCGTTTGTAGATATTCTCTCCGTCCAGGAAAGTACCATATACCGGGGTTCCGGAGGGAAGGGCGCTGATGGCTTCCGGCAGGTCAACATAGTGGAGCCGAACTCTTGCTATGGCTCCCATTGTGGATTGGATGGCCTTGGGCCCGTAAATGTCGGCACAATCCGGTGAACAGAATACATCCCTGATTCCGAACCAGTCGGCTATCCTCACTATGGTGCCGAGGTTCCCGGGATCCTGGATGCCGTCCAATGCGAGGACCAGATTCCGGGACGCGACCTGCAGCATCGTGGTGTTGTCGTCGGGAATACGGAACACGGCCAGCACATCCTGCGGAGAACGGAGCAGGCTGGCCCGCTGCAACTCATCAGGTGTGATTGTCTCGACACGTTCGGCAGCTATGTAACCGTGACTCCCGATCCATTCCTTGGTGGCAGCTATCAGAACACAGTCGAGGATGCCCATCAGTTCGTCAGTCAGCTTGTGGCCTTCGGCTACAAAAAGCTGCTTTTCATCACGGAACTTCTTCTTTTCCAGACTTTTGATGTTCTTTATGTCATTTTTGCTGAGCATGGGTGCTGTCTTGATGGCCGTAAAGTTAGTTATTTTTCAAATCGCCTCTCTGAAAGCGGATGTACTTTCCGTATCTTTAAGCTGCGCTTGAAGATAAACTTCGCCTCGGGATAAAAAATGAACGAGTTCCTTTTTTCTCCTCTCGGCTTGTATCTTTAAGCTTTGCTTGAAGATAAACTTCGCCTCGGGAT
>JAGAEZ010000117.1 GCA_017612875.1 Bacteroidaceae bacterium | reverse complement strand
TGGATGGTTTCCTGAAACAGTTGCTCTCAGATTGATTTCTGTTCTTTTGAATTGCTAAAAAAGGCTAAATAAACCACTTTAGGCGGAAAACTCTGCATGTTGTGTAGAGTTTTCTGTTTATCTTTGCGGCCTGTAATCCGGAAGTTGTATGATCATTGCCACAACAGACAGGGAAGATATACGTAACAAGGCTGTTCAGGCGGCAACCGAGGTATTTCTGCGCGATGGTGTTGAAGCCGTACGTATGGATGATCTGGCTCAGAGTCTGTCTGTCTCGAAACGTACCCTTTATGAGATTTTCGGAAGCAAGGAGGATCTTCTTGTTGAATGCTTGCAAAGACACATAACTAGGATAACCGGGCTTATTGAGGAAGAAATGGGAACCGAAGAAGATGTGCTCACTGTTTTCCTGAGACATCTGGAGGTCCTTATCAATGAATCACGTGGGACAAACCACTATAAGTTTACGGATATGGACAAATATCCCAAACTTAAAAGCATCTTTATTGAACATCTCGCCGATATGGAAGGTCGTATGCGCACTTTCATGGATTTGGGCGTAAAGCAGGGCGTCTTCAGGGATGACCTTAATATGGATGTGCTCATGAAAGCTTTCGGCGTCATGGGTCGTATGACAAAAGAGGAATCCCAAAGAGGTGAATTCCGTTACGATGAGCTGATTGACGGGACAATGGTGGTGCTGCTTCGTGGAATTGCCGCGCCCAAGGGTATGGAAAAACTTGAAAAATATAGATATAAATCAAAATACTAATAATGAAGAGAGTTGTTTTAACAGGAATCGGCTATCTGCTTGCCGCTATCGGAGGCGTGAACACTGTCTATGCGCAGGCTGCCGGTAACGGAACAGAGCTTAAGATTACACTTGATGACGCGTTGCGTATTGCGCTGAACGAGAACCCGACCGTCAAGGTGGCCGAACAGCAGATTGAGGTCAAGAAGGTGAGCAAGGATGAGGCCTGGCAGGCGCTTCTGCCTTCCGTGGATTTCAGCGGGACGATCCAATACACGGTTCTGGCGGCAGTGATGAAACTGAACGGGATGGAGTTCAAGATGGGTCAGGACAACACCAGTACATGGAACGGGCAGTTCCAGGTGAGCCTGCCAGTTTTCGCCCCCACGGTCTATGCCACGATGAATCTGACCAAGACCGATCTGGACAATGCGGTGGAACAGAGCCGCAGCTCTAAACTGGATCTGGTGAACCAGGTGACCAAGGCATATTATCAGGTCATTCTTGCCCAGGACAGCTACGATGTGCTGTGTAAGAGTCTGGAACAGGCGCAGAGGAATTTTGATGTAGTAAAGTCGCTTTACGAACTGGGCGGAACAAGCGAGTATGACAAGATAAGCGCCGAGGTGCAGCTCCGCAGCCTGAACCCCACTGTAATACAGGCACGCAACGCGGTGACATTGGCCAAGCTTCAGCTCATTCTCCTTATGGGTATAGATCCCGATACGGACATAACGGTAGAGGGCAGCTTAGAGGACTACGAGGACCGGTTGTATGGTGAAGCTCTCGGAAGTGGCGGAAACTATTCACTTGAGAACAATACGAACATGCGCCAGCTCAGACTGAATGAGACCATGTTGAACCAGACACTTCGTGTGCAGAAGATGAACTTTCTTCCCACCATGGCTCTTGCCGGAACCTATTCCATGCAGTCACTTTACAATGACAACTGGAACGTTTTTGACTACTCATGGGCCAAGAGTTCATCAATAGTGCTGTCCCTTTCCCTGCCTATTTTCCGCATGGGTAATTTCACCAAACTGCGCAGCACCAAACTGCAGATAAGTCAGTTGAATGAGAACATCGGATACACAGAGAAACAGCTCAACATGCAGGTGCGCAGCTATGTGGATAACATGAAGGCCAATGCCGAGCAGGTGGCGAGCAACCGTGAGGCTATCGAGCAGGCTGAAAAAGGCCGTGAGATAGCAAGCAAGCGGTATGAGATAGGCAAGGGTACAATTCTGGAGCTGAACAACTCCGAGGTGTCGCTCACACAGGCCAAGCTTACATATAGCCAGTCCATATACAACTATCTGGCAGCCAAAGCCGACCTGGACAAGGTGTTAGGCGATGACGCTTTGATACCTGCCGTGAAATGATTGATTTTGTAATAGGAAAACAAATAAGACATATAATATGAAAGCATTCAGATTTTCAGGAATCGCACTCTGTTCGATGCTGCTGCTTGTGGCTTGCGGACAGAAGAAACAGGCTGCAAACGGTCCGGCTGCACCTGATCCCACAGCGAAGCCGCTGGTTAAACTGGCTAAGGTAACAACTGAGCCTGTGGCACAGCTGCAGGTCTATTCCGCCACTATCGAAGGTGAGATAAAGAACAACATCGCCCCTTCGACCCCAGGCAGAATAAGCAGGATAAGGGTTGAAGTAGGTGACAACGTGCGCAAGGGCCAGATCCTGGTGGAGATGGACGAGACCACACTGAGCCAGCAGGAGATGCAGCTCAAGAACCTTGAGACCGAGTTCAACCGCATAGACCAGCTGTACAAGGTGGGCGGCGTGTCAAAGTCAGAATGGGACAATGTCAACCTGCAGTTGGAAGTAGCCCGCAAGTCATTCCAGACCCTTAAGGAGAATACCCGGTTGGAAAGTCCCATTGACGGTGTGGTTACGGCACGCAACTATGACAACGGTGACCTGTATAGCGGCCAGGCCATTCTTGCGGTGCAGAAGATAGCTCCTGTAAAACTGATAATAAATGTCTCGGAACAGTATTATTCAAGGGTCAGGAAGGGTGACGAGGTGTCTATTGAACTGGATGCCTATCCCGGTGAGACTTTTACCGGCAAGGTGTCGCTCATATATCCTACGGTTGATGCAATGACACATACCTTCCCGGTTGAGATCAACGTGGCCAACACGAACCTTAAGCTGCGTCCTGGTATGTTTGCCCGTGCCACTCTGAACTTGGGCACTCTTGACCACGTGGTGGTGCCTGACCTGGCCATAGAGAAGCGTGCCGGTTCGGGTGACCGTTTCGTGTATGTCTATGAGAACGGCAAGGTTCACTATAATAAGGTGGAGCTTGGCCAGCGCCTGGGTGACCGCTACGAGCTTGTTTCGGGTGTGCCTGACGGTGCACAGATAGTTGTGGCCGGTCTGTCAAAACTTTCTGACGGACGTGAGGTTGAAGTTGAAAAGTAAAAGGGTAGGGTTATGAGTCTATATGAAGGTTCAGTAAAAAGACCTATATTCACTGCGCTCTGTTTTGTGGCTGTGGTGGTGTTCGGTGTCTTCTCATACACCAAGCTGCCGATAGACCAGCTGCCGGACATTGAGTCCAACACCATCATGGTGTTCACGTACTACAACGGCGCGAACGCTTCGGATATCGAGAACAATGTGACCAGACCGTTGGAGAACACTCTGAACAGCTGCACACATATCAAGCATATCACATCACGTTCATCGGAGAACGTGTCGGTCATTACACTGGAGTTTGAGTACGGACATTCAATTGATGACCTGACCAATGATGTGCGTGACAAGCTGAGCATGATATCGAACTCGCTGCCTGACGGTGCGGGATCACCTATCATATTCAAGTTTGACACCAGTATGATGCCTATCATGCTGCTCTCTGTTCAGGCCGGCGAGAGCCAGAGCGCACTGTACAAGATTCTGGATGAGAATGTGGTGAACCCGCTGGCGCGTATTCCCGGTGTGGGTACGGTATCTGTGACGGGTGCTCCGCAGCGTGAGATTTACGTTTATTGTGATCCTGCAAAACTGGAGGCTTACAATCTGACCATTGAGGCAATATCGGCCATGATAGGTTCTGAGAACCGCAGCGTTCCGGGCGGTAACCTGGATGTCGGTAATGAGACTTACGCCCTGCGTGTTGACGGTGAGTTCAAGGATCCGCGTGACATGCAGCATCTGGTCGTGGCTTCAATCCAGGGCCGTAACGTATATCTTAAGGATATTGCAGAGATTGTGGACCGCACTCAGGAGCGTGCCCAGGAGTCTTACAACAACGGCGTGCAGGGTGCCATGATGGTTATTCAGAAACAGACCGGTGCCAACACGGTGGAGATTTGCCGCAAGGTGAATGAGGCTCTGCCCGCACTTCAGAAGAACCTTCCCAGCGATATCAGGATTGGTATGATCCATGACGGTTCAGAGGATATCATGCAGACCGTGAACTCTCTGGCTGAGACCATTCTCTATGCTCTGCTGTTTGTGGTTCTGGTGGTTTATCTGTTCACGGGTCGCTGGCGTGCCACACTGGTTGTGGCTATCACAATTCCGCTGTCACTGATTGCATCGTTCATCTATCTGTTCATCACTGACGGTTCACTCAACATCATATCACTGAGTTCACTGACCATTGCAATAGGTATGGTGGTCGATGACTCCATCGTGGTGTTGGAGAACATTACTACGCATATTGAGCGCGGCGCCAACCCCAAGCAGGCTGCCATACATGCTACCAATGAGGTGGCCGTATCAGTTATCGCATCGACCATGACCATATTTGCGGTGTTCTTCCCGCTCACAATGATGTCGGGTATGGCGGGCGTGATGTTCAAGCAACTGGGCGGTATGATTTGCGTCATCATTGCCATTTCACTGGCTGTGTCACTGACACTTACCCCCATGCTCTGCTCACGCATGCTTAAGCTTGAGAAGAAGGGCAGCCGCCTGCATACATTCCTGTACCGCCCGATCCAGAAGGCTCTTGACGGTCTGGACCGCTGGTATTCACGCCGTATCAACCACGCTGTACGTCACCGCAAGCTGGTGGTGCTGGCCTGTCTGCTGCTGTTTATCCTGTCACTGTTCTCTGCCGGCACTCTCAAGTCGGAGTTTTTCCCGAGCGATGAGCAGTCACGTATATCGGCTACCATATACATGCCTATCAATACCAATACCAACCGTTCCCGTGCCGTGGCCCAGGAACTGTCGGATATCTGGATGAAGCGTTATGCCGATGACCTTGTGACCTGCAACTACCGTGTGGGTGCGGCCGACGAGAACAATACGTTCGCCTCGATGCAGACCAACGGTACGCATGTGATTTCATTCACCATTTCACTCAAGGAGCTTGGTGAACGCACTGTTTCATCGGACCAGGTTGTGGCTGAGATGCGTGCCGACCTGAATGCGCGTCCTGAGATTGACCGGTTCATGGTTACTCCCGGTGGCGGCATGAGCATGGGCGGACAGTCAACAGCTGAGTTTGAGATTTACGGCTACGATTTCAATGAGACCGATGAGGTAGCTGCCACGTTCCTCAAGGCCATGAAGGATGTGAAGGGCGTGGGTGAGGCTTACATAAGCCGTGACAACTACCAGCCTGAATACGAGGTGGTGTTTGACCGCGAGAAACTGGCCCAGCACGGACTGAACCTCTCAACTGCCGCAACATATCTGCGCAACCGTATTTACGGTGCTACGGCATCATATTTCCGTGAGGACGGCGAGGAGTATTACATCAAGGTCCGTTATGCTCCTGAGTACCGTACCCAGCTCGAGGATATTGAGAACATCCTGCTTTACGGCAGCGGCAACAGTGCCGTCCGTGTACGCGATGTGGGCCATTTGGAGGAGGTGTTCACCCCGCCTACAATCCAGCGCAAGGACCGTCAGCGTATCAATACCGTGACCTGCGTCATTGCCGGCGGTTCCGCTCTCAGTGATGTTGTCAAATCCGGTCAGGAGATTATTGCCGGTATGGATCTGCCTGAGGGCGTGAACATTCAGATATCCGGTGACTATGAGGATCAGCAGGAGTCTTTTGCCGACATGGCAACTCTGGCTCTGCTTATCATCATGCTGGTATTCATCGTGATGGCCGCTCAGTTTGAGTCACTCACTCTGCCGTTCATCATAATGTTCTCCATACCGTTCGCTATGAGCGGTGTGCTGATTGCGTTGTGGCTGACAGGCACCTCAATCAACCTTATGAGCGCACTTGGCGGCATAATGCTGATCGGTATTGTGGTTAAGAACGGTATTGTGCTTATCGACTATACGGGTCTTTGCCGCGAGCGTGGAATGTCGGCTATCACCGCTACTGTCACCGCAGCCCGCAGCCGCCTGCGCCCCGTGCTCATGACGACCCTGACCACCATCCTGGGTATGATTCCTATGGCCCTTAGCAAGGGACAGGGATCCGCCATGTGGAGGCCTTTAGGTATATCGGTTATCGGTGGTCTTACCGTATCGACCATCCTTACTCTGGTTCTGGTGCCTACCCTCTACTGCATATTCCAGAGCAGTGGAATTAAGAAAGCCCGCCGCAAGCACCGTAAGCAATTGGAACTGGCCGCTTTCTGGGCCGAGAACAAGGATCAGTTCATTCATGACAAGACTGCTAAACATTAATATACCATGGCTATTGGCTATTAGCCTTTGGCTTTTAAAGCCGACCGGATGGTAGCCAACAGCCAATAGCTAACAGCCAAAGTAAATATGAAATCAATACTTATAACATTTGACCAGTCATATACGGAGCGTATTATTGACTTGCTCACCACCAATAACTGCCGCGGCTTCTCTATGGTGGAGAAGCTGCAGGGCAGGGGCTCCAAAACCGGTGAGCCTCACTATGGCAACCACGCCTGGCCGTCAATGTGCTCTGGCATCATCACTGTGGTCGATGATGATAAAGTCGATATAATCCTGGACAAACTACACGCAATGGATCTGGCAACCGAAAAACTCGGTCTCCGCGCATTCGTCTGGAATATCGAAAAGAGCATTTAAGGGGAACTTAGTTCCGCTCATCGGGAAGCATTTTGATACAATTGTGATGTGCCCCAATTGTTTTTTTTATAGGTTGCTCGTCCAGCCCTGAGCCTTGAGCTCTATTTCCTGGCCTGACTTGGTGACGAGGTGGCGGCCAAGTTCAGGACGCGTCATGTGACCGATGAGTTTGACGTCTTTTAGCTGGATGATTCTGTCGTGGTCGGTAAGAGGCACGGTGAAGAGGAGCTCGTAGTCTTCGCCTCCGTTGAGGGCGCACGTATAGACGTCCATATTCAGTTCTTCAGCCATTACGGCGGTCTGGTAGTCTATCGGGATCCGCTCCTGGTATATGCTGCAGCCGGTGTCGCTCTGCTTGCAGATGTGTATGAGTTCCGATGACAGACCGTCGGAAATATCCATCATGGCGGTGGGCTGTATTCCTGCCTCACGCAGTTCCCTGATGATGTCACCCCGGGCCTCGGGCTTGAGCTGACGCTCCAGGAGATACTCCTTGCCTGCAAAATCGGGGTTGAAGGGTTCTTCCTTGCTGTGAGGGGTGCTGTTGAAGACGGCTTTCTCGCGTTCTAACAGCTGCAGGCCCATGTAGGCGGCTCCAAGATTGCCCGATACGCATATCAGGTCGTTCCGGCCGGCTCCGTTCCGATATACTGCCTTGCCTTTTTCAGCCTCGCCTATGCAGGTTATGCATATTGCAAGGCCGGTCAGGGAAGATGTCGTGTCTCCTCCTACCAGATCCACCCCGTGACGCTGGCATGCCAGCTTGATTCCGGCGTAGAAATCCTCCATGTCCTCTACGGAGAAACGCTTGCTCAAAGCTATGGATACTGTCATCTGGCGAGGCGTGCCGTTCATGGCGTAAATGTCGGATATATTGACCATAGCGGACTTGTATCCCAGGTGCTTGAGCGGAACGTAGGTGAGGTCAAAATGAACTCCCTCCATGAGCATGTCGGTGGTCAGGAGCACCTCCTTGTCCGGGCCTGAGTAGTCCAGCACTGCGCAGTCATCGCCCACTCCGTATAGGGTGGAGCTGTTCTGCGGTCTGATCTCTTTTGTGAGATGGTCTATCAGTCCGAATTCACCCAATGATGATATCTCTGTCCTTTCAGGTGTAGTCATGTCTCTTGTTTTGTTAGGAATGATTCAACATGTTCTGTAATTGCTTTGTCAAACAGGCTGCCGTCTTTCAGGAACCTGACGGCGATGGGGAGTACGTATGTCCTGTCGGAAAGACCGGGCGGCATATCGGTTCCGGAAAGTCTTGACGCATCTTTCTCGGTGGTCACGATTATGGCTTCAGGGCCCAGACTGTCAAGGGTTTTGCCGATTTCAGACAGGTCACTGTACGTAAAGCCGTGATGGTCCGGGTATGACATCAGGGTCACTTCGCGCGAGATGCCCTTCAGGTACGTGACCATCGCGTCGGGTGAGGCTATTCCGGTTACGGCGAGGATAGGAACGGACGAGTCAGGTGAGTATCCGCTGTGGTCACTGAGCCTGTAAAGTGAACCGTATTCCATCGTGGAGAACCATACGCGCTGAAGTCTGTCCGTAACCAGCTCGGCTGTCATCCTCTCCATCTCGGACGGGTCAATGCGGGGCGGACACTTTGTCACAATCATGATGTCTGCCCTGTTGCGGTTGCAAGCGCTCTCACGCAGTCTTCCGGCTGGCATCGGGCAGTCCCGTAGGATGTTACGGTTGTAGTTGACAAGCAGGATGTTCAGGGACGGTGTGACTCTGCGGTGCTGGAATGCGTCGTCGAGAACTATTGCCCGGGGATTCACCTTATTAATAAGAGTTCTGATGCCGTGGGCGCGGTCCTCATCGACCGCAACACATACATCGGGAAGCTGAACGGACAGCATCCGCGGTTCATCGCCTGAGGACAGGTAAGTGTCGGAGGGTGAGACCATACGGAATCCTCTGGTGTGACGGCCGTAGCCCCTGCTGAGTATGGCTGTCCGGCCGATGCGGGCCAGCAGGGATGCGATATATGCGGTATGGGGAGACTTCCCGGTCCCGCCCACCGTGATGTTGCCCACCGATATCACAGGCAAACGGAATCTCTCCGAGCGGAGGATGCCTTTGTCGAATAAACGGTTCCGGACAGAGTTGACGGCTGCCCAGATCCAACCCAGCGGCTCAAGTAGCTTGTATGTCCTGAATTCAGGTCCCATATAGAATGGCAAATTTAATTAAAAATAGCCAATGTTGACCGTTTCGGGGGTTCGGGAGAGCCTTATGGAGGGCAAAACCCTATTTTTTTACATGTTTTAATAACGATTGGTTGTTATATTCCGTAAAAATGTTGTAATTTGCAACCGTTTTGGACGCTATGGGTAGATAGTGCCTTCAAGGAAAGATGCTCGAGCGGTTGAAGAGGCACGCCTGGAAAGCGTGTATACGCCAAAAGCGTATCCGGGGTTCGAATCCCCGTCTTTCCGCCCTGTTTCGGGTGGCGGAATAAAAACAGGGCGTCCGGGGCATATTGCATTATGGGAGAACATTTAATTAAAAGAACATACTAACAACTAAAAACAAACTCAAATGAAAAAGGTATTTGCATTCATTGCAATGACGGGTCTCCTTATCGGAGCAAACCAGACAATTAATGCCCAGGACGCAGTTGAAGCTGCTCAAGAGGTACAGGAACAGGTTGTAGAAGCCGCTGAAGAGACAACCGATGAGATTGTCCAGGCTCCTGTCGAAGAGCAGAAGAGCATCCACAAGAACATCAAGGTCAAGTTCATCGAAGGTAACGCCGGCTTCATGTCACTTGTTGCCATCGCCATGATCATCGGTCTTGCTCTTTGCATCGAGCGTATCATCTTCCTCAGCCTCTGCGAGATCAACAGCAAGAAGCTTCTTGAAGACATTCAGGCTTCGCTTGAGAACGGTGACATAGAGGGTGCCAAGAAGATTTGCCGTGACACACGCGGACCGGTTGCATCAATCTGCTATCAGGGACTTATGAGAATCGACCAGGGACTTGACGTCGTGGAGCGTTCAGTAGTGTCATACGGCAGTGTCCAGGCTTCAAACCTCGAGAAGAACCTGTCATGGATCACACTGTTCATCGCCATGTCTCCTTCACTCGGATTCCTTGGTACTGTGATCGGTATGGTGCAGGCTTTCGATGATATCCAGCAGGCTGGTGACATCTCCCCGACAGTCGTTGCCGGTGGTATGAAGGTGGCCCTTATCACCACAATCTTCGGTATTATCGTCGCCCTTATCCTTCAGGTATTCTACAACTACATCCTCAGTAAGGTCGAGGCTCTGAACACTGACATGGAGAACTCATCAGTGAGCCTGCTTGACATCATCCTGAAGTACAACCTCAAGTTCAAAAAGTAAAAACAGCCGTTGTCATGGAAAAAGACGATAACAAACAGATAAAGGCGTCATCCTGGGTGCTGGGTATTCTCTTCATTGTCTCCGCTGCAGTTCTCGTGCTGTTCTACGGATTCGGATATGACAATACCGAGTACTTGAACAACAAGAACCTTACAGCTCCGATTCACACCGGTACGCTTATCATCTGGATGTACGCATTGGTTGCCATCTGCATAGGAGCAGTGCTCCTGTTCGGAATCGTGAACGGCTTCAAGAATATGAAGTACAGAAGCATTGAGAGGAAAAGACCTGTCAATGAGGATGTCAGGAAAGAGGGTAGGGTCAGCTATGCAGCTCCCATATTCCTTGTGACCATTCTGATTGTTGTGGCAGCTTATTTCCTGTCCGATGATTCACCTCTGCGCCTTGGTGACCAGAAGTTGTATGAGGTCGGTTCAATGCTTAAGTTGTCAGACGTATGCCTTTATTCAATCTATGCATTGACTCTGGGTGCGATTCTGTGCTCCCTGCTTTCAATGATAGGATTGTTCAGAAAGAAATAATTCATCCTGAAAGAGAATCATTATGGGAAAAAGCGGTAGAAAAGTTCCCGGACTGAATTCATCTTCAACGGCAGATATATCGTTCATTCTGCTCATATTCTTCCTTGTGACCACATCAATGGACACGGATACCGGTCTGTCCCGTCGTCTTCCCGAGTGGGATCCGAATGCCGAGGACCAGGAAGTCAAGATCAAGGAGCGCAATGTCATGGTCGTGAATGTAAACAAGGCCAATGAGATATGGGTAAAGAACGGTGTGATCAACAAGCAGATTGAGGTGAGTGAGCTCAAGGATCTGGCCAAGGAGTTCATTGCCAACCCCAATGACAATATCAATCTGCCCATCAAGGAGGATTATGAGGTTCCGGGCTTCAGGACCATCGTGACAACGGTCAAGCATGTGATTTCATTGCAGACGGACCGTTCCACGAATTATGAGGTCTATTTTAAAGTCCAGAATGAGTTGACGAAGGCTTACAACGAGCTGAGGGACGAATGGTGCAAACAGGTCTTGGGCAAGAGCTGGGAAGACTGCACCGAGGATGAGAAGACATACGCCAAAGGTATGTATCCTTCCAAGATTTCCGAGGCCGAGCCTAAGCAGTATGGTTCAGCAGCATTAGCACAGTAACTGGTATGAGTAAGTTCAGAAGTAACGGAAAAAGGGAAATGCCGGAGTTGAACACTTCGTCTCTTCCAGACTTGATTTTCACAGTCCTGTTCTTCTTCATGATGGTGACAACCATGCGTGAGGTTGAACTGAAGGTCCAGTTCACTACTCCTTCAGGTACTGAAATCGAGAAGCTTGAAAAGAAATCCCTGGTATCTCACATCTACATAGGACCTCCCACAAAGGAGTATCGCGCTGCTTTGGGACCGGCCCCTCGTATCCAGCTCAATGACAAGTTCGCTGAGCCGGAGCATATACGTGACTTCGTCGTGTCAGAGCGTGAGAGCATGGCCGAGAAGGACAAACCCTTCATGAAGATGTCGCTTAAGATTGACACCAACACACAGATGGGTATCGTCACGGACGTGAAGCAGGCCTTGCGTAAGGCATGGGCTCTGAATATCGTCTATTCGGCAACAAAGGACGGCAAGAATCAGAAATAGAGATTGCTTACGATTATAGGGAAAGGCCTCCTGAAACGGAAGCCTTTCTTTTTTTATGTCTGGAAAAACAGATTCTTATTATCTGACGGTTTCCGCCTTTGTGTATGTAAGGAAAGTATAGGGGTATGGGTTCTTGTCGTCGGCAGGGTGGTCTTCACGGGCTGTAAGCTGCCATAACGGTGAATTGCGGAAGGAGGGGAAGGCGGCATCGGCATGTTCGGGGATGTCATGTATGACGGTCAGTTCTATCCTTTGTGCTATCGGCAGTGCCTGACAATAGACCCTGGCCCCGCCTATCACAAAGACCTCCTCGTCATCCGGGCAGAGTGAGAGGGCCTCCTCCAGTGATGCGCATGTCTCGGCTCCTGGGAATGTCCGGGACGTGTCGTGCGTGAGAACCAGGTTCCTGCGGCCGGGCAGGGCTCCGTTAGGCAGCGATTCGAAGGTGTTGCGGCCCATGAGGACGGTATGCCCTACGGTGAGAGCCTTGAATCGTTTCATGTCGGCGTTCAGATGATACAGCAGACGGTTTTCATAGCCTATGGCACCGTCCATGGAGAGGGCAGCGATTATGGTTATCATACAGAGACTTCGGCTTTGATGTGAGGATACGGGTCATATCCTTCGAGCTGGAAATCTTCATACTTGAAGTCAAAGATGCTCTTCACATCGGGGTTGATGATCATTCTTGGGAGCGGACGCGGCTGCCGGGTAAGCTGAAGCCGGGCCTGTTCGAGATGGTTGAGGTAGAGGTGTGTGTCGCCGGTGGTATGTATGAAATCCCCCGGCTTAAGTCCGGTGACCTGAGCCATCATCATGGTGAGCAATGCGTAGGAAGCTATATTGAAAGGTACGCCAAGGAAGGTGTCGGCACTGCGCTGGTAGAGCTGAAGGCTAAGTTTTCCTTCGGCCACATAGAACTGGAAGAACGCGTGGCAGGGAGGCAGGTTCATGTTCTTGAGGTCGGCCACGTTCCAGGAGCTAACGATGATGCGGCGTGAGTCTGGATTTTTCCTTATGGTTTCCACTGCCTCCGAAATCTGGTCGATGAACCCTCCTTCATAATCCGGCCAGGACCGCCACTGGTAACCGTATATGTGACCCAGGTCTCCGTCCGGATCGGCCCACTCGTTCCATATGCGTACTCCACGTTCCTGAAGCCAGCGGGCATTGGTGTCACCGTTGAGGAACCACAGCAACTCGTAGATGATTGACTTGAGGTGCAGTTTCTTTGTTGTCAGTAGCGGGAACCCTTCCTCCAGATTGAAACGCATCTGGTGACCGAACACGCTTATGGTGCCGGTACCGGTGCGGTCACCTTTCTTTACTCCTTCACGCAGTATCCTGTCAAGCAGGTCGAGATATTGTTTCATTCAATATGGCTTTAGCTGACTGCGAATATACTGATTTTTTGGCTAACTTCGTGTCCAGCTTTTATAAGGTTATGGAACTGCCGTCAGATTTTGTCAGTATGCTCTCCCGGATTATGTCCGGTGAGTGTGCTGCGGGGTTGTCGGAGGCACTCAGCGGCACGCCTTCGTCAGTAAGCATCAGGCTCAATTGCCGGAAAGGAGCCGGGCTGCCGGATGTCCTTGAATCATTGGACTGCCGCCGGGATGGTGCAGTGCCATGGGCGTCGGATGCATGGTATCTGGACCGCAGGCCTTCATTCATCGGTGACCCGATGTTGCATCAGGGCATCTACTATGTCCAGGAGGCCTCGTCCATGTTCATGGAACAGGCCGTGCGCAGGTGTGTGGACGGACCTGTCCGGTTCCTGGATCTGTGCGCCGCGCCGGGTGGCAAATCTACACTGATAGCGTCATTGCTTCCTGAGGGCAGCATCCTTGTGTCGAACGAGATTCAGAGAGGCCGTGCCAATATCCTGGCCGAGAATATGGTCAAATGGGGCATGCCAGGCGTTATGGTAACATGTGACACTCCGCAACATATAGGCCGTTCAGGCCTTCTTTTCGACGTGATTGCAGTCGATGCCCCGTGTTCAGGCGAGGGTATGTTCCGCAAGGAACCGCAGGCTGTGGCGGACTGGAGTATGGAGACTGTACGGATGTGCGCTGAGCGGCAACGTAATATCCTGTCCGATGTATGGAACGCACTCAAGCCGGGCGGTTTCCTGATTTACAGCACATGCACTTTCAATCTGGCCGAGAATGAGGAGAACGTGCATTGGATTATTGATAGTCTCGGGGCGGAACCTGTCCCGATAGACATTGATCCGTCATGGAATGTTACAGGGGCATTGGACGGGACGGGGGTTCCGGTATATAGGTTCATGCAGCACAGGACAAAGGGTGAAGGTTTCTTCATGGCGCTGTTGCGCAAGTGCGGTACATGGCAGAAGACCGACAGAACCGGCAAAAGCAGCGGGAATCAGGAGGTCAGACTGCCTGAGACAGAGCAATGGGTCCTGGATGCCGACAGTTTCAGGTTCTTTAAGGAAGGCGATTCGATATATGCATTGCCGTCGCTGCAAGCCGATGACATGCTCCGGATAGGGCATCTGCTGTATCCTATTGTCAGGGGGACAGAGGTGGCCGTGCTTAAAGGCCGTGACCTTGTTCCGGCACATGCCTTGGCCATGTCGGGGTTGCTCCGTACCGGGTCGTTCTGCAAGGTTGAGGTGTCACGACAGGAGGCGATATCATATCTGCGGTGTGAGGCCTTGCATATTGCCGATGCGCCAAAGGGAATCCTGCTGCTCACTTACATGGGCAGGCCGTTGGGTTTCGTCAAGAACATAGGTAACCGCGCCAATAACATGTATCCGTCGGACTGGCGCATCCGCATCTCACTGTAGCCTGTTTCCGAAAAGTCCGTATGTGGTTCTGAGTACCCTGAATTCGGTGCGACGGTTCAACTGGTTGCATATTTCCTGTTGTTCCTCCGTCAGTTCCAGGATGAAATCTTCAGTAAGGATATCGTTTTCATTCAGGAAATCATACTGTTCCGCCGCCTTGCGGCTGATGGTCTTGGGTTGTGTCTCGCCATAGCCCCGTGCAGTAAGCCTCTCCTTGGCTATCCCGTGGTTGATGAGATACTGGACTACGCTTTCCGCCCTCTGCTGGGACAGACGCTTGTTGTAGTCATCGTCGCCCTTGTAATCACAGTGCGCCCCGATCTCGATGGTCACACCGGGATTGTTCTCGAGCAGTATTACAAGCTCGTCAAGTGACTGTGCCGACTCGGGACGCAGAGTGGCCTTGTCAAAGTCGAAGAATATGTTGTCAATCAGGACGGGCTTGGAGATAGATGAGAGTGGGAACTGCAGGACATATTCCCTGTCCTGGTCAGTACTGTCGGCTGTCATCTCCTGCATGTAGTTCATATAGCCTTTCGATGTGCCGAGGAGCAGGTAGCTGACCCCGGGGGTGACGCGCTGTGTGAATGAGCCGTCATCCTTGACATTCAGTTTGATGTTAGTCCCGTCATTGCCTACCAGATGTACTATTGCTTCAGGTAGTTCATAACCGTCCTTTTCATAGACCCAGCCTGTAATCCTGTGAACGGTTTCAGGGAGTTCAAATGTCCACAGGTGGTCACGTCCGCGTCCGTCGTTGCGGTTGGTGCTGAAGAATCCACGTGTCAAGTCACCCTGGAACGTCATTCCGAAATCATCATAACGGGAATTGACAGGTGACTGCATGTTGGATATTGTCCATGTGGAGTCGCTTGTGGATACGGCGCGGAATATGTCAAGTCCGCCCATGCCTGGATGACCGTCCGATGAGAAATAGAGTTCTCCGTTCATGCGGAAGGTGGGAAACATCTCGTTGCCGGGGGTGTTTATGTCCGGTCCGAGGTTCTCTGCGCCTATGAGACGACCTCCCGTCGGGACGCGCCAGATGTCCAGACCTCCGTATCCTCCGTCCATATCGGACACGAAATAGAGCCACTTGCCGTCAGGCGACACCGCCGGATGAGCATAGTTGTAGATTGAGTCCTCACGGTCGGAATAGGGTGCAGCCGATGACCATGAGGCATCGCTCCTGTTGGATTTCATGATGCGGGCCGGCCTGGGCAGCTGCGGGTCGGTGGCACAATAGGTGAAATACATTACTGACATGTCAGGACTCAGTGCGCAGCTGCCGTCCTCAAACTCACTGTTGGGGCCGTTCTCGATGGGCTTGGGTTTGCTCCATTTGCCCTTGTCATCCTTGGTGGAGAAGAATATGTCACAACTCTTCATGCCTGTTATCGGGTTCAGGTCTTCACCCGCAGCCTCCTTGCGTGTTGATGTGAAGTATATCTGTCCCCAGTCATCGCCGGCCAATACAGGAGACCATTCGCTATAGCGGCTGTTCAGGACAGGATCCTTCTTGACTGTAAAACGTGTGGGGTTCTCGGTGTATTCGGTTGTCAGGCGGCATGATTCAAGTCCTTTGCGCGAGAGAACGTCATCCGGATTGTATTCAAGCGCAATGTTGTAGTTCTTTTCGGCATCCTTGTATTTGCCGCTTATAAGCTGCATATCGGCCAACAGCCTATATACTGTAGAGTCAGAGTATTTGTAACGTACTGCGTTCTGATAGGCGGCCAGAGCTCGCGGGGTGTAATTGATAAGCCTGTATGATTCGCCGAGTTTGAATGCGGTAACGGCACGCAGCTCCTTCTCTTTTGGTGATATGCCGGAATATCCGCGCTTGTAATGAGCGGCGGCTTCATTGTATTCACCCAAGGCGAAACTCTGGTCCCCCTTGCGTATGTGCAATTCGGCCCCGCAGCTGCATAACAGCACAAGCAGGGCCGGCAAAGCTGCTAATCTGCCGGCATGAATTTTTTTCATCAATATTATAACTGATATATGTTCTTTTTATTGCCTTGCGTCCGTTCAACTCTTTTTTCATATTTTTGCAGTTACATGGAACTGGATTGACAATAACTTACTGTCATGAGATATATGAAAACAAAAAGACTTGTTCTGTTTCCCGCATTGTTCATGGTAATTGCGGTTGCGTATGCACAGCCCCACAGATCCGAGGCCGCCGTCCGTGCGCTTATGGAGGAGCCGACCCGTGCCGGCAATAACACCAATTCATACGAGTTCAAGGAAATCCGTGACACGAAACCGCCTAAAGGCTACAAGCCTTTCTATATAAGTCATTACGGACGTCACGGTTCCCGCTCAAACTGGGGCGGCAGTTCATATGAGGGCCTTATAGCCGCTCTTGAGCAGGGAAAACAGATGGGCATACTTACACCCGGCGGCGACTCTCTGCTTGTGGCAGCCCGCAAGGTCCTGGAAAACTATAACGGTATGGATGGCAGGTTATCACAGAAAGGAGTGCGTGAGCATACTGCGATTGCCGAGCGTATGTTCAAGCGCTATCCTTCCGTCTTTAAGGGGAAAAAGCAGGTCCGTGCATTCGGAAGCACCGTACAACGCTGCCTGATAAGCATGAATGCATTCACCACTTCGCTTGTGCGCCAGAATCCTGACCTCTATTTCTACCTTGACACGGGCGAGAAATTCATGGACTATCTGGATAACGAGCGTGGCTGGCAGCTGAGGTCATCGGCAGCCACAAGGGCGGCAATGGCAGCCTTGCAGGACCTTCCGGACGACACTACGGGTGTGCTGAGCCGTGTCTTTACCGATGTGGCAAAGGCGCGTACATTCGTCAAGAGTGCCAGGAGTCTTACTGAAAACGTTTGGAGTACCGCCATCATTGCCGAGGATTTTGACATTGAAGACAACCTGTTCCGTTTCCTTCCGTTCGATGCCATATACAGGCGTTGGGCACAGAGCAATGTGTCGCTCTATACAGGTCACTGCAATTCGGTTGAGTCAGGCGACGAGCGTGTGCCTATGGCCCAATCCTGCGTGGAGGATATCGTGGCTAAGGCCGATGAGTGTATCGCCACAGGCAAATATGCGGCAGACCTGCGTTTCGGCCATGATTATCCGCTTATGGCCCTTGTGAGCTATCTGGGCATAGAGGGAGTGGGCGAGCGTATTCCTTCCGACCAGATTTGTGACAAGTGGCTTGGTTTCTGGGAAATCCCGATGGCCAGCAACCTGCAAATCATCTTCTACCGCAACAAGAGCGGCGATGTGCTTGTCAAGTTCCTCTATCAGGAGCAGGAGCGTCTGCTGCGTGGCCTTGAACCCTATCAGGGTCCTTACTACAAGTGGGAGACAGTCAAGGCCAATCTGGAGGGCTACAAGCGCTAAAGTCTGACGCGATAGGGACGGTTCCTACCGTTGACATTTATTCCAAACGTCAACGGTAGGAACCGTCCCTATCGCGTCAGACTTTAGCGCTTGTAGCCCTCCAGATTGGCCTTGACTGTCTCCCACTTGTAGTAAGGACCCTGATAGGGTTCAAGGCCGCGCAGCAGACGCTCCTGCT
>JAGAEZ010000116.1 GCA_017612875.1 Bacteroidaceae bacterium | reverse complement strand
TTGTCAAGGGGCTGGCTGCTTCCGGGCACGCGCAGGAATCCGGCCGACTGTTCGAAAGCCTTGGGACCGAGGCGCGGCACCTTCAGGAGTTCCTTGCGGGAGCTGAACGGCCCGTTTTCAGTGCGATAGTCCACAATGTTCTGCGCAATCTGCGGCCCCAGTCCGCTTATGTATGTAAGAAGGTGTGTGCTCGCCGTGTTCAGATTGACTCCCACACGGTTCACGCAGCTGACCACCGTCTGGTCCAGCGAGTGCTTCAGTCCTGCCTGGTTGACATCCTTCTGGTATTGGCCTACACCTATCGATGAAGGATCGATCTTGACCAGCTCTGCAAGCGGATCCATCAACCTGCGTCCTATCGACACTGCTCCGCGGACCGTCACATCGTAATCGGGAAACTCGTCGCGGGCGGTCTTGGAAGCCGAATATATGGAGGCACCGTCCTCATTCACGCTGAAGACACTGACACCGGCAGGCAGCCTCAGCCGCTCTATGAATTCCTTGGTTTCGCGACCTGCAGTGCCGTTCCCTATAGCTATGGCCTCTATCTTGTATTGCTCCACAAGAGTCTGTATCTTGGCAGCAGACTGACGGGCCTCATTATGCGGAGGATGGGGATATATGGTCTCGTTATGGAGCAGATTGCCCTGGGCGTTGAGACAGACCACCTTGCATCCCGTCCGGAATCCGGGGTCAATGCCCATCACCGCCTTCTGTCCAAGGGGCGATGCCATCAGCAGCTGCTCCAGGTTCCTCGCGAATATCCGTATGGCTTCGGCATCCGCCGAGTCCTTCGACGATGCAGCGAACTCATTCTCTACCGATGGCTGCAAGAGCCGGTAATATGAATCCTGGACAGCCTCATCGACAAGTTCCGATGCCTCGGACTTCCCGTGGACGAAGCGGCGGGAGAGGGCATCGGCAGTCTTCTCGTCATCAACCTCGATGGATACCCTCAGGAATCCTTCCGACTCTCCCCGGCGCATGGCCAACAAGCGGTGAGAAGCGCAACGGCTTAACGGCTCGCTGAAGTCGAACCAGTCGCGGTATTTCTGCGCCTCGGCCTCCTTTCCGCGCACAAGCTTGCTGTAGATGCGTGCAGTACGGCGGTAACAGGCCCTTACCATGTTCCGGGCACCCTCGTCAAGCGACACCTGTTCGGCAATGATGTCCATTGCTCCCTGAAGGGCGTCATCCACACTCTCCACACCTTTTTCCTTATTGACATACTTGCCTGCCTCGCGGTCCAGGGGAATGTACTGGTTCTGTTTCATCACGAATTCCGCCAGAGGTTCCAGTCCTTTCTCACGGGCGGCATCGGCCCGGGTCTTGCGGTGGGGCTTGTAGGGCGCGTAAATATCCTCCAGCCCGGTGGCATCCCAGCAATGTTCTATGCGCTCCTTCAGTTCCGGGGTCAGCCTGTCCTGACTCTCAATGGTGCCGAGAATGGTCTCCTTGCGCTTGGCCAGAGCCTCCAGACGTTCAAGCACATCGCTCACCTCAGTCACCTGCACCTCGTCCATACCGCCTGTTGACTCCTTGCGGTAACGGCTTATGAACGGTATGGTGGCACCGTTCTCGAGCAGTTTGAGGGTATTCTCCACCTGATGCTCCCTGAGTCCGGTCTCCCGTACTATTATCTTTATGTATTCCGCGTTCATGTTACTTGGATTGATTGCGTAAAAATACTCAAAAAACGTTGTTGAAAAAATTATCGGCAGGATTTTGACATTTGCCCTCCGGTTTCATATCTTTGCCTTCGGAGTCTCAGAATGGGATTCTGCTGAAGAGATACTGTGAAGAACACTCTTCGGTCATTAATAAACCAAACACCATTCATATTATGGCAAAGAAAGAGATTGAGGGCGCTTCAGGCCTTCAGAATGCCGGGCTCAGTGAAAAAATGAAGGCCCTGCAGGCTGCGACTGACAAGATCGAGAAAAGCTTCGGCAAGGGCTCGATCATGAAACTGGGTGACGAGAGGGTGGAGAATGTCGATGTCATATCGACCGGCTCCATTGGCCTTAATGCCGCATTGGGCGTGGGCGGCTATCCGCGCGGCAGGATAATCGAGATTTACGGACCGGAATCCAGCGGTAAGACCACCCTGGCCATCCATGCCATCGCCGAGGCCCAGAAGAACGGCGGCATTGCCGCATTCATCGATGCAGAGCACGCCTTTGACCGGTTCTACGCCTCCAAGCTGGGCGTTGACATCGACAACCTCTGGATATCACAGCCGGACAACGGTGAGCAGGCCCTCGAGATAGCCGAGCAGCTTATCCGTTCCAGTGCCATCGACATCATCGTGATAGACAGCGTGGCGGCGCTTACCCCGAAGGCTGAGATCGAGGGTGACATGGGCGACAACAAGGTAGGTCTCCAGGCCCGCCTCATGAGCCAGGCCCTCCGTAAGCTCACGTCGGCCATCAACAAGACCAACACCACCTGCATCTTCATAAACCAGCTGCGTGAAAAGATCGGTGTCATGTTCGGTAATCCCGAGACGACCACAGGCGGCAACGCGCTAAAGTTCTACGCATCGGTACGCCTTGACATACGCCGTGTCACCTCACTCAAGGACGGTGACAACGTGGTGGGTAACCAGGTGCGCGTCAAGGTGGTCAAGAACAAGGTGGCTCCTCCATTCCGGAAGGCCGAGTTCGACATCATGTTCGGTGAGGGTATTTCCAAGAGCGGCGAGATAGTCGATCTTGGCGTGGAGTACGGCATAATCAGGAAAAGCGGCTCATGGTTCAGCTACGGCGACACCCGTCTGGCGCAAGGCCGTGATGCGGCAAAGCAGGTCATGCAGGACAATCCGGAGCTTGCCGAGGAACTCGAAAGAAAGATCATGGCTGCTATTCTTGGCAGCGGCCAGGCTCCTGAGCCCGATGATGACTCTGAAATGATGAACGACTGAGTCGGAGTGTCCGGTTGCACCCGGCAGAGACAGGCCCTGACAGCAAAGCATGCCAGGGCCTTTTTTTAACCGGCAGGAGGCCGGCAGAGCGGTGGCAAAGCGGAGCACCAATTGTACGGGCCGGTAAAAGAGTGACAAAAAGTCACATTTGTCAGTCTCACTATCACGAAACGGCTGTGGCATCTGATTTGCAGAATATGGGTTGTATCGGTGTGTCAGCATCGGGACGTGAAACAGGAGTTCAAACAATAAAAACATACAACTATGGGAAAGATTATAGGAATTGACCTTGGAACCACGAATTCGTGTGTTTCAGTTTTTGAGGGTAACGAGCCGGTCGTGATAGCCAACAGTGAAGGCAAGCGCACAACGCCTTCGATCGTGGCTTTCGTCGATGGCGGAGAACGTAAGATAGGTGACCCGGCCAAGCGTCAGGCCATCACGAACCCGCAGCGTACCGTGTTCTCAATCAAGCGTTTCATGGGCGAGAACTGGGACCAGGTCCAGAAAGAGGTTGCCAGGGTGCCGTACAAGGTGGTCCGTGGTGACAATAACATGCCGCGTGTGGATATTGACGGACGTATGTACACCGCTCAGGAGATCAGTGCCATGATTCTTCAGAAGATGAAGAAGACAGCCGAGGATTATCTGGGCCAGGAGGTGACAGAGGCTGTCATCACAGTTCCGGCATACTTCAGCGACTCACAGCGTCAGGCTACCAAGGAGGCTGGCCAGATAGCCGGTCTGGATGTGAAGCGTATAGTGAACGAGCCTACCGCCGCAGCTTTGGCATACGGCGTTGACAAGGCCAACAAGGATATGAAGATTGCAGTGTTCGACCTGGGTGGCGGTACATTCGATATCTCCATCCTGGAGTTCGGCGGCGGAGTGTTCGAGGTGCTTGCCACCAACGGTGACACTCACCTGGGCGGCGATGACTTCGACCAGGTCAT
>JAGAEZ010000115.1 GCA_017612875.1 Bacteroidaceae bacterium | reverse complement strand
CTTCATATCCCCAGTTGTCCGATGATATTGAGAACGAAGCTATTCCACCGCCCGTATGTCCGTCCTGCTTGTCGTACATGTAGTTCATCAGGGTATTTATGCCGTCCACCGACCTGAGATCTACAGTACTTGCGCTCTTTGTCTTGTAGGCCATGGCGCGGTGGTACTTCTCATAGCCCGTGGGCCAACGGAAATCATAGGCGCTCTCATCGCCGAAATCAGCCACTGTCATACAACCTGCCGTCATGGTTATCTCTATACCGTCGCTGGCTATTCCACCTTGATCCTTGCCTTCATTGAGAAGGTTCCATATCCATCTGTAGCTGAATGTGTTGGCTGCTTTTCCCTGAACTGCCCGTTCAAGTGTGCGGTTCATCTCATAGGTAAACAGATAGTGTATTCCTGACGCCTGGGCGCATGACCCTCCGTATTGGTTTATTATGTCCGGGAAGAACGGTGAGAGCGAGTTGTCTACGAAATCCGGCAGCCCCTCGCGTCCCGGGGCACGGTTCCCCGCAGTCTTGAGCTGCAGACGCGGCAGATTCGCACCGGGCCTTATGGCGTACTGCGCATATAATCCGCCTGATACCGTGAAGGACAGGATAGTGAGCAGCGATATTCTTGATATCAGTTTCATTTCAGCCTGTTGTAGGTCTTGAGGGCTTCATTCCTTACCCTCTCAGAGAATCTTTCATCCGTACTGGTCCTGAGGGCCGCATCGGCAATCTCATCGGCCCGGACGGAGATGTCATACCATCCCATCGCTTCCCATAATACTGTCAGGATCAGGTCATCCTCCTCAGGATCGGCCAGCAGCTCCAGCAGCTGCGGAACCATGCCGTGCACAGGACTGTTTCGCAGGGCACGTGCGCCAGCCTTGCGCTGGGTCTGGGTGTTGGTCTTGTCGAACAGCCGCGAGTTCACCTCATCGGGGATGGAGGTGGTGAAACTGTGCAGTGCCTTGCGGATAAGCCCTCCTATGCTGTCATGGTCGATGTAGCACTCTACTGTGGGAAAATATCTGTCGAACTCGTTGAGTACGAGTGTGGAATCGAATGTATGGAAGGCATTGGTAACGTCGAATTCAATACGTTCGGAGGTGTTGTTCTTGGAAGCTATGCGTACCAGTCCCGGTATGAGCCTCCCGTCGCCTGAACGTCCTGCCATGTTTACGGCCAGGCGCTGTGTCATCTCGTGGCTGTCGTCCAGAGCAAGCGCAAGACACTCTACGAAATTGTCGTCATTGTATTCAGAGAGCTCCATCAGGGCTGCCAGACGTACTATGCCTGAGTCCGATGACCTGAACTTGGCGGCTAACAGGTCCGAACAGTTCCTGTCACTCCTCTGAAGCATGTCCATTGCAAGTATCTGCATGGCGGGAGAACCATCCTTAAGCTGTTTCTGCCAGAATCCGTCACCGGCATTCAGGATAGCGTTGTTCACGTCAAAGGTGGTTTTGACGGCAGGAGAGAAGCTGAATGTGGGGTCACCGAACAGGTGCTGTTCCATATATGCCCCGAACTGCGCCATCCGGCCGGCTCTCATGCCGAGTCCCATCAGGCCTATGAAATGGTCGGCCCATTTGTCCTGAAGCACGTTCACGGTATTGGCCAGAACCACTATGGTACCGTTGCCTTCACCGAACAGATACCCCTCCTGTATGCTCTCGTCACGATGGAACGAACCGTTATAGCAGCCGTCCAGTGATACCATGCGCACCTGCGGATGATAGTAGGTGAAATCAGAGAAATGCAGATTTATGTTGTTCTCCTCATCTATGTCATCCTGCTCGTCGCGTGCTATCTGTTCCGGATCAAGGGCCCCTTTGTACCAAGACTCAGGTACCTCACAGCCAAAATAGTTGTTTATGCGGCGCATTACTTCCTGCTTGCTCATGCCCTTGCGGTTGCCCTCACGCATCTGTTCACGCATGAATCGGCGCATCATGGCCACATCCTCAACCATTGTCTCGGCATCTGGATAATTGCTCAGATATTCGGTATCAAAGGCTCCATGGTGATGTAGAACGGCAAAATCAACATCTTTGTACTGCATCTGCTGTATCAGGCGGTTCTTCACGAACTTCTCGCGTTTGTGGTCGATGTATTCTATCGACTGCCTCTGGGTACGCATCCACGGGAACTGGTCATACAGTTCGATCTTCTCGTCGATACGTGCATCGACCGATTCCGATATATAACCCTCACCGCTGAAATAGAACATCCTGTCAAGGGGGTTGTTGCTGCCGTCAGCCTCGTTGACACGTCTCATGTACCGGCGCAGTTTGTCATATCTGCCGCCGGTCTCATTGTCACGGGGGAAGATACGCGCGCTGTATATGGTGGGGTGGAGGCGTTGCGGACAGTCAGCTCTCAGACTGTAGAAGAAATACTCGCTGCGGGCGGAATCCTGCTCTATAAGGTCGAACTTAAGGTCGAAACAGTCATAGAAACGGTCCGACGGCACACAGTACTCATTGCGGCTGAATGACGGGTTGAACTGGTCCATCTTGAGGGCAGTGGTGAAATGCTGTGCGTCACGCACCATCACCACGGGGATATCACCTATAAGGACACATCCCTCGATAGGGTGCCTGCTGTCATTGTGCAGGTTTATCAGAGCCTGGCGTATGCTGTCAGGATTATACCAGCGGTCCACCACAAGGTACGGATAGAGGCCCCGGCTCTCCACCACCTTCAGATACCGGTCAATCTCGTTCCTGGCCTCGGAATAGCTCCGGGAGTCAATCACTACGGCAAAACCGGGCTCCTGACGGGAGCAGGAAAAAAGAAGAGCCGCGACGGACGAGACAGCGAGTGTACGGATAATATTTCTTATTTTCATTTCAGCCTGTTATATGCACGCAGTGCCTGTTTCCTTACTTCCTGGGGATATCTTGTGTCATCACATACCGCCTTGGCCCTGGCTGCGATCTCCGGTGCACGGTATGAGAGTACGAACCAGCCCAAAGCCTCCCATAAGGCCTCCTGGACGGCAGGTTCCTTGGGCTCTGACAGATATTCGAGCAGCTTGGGGACCAATGCGTGTGCGGGATAGTTCCTGAGCGAACGGATGTCGGAGATGCGGGAATTCTCGGTATTCCAGGTGTCGAGGACATAATCCAGGAACTCATCGGCCATATATGAGGTGAGGCTCATGAGGTTTTTCCTGATTACGGTTCCAACGCTGTCGGGATTGCTGTAGTTTACAATCCGTGGAAATACCTTGTCAAAGGTGTTCACCACCTTGGTGGAGTCGAATGAGCGGAAACTGCTGGCAAGGTCAAAACGTACCCGGTCGGGTATGTAGTTCTCGCAGTAGAGGGTTACCATCGGTCCTATAAGAGAATCATCCCCGCAATCGGCTGCCAGTATCACCGCAAAGCGCTGGGTCATCTCGTTTCCGTCATTGATACCCAGTCTTACGCACTCCCGGAAATTGTCGTCCCGATAGTTCGCCAGTTCCAGGAGTGCCGCCAGACGGACCATCCCGTACGGTGAGTTCCTGAACTTGGCGGCCAGCAGGTCAGACCAGTTGCCTTCACAACGCTCGGCGAGCATATAACATGCCATCACCTGTACTGCGGGATATCCGTTCTCAAGCTGTTTCTTCCAGAATGACGGCGAGTAGTTCAGGGCGGCCGCATTGACATCGAAGCCGGGATCGGCGGCAGGAGTGAAGGCGAAGGTGGGATCACCGAACACATGGTTCTCAAGGGTGTTGTTGAAGACTGCCAGATAACCTGACCTGAGTCCCATCCCGAGCATACCCAGATAACGGTTTATCCAGCGGTCCTGAATGGAGTTGACAGTATTGGCTATGGCTATTACCGTTCCGTTACCCTCACCGAACAGATAGCACTCCTGGATGCTCTCGTCCTCATGGAAAGAGCCGTTGTAGCAGGCGTCGAGCGATACCATGCGCACCTGTGGACGGTAGGTGGCGAACTCTGCCACATGCAGGTCCTCGGCGTATGAGTAAGCCTCGTCATCGGCCACTATATCGGGATCGTCGGCCTCCCTTATCCACTGTTCGGGAATAGGGGTGCCCAGAACCTTCTCTATGCTGGCCCTGGCCTCGGCGGCCGACCGTCCGCGCTTGAGGTAGGAGCGGACCTGGGAACGGGCATAGCGTCGGGCGTTGTCGATTGAGACGGGAAGCGACGAGGTGACGGGCGTTCCGGACAGAAGCTGCTCCTCCTCGCTGCCGTGATGGTGAAGCACTGCATAATCCAGGTCAGGCCGCTGCAGCTCGTTCTTGAGAGTCTGCTTGATGAAATCCTTGTAGCGGAAATCTATGTATTCCACGCCTTTCAGCTGCTTGCGCATCCACGGCATCTGGTCATACATCTCTATCTTCTCATCCATGCGTGCCGTCCATGAATCGGACACATTGCCGTGACCTCCGAACGAGAGGACCTGGTCGATGGGATTGTTGGCCGCATCGGCGGCATTCACCCTCTGCATGTAGCGGCGCAGCTTCACGTACTTGTCGCCACGCGGGTTGGTACGGGGGAATATGCGGGCGGAATAGATTGTGGGCCTCAGTATCTGCGGGCAGTCATTGCGCAGCGAGTAGTAGAAATACTCCTTGCGGGCGGTGTCCTGCTGTATGAAATCCCATTCCAGGTCGAACGAATCATAGAACCTGTCCGTGGACACGCAATAGTCCGACATGGGATAACGGCCGCTCTGGTCCATCTTGAAGGCGCTGGTCAGGAACTGTGCGTCACGTACCTTTGCCACAGGAATGTCGCCTATGAACACACAGCCCTGTATGGGGTTCTTTTTCGCATTGTAAAGCCTGATAAGCTCGGCCCTGATACTGTCAGGGACACCCCAGCGGTCAATGACCAGGACAGGATGGAGTCCGCGGTTTTCGACAGTCCTGAAATAACCGTCGATCTCAGCCTTGGCCTCCTTATAGCTCTGACTGTCTATGACTACGGCGAAACCGTCCCTTACCGGAGCTGAGCAGGACACTGCAAGTGCCGCGGCCAGCAGTATGGGAACGTTTTCGATAAGCCAGACGAACAGAGGGAACTTGTTCACTCTGTCGTGGCGAGAAAAGGTGGGATGAAATCCAACATATCTTTTCATACTCTTTATTTTGTGCGGTTATGTGTCTTCAACGCCTCGTTGCGTACCGTTACGGGATAGCTCTTGTCCTGATATACCTTGAGCGCCGCCTCGGCTATGTCGGGCGCACGGTATGACATGTCGAACCATCCTATAGCCTCCCATGCGGCTTTCTGTATGACGGAATCCTGGGCAGGTACTTTTGAAGTCAGATAGTCCAGGATATCGTCGGTATAGTAGTGGGGAGGATTGTTCCTGATGCTGTGGATGGCGTTCAGCTTGCTCTGGGCACTTGCCCTGGTGCTCTTGAGCGCCTTGCGTATATCGAAAGCCTGATGACCGGCATAATATCCGAGCACGGAGTCCATGGCATGTGTTATGCTGTCATGGTTCGTGTAGTATCCCAAGGCGGGCATGATGAAGTGTACCGCATCGAAAACTGCCGTTGAGTCGAATGAGCGCAGTACGTTCCAGAGGTCGAAATCCACTCTCTCGCTCAGGTTGTTCCGGCAGCGCAGGTCAGCTATCACATCCACAAGGTCAGGATGGCCGAACCTTCCGGCATACAGCACTCCGAACCTTTGTGTCATTTCATGCTCGTCATCAAGCGAGAGTATTATGCATTTCTTGAAATTGTCATCCCTGAAGCGTGACAGCTCCATCAGGCAGGCCAGTCTCACCATACCGGACTCCGATGATCCGAAACGTTTCATTATGGCATCGGACCATTGCGGACCGCTGTCGGCAAGCATGTGTACCGCAAGCTGCTGTACGGCAGGATAGGGGTTGTAAAGCTGTTTTTTCCAGAAACTGTCACCGGCGGAGAACAGGGCGTCGTTGATGTCGAATCCCGGATCGGCCGAAGCCTTGAAGGAGTATGTCGGGTCGCCGAACAGATGGAACTCCATGAAGGTGCCGTATTTGGCCAGATAACCTGCTCTCATCCCCATTCCCATAAGGCCGGTATAACGGTTTACCCATTTGTCCTGGATGGCGTTCACGCTGTTGGCCAGTACCAGGAGAGTACCGTTGCCCTGGCCGAACAGATATGCCTCCTGTATGTTGTCGTCCAGATGGAAGGAGCCGTTATAGCAGGCGTCGAGCGATACCAGGGGTGTCTGGGGGTGGTAATTGCTGAACTCTGCGGTAACAAGTATGTCAAGCGGATCCTTGACGCCGCTCAGATACTGTATGGTAGGATCGCCGTGGTGTGAGAGCAGGGCATAGTCGGTCATGGGATTCTGCAGCTCATCGGTCAGGCGGCGCTTGATGTACTTGTCACGGGTATAGTCCATATATACTACGGACTGTGCCTGGTCCTTCATCCACGGGAACTGGTCATAGAACTCCATCTTGGCATCGGTCCGTGCCGCGAACGAGCCGGACAGGTTGCCGTCACCTCCGAACATCAGCACATGGTCAAGCCGGTTCTGAGCCTGGTCGGCCTTGTTTATACGCTGCATATAACGGCGCAGTTTCTCATAGCGCTCTCCGCGCTCGTTGTCACGCGGGGTTATGCGTGCGGAGTATATGGTGGGATTCAGTTTCTGTGCACCGTCGGCCCTCAGCCTGTAATAGTACCAGCGTGCCGAATCCTGGTCCAGATAGTCGAACTTAAGGTCGAAACAGTCATAGAAACGGTCCGACGGTATATGTGTGTCTATCCTGGGATAGGCATCCTGATCCATCTTGAACGCGCTGGCCATGTGCTGGGCGTCACGGACCATGGGAACAGGGATGTCACCTATCAGGACGCATCCCTCCAGCGAGTGCTCCTTGTCATTATACAGGCCTATCAGAGCCTCCCTTATACTGTCAGGGACACCCCAGCGGTCAATAAGCAGGATGGGGTACAGGCCCCTGCCGCTTACCACTGTCATATATTCGTCTATCTCAGCCTTGGCCTCATTATAGCTCACCGGGTCAATCACCACGGCAAATCCGGGGTTGACCTCCCTGGTGCAGGAAACCGCCAGTGCTCCTGCTGCCAGAACCGTAAATAGTGCTTTTCTCATTTCACTCTGTTGTATGTCTTCAGTGCTTCATTGCGTACTGTCTCGTCAAAACGAGTGTCAGCGGACACCTTGAGTGCCAGCTCGGCTATCGCATGTGCCTGATATGAGGTCACGTACCATCCCAGTGCCTCCCACATTATGGTCTGCAGGACAGGATTGTCAGGATTGCTCAGGTATTCCAGCTCCTTGGGTACCAGGATGTGGTAGTTGTAGTTACGTGTGGTCCT